>PLYQ01000071.1:0-16486 GCA_003153415.1 Rhodospirillales bacterium | reverse complement strand
TCATCGCGCCGCGTCCGAATGTGGGGCCAAGACTGGCCACCGTCGGACCGTGTCAAATTCTAGCTTGGTCCTCGAACGCCAGTATCCCGGTAGATCGGACGAACTTGTAGGTGAGATAGCCCGCCTCATTGCTGAGCGAGGAGCCACCGAAGAAGCCGGTGCTCAACCAGCGATTGACCGTGACGCCATCGCGGTTCTTGGCGATGAAGTTCTTGTCACGGTCTTCCTTCATGAGCTTGGTGATGCGATCGAGCGCGAAGTCCCAGGTCACGCGCTCGAACTTGTCGGTGCCCGCTTTGCGGTGCATCGGGTACTGCAGGCGGTTGGCGCTGTGCAGATAACCGAGCGATGCCGCGCCGCGCGCGCAGAGGGTGCCGCGATTGACCGGGTGGTCGGGATCGCCCTCGATGTGGACGACCTTCGGCTTGGCATCCTTGGCGGTGCCATCGGGCATGGAATAGATGAGGACGCCGCAGGCCACGGCGCAATAAGGGCAGGCGTTGCGGGTTTCCGTCGCCTTTTCCAGCCTGAAGGGCCGGACGCCGGCGGCGAGCGCTTCGCCCGCTCCGACGAATCCCAAGGCTCCAACCGACGAGGCAGCGAGGCCAGCAGCACTCACCTTCATGAATTGGCGGCGTGTAACGCCCATGAGCAGCTCCATCCCTAGTCGACGCTTATGTGGCGCCTGAAGCGCCTTCTGCCTTATTTTGCGTCGCGGACAGTAAAAGACTGCAGTAAGTACGAATCAATAAGAAAAACGCAGAAACGATGGGGGAATGTCGGATTTGTGATCAATTTCCCGGCTTTGCCTTCAGCCCCCAGGTTTCCGCCAGCAACTTACCCACCCTGGCGGCCATCAGCCGGTAGCCGGGGCTCTCGCCGTAGTTTTCCTTCGTCTCCAATCGGAAGAAGTGGATCTGGTCGGCGTAGAAGGTGCCCTTTTCGTCCAGGAGGAGGTCGCCAAGATCGAACACCTGTAGGCCGCGCTCGCGCAGCGTCAGGAGCCCGGCCACCATCCGCCGGTAGATCGGGCCGTACGACAGGTCGCCGACGATCTTCTTCTCGTCTTCCGTAAGCACCTTGCCGTAGGCCGGTATGGGCTGCAGGAAATAGGCGGTCTTGATGTTGTAGTCCCGGGCCACCGCCTCGATGCCGCGCATATACTTTTGATAGAGGCCGATCTGGACGGCGAATTCGAGGTCGTGGTCCTTGCGGATCTCCTCGGGCATGTCGAACAGGCTGGCAAGCGTCGTCTTCTTGGTCGACTTGAAGATGTCCTTGCTCTTGGCCACCGCCTCGATGCCGCGGACGATCATGTACATGGCGTGCGAGTGGCCGAGGACCGGGGTCGTTGCTAGCGTTCCTGCGATCCGCCCCATCACCCAGCCGATCGCGGCGTCGCCGAAATTCTCGTCGGCGACGAACGGATTGACGTCGCTGAAGTTGCTGAGCGGACGTTCGAGCCGCGCGTCGACGCCGGCTCCGAAGAAATAGTGCTCGTTGAAGCCGTCGAGCGTGACCACGGCATCGACCGTGCTGGCATACATGGCGAACAGGATGAAGGCCTGCGGCTGCTTCCACGCACCATCCCCGCCATTCAGCACCTGGAACGGCATGCCGTTGGGGCTGACGTAGCGCTTGTTCAGCTCCTGCTCGAGATAGTGCGGCGCCGGCGGCCGGAAGTTTTGCACCAGCTGCGAGGCGACCGACCCGCCGGTCAGCAGGATGACGTAGCGGTCGGCCCGCTTCACCGTCGGAAAATCGTCGCCGAACAGCCCGATATTGTTGGCCCACCACAGACCGCACGGCGGGTTGGCGTGGTGGACGAAAGCCAGGTAGGGGTGCGGAAAGAGCGTGTCGACGTAGCGGCAGTCCGAGTCCTTGGTCAAATCGCGCACGTAGGTGTTCTGGGTGCGCACGAACAGTTCCTCGGCCGAGGTGTAGCGACCATCCTCGATCATCAGCCAGCCGATCGCGGTGACCTCGATCAGGGCCAGCGCGATGACGATGCCGATAAGGCTGGAGATCCAGCCAAAGATACGTTGCTTCATGCCTGACCGCTAAATAGTCCGCTCCCGATCGAAGCGGACTATAGTAGCGCAACAGCGTCGGGCAAGCCGACGCGGCGGATGGTCCCGCGTTCAGTGCTTGAGGCTCGGCAGCTCGGTCAGCGGCACGATGCGAATGCCGGCGGCCTCCAGCCCCTCGCGCACGGCCTTGGACACGGTGACGGCGGTCGGGCCGTCGCCATGCACACATATTGAATCGATTTGGCAGGGGATGCGCTTGCCCGAGGTCGAATAGATCGCCTGCTCGTCGACCATGCGCCGGACGTTGGCGACAGCCCTGGCGGCGTCCTTGATCATCGAGTTGGCTTCCTTGCGCGGCGTCAGCATGCCGGAATCGGTGTAGGTGCGGTCGGCAAAGACCTCCTCCGCCACGCGCAGCCCGTGCTTGCGCGCGGCCTTGCCCTGCTCGGTGCTGGCCTGGGCGAGAAAGATCAGGTCGCGGTCGACCGCCTTGGTGGCGCGGCAGATCGCCTCCGACATTTCCGGGCTGTCAGCCGACATGTTGGCCATCATGCCGTGCGGCTTCATGTGCGTGACCTTGGCGCCATGAAGGGCCGCGATCGCCTGCAGTGCGCCGATCTGGTAGGCGATGTTGGCCTCNNCCGATGCTGACGCCGTTCTGCACGCAGAGCTTCACGGTATCCACCATGACGACGGGGTCGCTGGCGTGGAAACCGCAGGCGACGTTGGCCGACCGGACGATCTTCAGCACCTCGGCGTCGTTGCCCATCACCCAGGGCCCGAAGCTCTCGCCGAGATCGGAGTTGATGTTGACGTGCCCCGCATTCGTAGAGTTGGCGTTGGCGGCTGCAGCCATGGGAGACTCCCTGAATCGAAGCGGTTATCTTAGCAGACGTGAGCGTCCGGTACCTGTCCTGCGGCGATACTGCCTTTACCGTCGAATTCGGCAACGAAATATCGCCCGAGATCAACGGCCGGGTCATGTCCTTGCACGCCGCCATCGGCGGCGCCAAGGCCTCCGGCGGCCTGGGCGGCGTGGTCGAAACCGTGCCGACCATGCGTTCCCTGATGGTGGCCTACGATCCGCTGGCGACCTCGCGCAGCGAACTGCAGCCGCAGATCGACGCCCTGATCGCCCGCGGCCTGCCGAGCAAGGTGGCGACCCGCCGCGTCACCATTCCGTGCTGCTACGACGACCCGGAATTCGCGCCCGACCTCGCCGAGGTCGCCGAGCGCACCAGGAAGACGCCCGATCAGGTGATCGCCGCCCACCTCGCCTCGCCGTTCAAGGTCTATGTCCTGGGCTTCATGCCCGGGCTCGCCTATATCGCGGGCCTCGATCAGACACTTTATCTGCCGCGGCGTAGCCAGCCGCGCGTACGCCTGCCGCGTTCGTCGGTGGCCATCGCCATGGACATGACCACGATCTATCCGTTCGAAAGTCCGGGCGGCTGGCATCTGATCGGCCGCACCCCTTTGTGGATGTTCGACCAGCGTCGCGAGCAGCCGGTCTTCCTGGCGCCGGGCGATCAGCTTTTTTTCCGACGCATCGACCGCAAGGCCTTCGACCGCATCGCGCGGCAAGTCGAGGCGGGCACGCTCGACTGGTCGTCCCTCATTAGTCCAGCGGGGCGCGCGGCATGACCGGCGCGCTCAAGGTGGTGCGGGCGGGCCTGTTCGACACCGTGCAGGATCAGGGCCGCAACGGTCACATGGCGCTCGGCATGCCGACCGCGGGCGCCATGGATCGCATTGGCCTCAGCCTCGCCAATGCGCTGGCCGGCAACGACGGCCAAACCGCCGGGCTGGAGATCGGCGTGATGGGCCCCGACCTGCTGGTCGAGGCCGACTCGGTGCGCGTGGCTCTGGTCGGGCCGCTGGCGCCGACGCTGATCGAGGCGCCGGACGCGCCGCCCAAGCCGCTCGACTCCGACCGCTCGCATCTTTTGAAGCGCGGCCAGACGCTGCGGGTCGGCATGGTCGACGGCTCCAGCACGGCCTACCTCGCCGTGGCCGGCGGCTTCGCCCTGCCGCGCTTCATGGGCAGCCTCTCGACCTATGCCCGTGCCGGCATCGGCGGCTTCGAGGGCCGCAAGCTTGCCGCGGGCGATGCGCTGCCACTGGCTCTCGCCACCGCACCGGCGGGCGACGAGCGCAAACTCGGC
Source organism: Rhodospirillales bacterium (assembly GCA_003153415.1). GTDB lineage: Bacteria > Pseudomonadota > Alphaproteobacteria > Reyranellales > Reyranellaceae > Reyranella. The sequence continues at coordinate 12,291 of PLYQ01000071.1, read as the reverse complement.
AGCGCCTTCGACTACGGCAGCGGGCCGGTCCGCGTCATCTGGGGACCGCAGGAGGATCATTTCAGCGCCAAGGGCCGCCGCACCTTCGTGGAAGCAGACTGGCGCGTCTCGAAGGAAGCCGATCGCATGGGCATCCGCTTCGAAGGTCCGACGATCGAGCACGCCCTCAGTGTCGCCAAGGGGGGCGCCGACATCATCTCCGACGGCATCGGACCGGGCGCCATCCAGGTGCCGGGCGCGGGCCTGCCGATCGTGCTCCTGGCTGACCGCCAAACTGTCGGCGGCTATCCGAAGATCGCGACCGTCGCCTCGGTCGACCTGCCGCGTCTGGGGCGGTTGCTGCCGGGCCAGTCGGTTCGCTTCACGCCGGTCACGGTGGCGGAAGCCGAGAAGCTGCGACGCGACCAGGAGGCGCGCCTTGCCCGTGCCATCGCCGACTTCAAGGTCGCGGGCCCGCCGGGCGGCATCGATCTCGCGCGCCTCTATGAGGAGAACCTGATCGACGGCATCGTCTATGAGCGGCCCTCGGCATAGTCGTCGCCGGTTTCGCTTAGGCCGTCGAACGACAGGCGGCCGGGACCGGCGACGTAAAGCGCCAGCATGCCGCCGGCGATGGCGGCGTTCTTGAGGAAATGGAACATTTGCGCACGATCGGCGAAATTGGCGTGAAAGAGCAACGCCGTCACCACACAGAATCCGGCGAGTGCGAGGCAGACGAACCTCATTCGGTAGCCGAAGATCAGTAGAACGGCGCCGGCGAGCTCGACGAAAACGGCAATCGGCAGCAAGCTACCCACCGTGCCGTGTTGGGACATAAAAATCGCGGTTTCGTCATAGCCGTTGACCTGGCCGATGCCCGACCACAGGAACAGGCCGGCCAGCAGGCAGCGGGCCACCAGCAGCACGCTACTGTTACTAGTTTCGTCCATCGGCCCTACTCTCCCGCTGCAACTCTTTCAGTATAGCCGGTCAGGCCGGGCGTTGGTACGAACATTGAAATCATAGACGCTGAAACAACCGAACCGAGGGATCGCCGAGATGACCTGGCAACCTGAAATGGATGAGCTGCGGCGCCGTCAGGAAATGACGNNCGCGAGCGCATCGACCGGCTGCTCGACAAGGATTCCTTCCGCGAGCTCGGCAGCATCGCGGGCAAGGCCGAGTATGACGGCCGCAACGACCTGATCGACCTGATGCCCGCCAACGCCGTAATGGGCCGCGGTAAAATCGACGGCCGGCCGGTTGCCGTCACCGGCGACGACTTCACCGTGCGCGGCGGCTCAGCCGACGCCACGATCAAGGAGAAGTCCAACTTCATCGAACGCTTCGCCAACCAATACCGCGTGCCGTTGGTCCGCATGATCGAAGGCTCGGGCGGCGGCGGATCGGTCAAGACCATCGAGACGACGGGCCGCGCCAACGTCCCCGGTGTCAGCGGTTGGGAATGGGTGGTGCGCAACATGGGCACCGTGCCGACCGTCGGGCTGGGCCTCGGCTCGGTCGCGGGCCTCGGTGCTGCGCGGCTTGCCGCCACGCATTACTCGGTGATGGTGAAGGAGATCTCGGCGATGTTCGTCGCCGGCCCTCCGGTGGTCAATCGGCTGAGCGCCAAGCAGTACGACAAGCAGGAGCTGGGCGGCTGGGAGATCCAGCTGCGCGCCGGCGCCATCGACGAGGCGGTCGACAGCGAAGAAGAGGCTTTCGCCGTCGCGCGCCGCTTCCTCTCCTACCTGCCCTCGTCGGTCCATGACGCCCCGCCGCGCGGACCGCAGACCGACGATCCGGCGCGCCGCGAAGAGTCGCTGTTCGACGTCATTCCGCGCGATCCCCGCAAAGTCTATCGCATCCGTCCCATCGTCGAGAAGTGCGTCGACCAGGGCTCCTTCTTCGAGATGGGCAAGCTCTACGGCCGTGCCGTCGTCACCGGCTTTGCCCGCGTCGACGGCTGGCCGGTCGCGGTGATGGCGAGCGACCCGACCTTCTACGGCGGCGGCTGGACCGCCGACACCTGCCAGAAGGTGACGCGCTTCCTCGACATGGCCGAGACGTTCCATATGCCGGTGGTCTATTTCTGCGACTGCCCGGGCTTCCTGATCGGCCTCGAGGCCGAGAAGAGTGGCGTCATCCGCCAGGGCGTGCGCGCCATGTCGGCGATGTTCCAGACGACGGTGCCGTTTTGCACCTTCATCATCCGCAACGCCTTCGGCGTGGCCGGTGCTGCGCACCAGAACGGCGGGCGGGTCAACTGGCGCTATGCCTGGCCGTCGGGCCGTTGGGGCTCGCTGCCGCTGGAAGGCGGCATCGAGGCGGCCTACCGCGCCGATCTCGACGCCGCTCCTGATCGCAAGGCCAAGATGACGGAAATCGAGGACCGGCTGAACAAGCTGCGCTCGCCCTTCCGCAGTGCCGAGACCTTCTGGATCGAGGAGATCATCGACCCTCGCGACACCCGCAAGATCCTCTGCGAGTTCGTCGAGATGGCCGCCCCTCTGCGCGGCTCAGGCCCGTCCAGTCACGGCATGCGGCCCTGATCGCCCCACAGGTATTTCTCGGCGTTGCGAGGTAACTCTTTCTTCGCATCGAACGGCTGCCAGTTCGAGAAGCCACGCGGCGGCACCACGATGCCGTCGCCGTGGCTGTGCCGTAGCAGCAGGCTCTGGCTCGACAGGGTCCAGTCCTCGATCATGTAAATGAACGGGTCGCGGCTGAGCGCCGTCTCGTCCACCGGGATCGGGCCGCTGCGCTTAGCGATCGTCGCCTGAAACTCCACGATGCTGCGGCGCCACAGCTCGCTCAGCACGATATCGGCCGGCAATGCCGCGAGCAGAGTCGCCATCTGGAACCCAAGGAAGCAGCGTGCCGCCGCGGGCTTAGCCAAAGCCGCGAGCGCCGCCGGCATCCACGATGGCCGCAACGCATGGAGCCAGATCGCCACCACGATGCCAGCCGTGACCAGACCCGCCATCATGCGCGACGGGTAGTGCGACTTGGCGAACGGACGCACGGTGCCGTCGCTCAGCCACAGCAGCGGGCTGAGCGCCGCCAGGACCAGAAGCACGCCAGCCCACAGATAGAGCCGGCGTGACGAAAGCAGGTCCGGCGCGACCAGACCGGCGACCGCCACGACGACGAGCGCCGCCAGCGGCAGGACGAACTGCAGATTGCGCCAGAACACCACGACGTCCGCCACCGCGCTGCTGAGGTGGCCCTCGACATGCGGTCCTACAAGCGATTGGACGGCAACGGCTGCCGACGCCAGGAACAGCAGCACCGCCAGCCCGTAGAGAACGGATGCCCCGCTGCGCCAGCCGCTGGCCGACGACAGGCGCCAGAGGGTGAGCACGGCCAACAGCGGGCCGTAGCCGCACATCGTCTCGTAGGAGCGGACAAGCAACGCAGCCGTCGCCACCAGCAGCAGGCCGTCGCCCACCGTCGGGCGTGCCCCCGTGGCCAACACCAGGACTGCAAACAGCACGGCGGCACCGACGCTGTTGTATTCGCCGGCGATGAAGAACGACGTCGGCAGGAAGACAATTGCGATGGTGCAGACGACGGCCGCGAGCAGTACCGGATCGCGGCGCGTCCGGAACAGGCAGGCGTGATAGAACGCCGTCGGCAAAAAGAACAAGCCGGCAGAGAACAACCGGGCCAAGGCCTGCGTGTCGGTCACGCCGAGGTCGAGGGCGGTGACAACCGGCCATTGCGTCAGCGCCATCACATGGCGCCGCGCGGCGTAGAACGTCGCGTAGCCGCCGTCTTTGATCATGTCGACGAGGATGGCGCTGCCGTCGACGAACAGGCCGCGCACCAACCAGCAATGCCAGAGCGCAAGCGCCCAGATCAGCAGCGCCGTCGCGCGATAGAGCGCGGTCGTATTCAGCCGCGCCATGCGAAGCCTTTGAGCCGGGGCACCGTCCCGCAACGCGGGTCGAACGGCGGGTTGTTAAAATCCTTGTCGATCAGCACTATCGCCTGGCCGGGCGCGCTTCGCAGGATCGCGCTCAACGCCGGATAGGTCCATTCTTGGCTGAACAGCCGCTGCGGCCAGACACCCATCGGAAGCTCTCGCGCCGACACCAGACCGGTGCGGCCGACGACCAGCCCACGGAAATAGTCGAGATAGCCGGTCCACAGCCGGGTCAGGGCAATGTCGGGAATCGCAGCGCACAGCAGCACGACGAAGGTCGCCGTGGCGAGCCGGCGCGCGACCGCCGGCTGGCGCAGATTGGCCAGCAGCGCCGGCGGACCTCGCCGCCACGCGACGTAGATCCACATGCCAACCAGCAGGGCCGCCAGCAGCCCGCCCGCCGCCGTGCGCGCGACATACTGCGCCGGCGGGAAGAGCATCGCCTCGGGATCGAAACGGCGAAACCACGGTGTCGCGGCGAGCAGGAGAGCCACGAGGCAGATCACCACCGTGGGTCCGCGCGCCTTTAGCCACGACGGCCGGGCCAGGGACAGCAGGGCAAAAATCGCCAGTCCGACCAGGGGAATGACGAACTGCAGGTTCTGCCAGAAATCGAGAACGGCGCCGCGGACCAGGACGAAGTGCGGGTGACGCCAGTACTCGGCGACAGTGGCGCCCGACACGACGGCGCCGCCCAGGAAGGCAAGGGCCGCGATTGCGCCCAGCAGGCGGACGCCGCCGTCGGTCCCCTGGCGCGCGACGCGCCACAGGATCGCCGCCGCCATCAGCGGGCCGAGATAGATCATGGCCTCGTAGGAGGCGATGCAGAGGATGCCCAGCGCGCACAGGGTCGCGCCGTCGCGCCAGCTGCGGCCGTCGTCGGCCGTGAGCGCCACCGCCATCGCCGCGGTCAAGGCGGCGAAAGTGGCGTTGTATTCGCCGATGATGAAGAACGAGGTCGGCAGATAGACGACGGCAATGATGGTCATGACAGTGGCGAGCAGCACGCCATCGTCCCGCACCCGCGCCAGCGCCAGGTTATAGAGTCCCGCCGGCAGCGCGAACAGGGCTGCCGACTGGATCATCGCCAACAGCCTGGTATCGGTGACGCCGACCTTGATCGCCAGCAGCACGGGAATCTGCGTCAGCCATCCGACATGGGCGCGGGCGGGATAGAAATCGTGGAACGTGCCGCTCTCGATGATATTCGCCAGGAAGGACGAACCGTCCCAGAACAGGCCACGGCAAGCCACACTGTCGTAGGCGGCAAGCGCCCAGAGCAGGACGACGACAGCGCGATAGACAAAAGCAGACGGCATTGGGCGTTCAGTCGCGCCAGAAGAATTGGCCCATGTTGGGCAGCTCCACAGGACGGAAGGGTACCCAATCGGTGAAATCCCGAGGTGGCGCGACAATACCGTCGCGGACATCGGACCGCAGCACGATGCTCAGGCTCGACATTGACCAGTTCTCGCCCAACAGGTTGTACGGCCCCCTGGAAAGCAGCGTGTCCTCCACGGCGATCACGCCGCCCTGCAATCGTATCGCGGTGCGCATGGCATCGAGATAGGACGTCCACGTCGCGGTGAGGAAAAGGTCGGACGGCACGACCGCCAGCAACATGAGGCATGCGAAGCCGAGAAAGCGATGCCCCACCTCAGGGCTGCGCAACACGACGAAGGTCCTGAACCTGGCGCCGAGATCTGTTTCGCGCGCCCAGATGAACGCAACCATGGCCGCAATGATCAGGCCGCTCGCCGTGCGGGCGATATATTGCGACTTGGCAAGCGGCCGCACCATCGTGTCGCTCAGTGCAAGCAGCGGCGAGACGGCAAGCAGGACCAGGCAGATTGCTGCCCAGCGATAGGGCTTCGCCCCAGCCAGGTCGTCGGGCTTGATGAGCGCCCAGACGGCGACGACGAAAGCCCCGCCGAACGCGAGGTCGAACTGCATGTCCTGCCAAAAATTCACGGCGGTCAGCCAGGTCTCTTCAAGATGCTCTGCCGAGTGTGGATAGAGCAGCGAATTTACCGCCACCACCATGGCCTTGAGGAAAAATGCCGCGGCAAGCAAATGGAGGACCGTCGTGGCGATCGGCCGGGATGGCGCGCGATAGAGCGCCCACAATATCATCGCCGTCAGAAGGGGCCCGAGATAGAGCATCACTTCGTAGGTCCGGGTCGCGAATGCGGCGACCACAGCCAGGAAGATCCCGTCGACCGGGGTTAGCCGCTCCGCTGTCACCAGCCTGACCGCCACCAGGAGCGTGATCGCGAACGCGGTGTTGTATTCGCCGACGATGAAGAACCCGGTGGTCATGAATATCGAGGCGATCGAGGCGATCACCGTAGCCATCAGGATGGGGTCCCCCTTAGCGCGATGGAGCGCCAGGTGGTAGAAGACAGTCGGCAGGCCGAACAGGCCGAGCGACAGCAGGCGGGCCAGCCAGTGCAGGTCGGTGACGCCCAACGTGACTGCGGTCATGACGGGGATCTGGCCGGCGACCATCGCGTAGATGCGGGGCGGGTAGAAGCGAAAGAACCACTCGCGCCGGACGATTTCGACGAGAAATGCCGAGCCATCGACGAACAGGCCGCGGCACGTCCAGCTATGCCAGAGCGCCAGCGCCCAAATCAGGCCGATTGTTGCTCGGTATGCAAACGTGGTCGAAGGCATGTGCAAGAAGTGGCCGGGCTCTACAGGACCGCCGACAAGGACGCAAGCTGTCCCGGCTTGCAGCGTCGTTAAGGCACTGTTAGCAAGACAGCAAGCAAGGAGCAAAGATGCTCAGTTGGGAGAAAATCGACGCCATTCCGGGATGGTTCCTGTTCCAGTCCTATTGCGTCTGGCGCGCCCTGCTCGACCAGCAGACCGGGGTTTCCGGCGACCTGTTCGAGATCGGGGTGTGGCGCGGGCGTTCGGCGTCGGTGCTCGCCTCGTACCGCAAGGGCGACGAAAAGCTCTATCTCTGCGATCTGCGGCTCGATGAAGCGGCAGTGCGCATCGCCATTCGGTCGGTCGGCAAGGAGCCGACCAATATCGTTCCGCTGCCCGGACCTTCGGTCGACCTGCCGGCCAAGCTCGACCTCCAGGCCCTGCATCAGACGGTGCGCTGGTTTCACATCGACGGCGAGCACACCGGCACCGCGGTGTATCGCGAACTCGAGCTGGCCAACCGCATCGTCAATACCGACGGCATCGTGGTGATCGACGACTTTTTCTCGCCGCGCTATCCCGCCAACACCACGGAAGTCGTGCGCTACATGGAGAAGAACCCGTTCCATTTCCGCCTACTCGCGGTCGGCTTCAACAAGGGCTATCTCTGCCGTCCCGAAAGCCTGCCGCGTTACATGGACTTCATGGCCGACGGCATGTCGCGCGCACTCGCGACCTACGGCTGCAAGGCCACGATCTTCAAGACGACCGGCCCATGGGATACCGACGCCGTCGGCATCACCGACTATGTCGAGGATGCCGGCGCGATCGCCGGTCCCGACAACGAGCCGCAGCGCTGGCACATGATGAGCACCCGCCGTGTCTGGTCGGCCTGGCGCCACCTGCAGAACGGCTGGCGCATGCTGCGCGGTGGCTAAGCCGCCGGCTTGGCGATCTTCATCTGCTCGTCGAGATCGTCGGCGATGAAGTTGCGCACGACCTCGTCGAGGTCCTTGTCCATCGCGAAGCCAAGTGCACGCGAGCGCTTCGAATCGATGCCCTGAGGCCAGCCGTCGCAGATCTTCTGGATCGCCGGATCGTGCTGCCAGACCACCTTGCCGATCTTGCGGTTGCCGGCATGGCGGCCCACCGCCTGCTCCAGCTCCTTTGCCGTCACGTTGATGCCGTTCAGCAGCAAGGTACGCCCCGGGCCGAAGGCATCGGCCGGCAGGTCGTGCAGCCTCATGAAGGCATCGACGGTCTTGCGCGGGCTCAGCACCACCATGATCGTCTGCGGCGTCACCGGACAGACCACGTCGACGCCGGTCAGCGGCTCGCGCAGGACGGAGCTCGCCCACGTCGAGGCGGCCTTGTTGGGCAATCCCGTGCGCACGCAGATCGTCGGCAGCCGTACGGCGGTGCCACGCAGGTATCCCTTGCGGGTATAGTCGCGGATCAGGAATTCGCCGATCGACTTTTGCGAGCCGTAGGACGTCTGCGGCGTCAGCGCCGTGTCGTCGGTCACCGCCGGCGGCAAGTCGCCGCCAAAGGCCGCGAGCGAACTGGTGAAGACCACCCGCGGGTTGGTGCCGAGCGCGCGGCAGGCTTCCAGCACGTTGCGCGTCCCGTCGAGATTGACCCGGTAGCCGAGATCGAAATCGGCCTCCGCGCCCGCACTCACGACCGCGGCGAAGTGGAAGACGGTGGCAGCGCCCTGGACGATCGACTGCACGGTGGCGAAGTTGGCGATGTCACCCGCCAACGCCTTGACGCGCGGATCGTCGAGCCCCGGCCCGCTCGCCTTGCCGATATCGAACAACAGGAGCTCGCCGACGCGCTGGGGCGTGCCATCCGGGCCCGCGATGCTGCCTTGCTGGAGGATGCGCCGCGCCAGCTTCTTGCCCAGGAAGCCCGCGCCGCCGGTGATCACCACCTTCATGTCGTCTCCGTCCCGATGTCGTCATTTGCCGCGGGCGAAAGTGTGCACAGATCACCGCCCGCAGTCTATGTTTGCGCCGATGAAGATCATCAGCTGGAATTTGCTGCGCCTCAGCGGCGCCGCCGTCGGCGACGTGGCGGCCCTGCTGGCGCACGAGCGGCCCGACGTGATGCTGATGCAGGAAGTCACCCAGCACATGGACGTNNGCCTCCCGCCTGCCCGGCCGCTTGCCGCGCCGGCGCGCCCAGATCGTGCAGGTGGGCGACATCAGCTTCGCCAACGTCCACCTCTCGCACGGCCAGCTGCTCAATCGCCGCCAGCTTTACCGCATCGCCGCGGCGCTGCGCGGCCGACCGTCGGCGATCATCGGCGACTTCAACGCCGTCGGTCCCATCCTGATGCCGGGCTTCGCCGACGTCGGCCCGCGCGAGCCAACGCATTTTGCCCGCAACGTCGTGCCGTTCCGGCTCGACCGCTGCCTGGTTCATGGCTTGCACTGCGGCTCGGCGACGACGCGCGCGCCGGGCCCGTCCGATCACCGGCCGATCGTGCTCGAGCTGCATGTCGTCGAGGCGGCGATCAAGCGCGACCGCCTGGGCGGCGCCCGCCGCCGCATCGCGCGGCTTCGGGCGGCGCTCCGCTAGGCAGCACATGCGCGTGCGCCGAATCCTCTACGGTTGCGTGGCGTCGGTTGCGGGGATCGTCGTCGCGTTCGGTCTAGCCGAGATTGCCACCAGGCTGGTGGCGCCTCAGAAATTTGCCGAAGCGTGGTACGTCTACGGACCGAACGGCATCCTGGTCGACCGACCCTCCAGCACGCTCCGGCACGAAATTGGCGGGCGCACCGTTTCCTACACATTCAATTCCAAACATCAGCGCAACAACGAGGAGCCCGATCCGAAGGCGATCCGGATCCTGATACTGGGCGACTCGTTCACCCTCGGCATCGGCCTGGCGCTCGCGGAAACCTACGTCGGTTTGCTGCAGAGGCAACTCGACGCCCGAGCCGGCATGGGGCGGCTCCAGTTGTTGAACGCCGCGACAGGCGGCTGGGGCACAGCCGACCAGCTGACCTATCTGGAGGCCTTCGGCGACGATCTGAAGCTGTCCGCCGTCGTCGTCTTCGTGAATTTCGACGACCTATGGAGATCCGTCGAGCGCGACGTTTTCGTGGTGTCCGACGATGGCCGGAAACTGACGAGCGTCGATCGTTCATCGAGAAAGAATTTCCTCAAGGTAACGCTGCAGAACAATCGGCTCTATGGCTTCTTCCTCGAATATTCTCAATTCGTCCGGTTGCTCCGGCAAGCCACCCGCCATCTGGGTGTCGGCGTCGTCAACACGCCGTCGCGCACGGCGCTCGACCAGTCCGAGCGTCTTGTCGAGGAGACGATGGCGCGACTGCTGTTCAGGCGCATGGCCGCTTGGTGTGCGGCGCGAAACGTGCAACTTACCGTGCTGACGACCGGATGGCCGTCGCTCGACTACCCCCGACTGCCGGCAATGATGCGGGAGGAAGGCATCTATTTCCGCGACCTTCGCAGCCGGGTGGCCGATGTCATGGGGGGCAATCCGGAGGCGTTTGAGATTGCAGACGACGGCCATCCCAACGCACGCGGGGCGCGCCTGATCGGAGATGCGGCCTGGCCGATCCTGCAGGAACGGCTGGGCGGCCTGCGTCAAAGATAGGGCTGCAGCAGCCGCGCCGCGCCATTGCGCAGCCGCACGGGCAAGGAGTCGCCTTCGAGTTCGGCAAGCGCCAACAGGCGGCCGGCGCGTGCCGCCTGGCCGATGCGGAGGGCGAAGCCTGGGTCCTGCACTTCGACGGTCAGTTCGAAATTCAGCCGGAAACTGCGGGTGTCCCAGTTGGCGCTGCCGATCAGCGACCAGGCGTTGTCGATCGTCATCAGCTTGGAATGATCGAACGGCGGCGGCACGAACCAGACATTGACTCCCGCCCCGACCAGCGACCGCATCGGAACGCGCCGCGCCCAGTCGACGAAGCGGTGGTTGGAGTGTTCGGGCACGACGATGTCGACCTTGATGCCGCGCATCGCCGCCTGGCCGAGCGCCGTGGTCAGGGCATCCGGCGGCAGAAAGTACGGCGTCACCACCCGGATCGAATGGCGTGCACAGGCGATCGCGTGCAGGGCCACGAACTCGATCTGTTCGAGATCCTCGTCCGGGCCCGAGGTCACGACGCGCGCCGCAACCGAGCCGGTTTCAACCAAGTCGGGAAACCAGCTGTCGTCGGCGAGCCGCTCGGCTGTCTGGAACAGCCAATCGTCGGCAAACACCTCCGTCAGCTGCTCGACCACGGGACCCTCCAGCCTGAAGTGCGTGTCGTGCACGGGATGGGCCGGCTTGCCCGCGGTCACGTTTTCATCGCCGATGTTCAAGCCACCGATGAATCCGATCCGGCCGTCGACCACCAGGACCTTGCGATGGTTGCGCAGATTGAGAAACGGCGTGCGCCACGGCAAATAGGAGTGCAGGAACCGCGCGACCGGAACGCCGGCGCGGCGCAGGTTGAAATAGGCACCCGACAGGAAATAGCCGCCGCCGACGCCGTCGATCAGGACGCGAACCTGCACGCCGCGCTGGCGGGCGCGGAGCAGCGCGTCGATGAAGGCCTGGCCGATCGTATCGGCGCGAAAGATGTAGCTGCACAAGCCGACGGTCTTTTCGGCGGCGTCGATCGCGGCGAGCATGCGTGGATAGGCCTCGTCGCCGCTGGCCAGCATCTCCGCCGTGTTGCCGTGGGCGGTGGGCAGCCCCGTGAGGCGTCCGATGGCATATTCCAGGGGAGTGAGCGGGCCGCTGCCGGGGGCATTCGGCGCGGTGTCGTCGACGACGAAGAGATGCGATCGCTCGCGGCGCAATCGCTTGGCGCGCCGCTTCACGCGGTTGATGCCCAGGGTGATGTAGAGCAGGCCGCCGACGAAAGGTGACAGCCAGGCGATCCCCATCCAGGAAATGGCAGCGCCGACGTCGCGCTTGTTCAGCAGCACATGGACCGTCACCGCGCTCGCTATCGCAAGATGCGCGATAGTGGCGGCGATGCCGACGGCGGCGGCGAGGCTCAGATTTATGACCACGCCGTCAGACTACGCTGGTTGTCATCCCGAGTCGCGCGGGGTAACCCCCGCGCTTCACGAGGGATGACAATCACCTTTTGCCAAGCGCTGTCCGTAACAGCGGCTAGGCGACCGCCCTGATCGTCTTGGCCGTGATGTCGATGATCTCGTCGATCTGCGCTTTTTCGATCACCAGCGGCGGCGACATGGCGATGGCGTCGCCCGACTGGCGCACCATCAGGCCGAGTTCGAAGGCCTTGGTGAAGGCCGCGTAGCCGCGCGTGCCGACCGGACCGCTCGGTGCCAGGTCGATGCCGGCGGCGAGCCCGAGATTGCGGATGTCGGTGACGTTGGGCAGGCCCTTCAGCGAGTGCACGCCCGCTTCCCAATAGGGCGAGAGTTCGGCTGAACGCTCGAACAGGTTCTCATCGCGGTAGATGTCGAGCACGGCAGACGCCGCAGCGCAGGCGAGCGGATGGGCCGAGTAGGTGTAGCCGTGGAACAGCTCGACCGCGTTCTCGGGGCCGTTCATCAGCCCATCGAACACGGGTTTGCGCACGAATACGCCGCCCATCGGCACGGTGGCGTTGGAGATGCCCTTGGCCACTGTCATCAGGTCGGGAATGACGCCGAACTTGTCGGCGGCGAACGCCGTGCCGAGACGGCCGAAGCCGGTGATCACCTCGTCGAAGATCAGCAGGATGCCGTGCTTG
>PLYQ01000333.1 GCA_003153415.1 Rhodospirillales bacterium | reverse complement strand
CGCAGGCTGAGCCTCAGCCGACGCAGCTCGGTCTCCAGCTTCTCGACACGCTCTTCCTGCGCGCAGAGCTCGAAGGCCCGCCGGTGTGTCTCCAGCACGGCCGACAGCGCCGCGCCATCCTGCGGCGTGATGGTTTCCGCGGCGATCGCCTCCGTGACTTTGCCATGCGCCGCCAGAAGATCGGCCGGCTTCCTGATCGGCGGCAGCTCGATGCCGACCGAGCGGCCCTTGGGCGCCGACCAGATGCGGTTCAGCACCAGCCGCGCGGCCACGCGATCGCCCTCGCCTGCCGCCTCGATCATTTTTTCACCATGGTCTCGGCACCGTCGATGGCGAGCTGGTCGAGGATGAGGTTCACCGCGTTGCGGCTGCCGCGCGGACGGCCGGGGCCGCCGCGATCGCCTTTCTTGAACGTCATGTCGATGTCTCCTGGGCGAGCCCGAGGGGGCCGGCTGTTAAACAAACAGGAAAAAACAGCGGCCGCCGCCCACGGGGTCTGCAGGCGGGGGCCAACACCGTTCTACGCCCGACTTGTTCGAATCGACGATTATGGTCCTTAGCCTCGATCGCTCGCCTGCCGCAGTAGGCTCACGAGCCTTAAGAATGGCCCCGGCAGGAGGCTAGCCGGAGAAGGCAGCGGATTGCGGAAATTGGATTGGTGGTCTGAGAGCACTTAGGACCCCAAAGGTGCTCTATGTATCGATTTGCCAAGAGTCGAACGAGTCATATAGCGCGCAGGGTAGGCGTCTTGTGGATCTGACGGGCGATCTTGCCCGTTATACTTTTCTCTTGTTCTGCACCACGCTCCTGTTGGCCCTCGCCACTCGTTGGATGGTCCGAGTCGGCTTCCTTCAAGTTCGAGACGCGCAGGATTCCATCGCCGCCACGAAGGAAAGGTCTCTACTGGAAATCCGCACGGCGCTTGCTTTCATATCGTTCCAAGTGCCAACTTGGGGGATGTCGGCTTAGATGACGCACAACTGAGGAGAATGTTGTGAAGTTCTTGCGGGGTGTCTCGGCGCTCGCGGCGTCGAGTTGGGCCTTGCCGCCGCTAGCCGCCCAAACCACACGGCAGGCAATCGTTGCCGGCGGGATGAGCGCCATGCGCCGCATTGGCCATCGCATTGGACTGTGTGCTGGTCTCGTGATCCTCGCGCTGCTCGCCGCGCCCGGCGCGCCGGCGCGCGCGCAGCAGAATCTCACGGCCGACACCGCCGCAACCACCGCGGCCGGCGCCAGCTTCACCGCGCCCGCGGACTGGCGCCTCACCGAACGCGCGGCGCTGCGGCTGCTCGAGCCGCCGGAGGGCGACTCGCATCTCGCCGTCGTCGACGTACAGGCGGCCGACGCCGGAGCGGCGCTGGCGGCGGGTTGGGCGGCCTACCGCCCCGGCGCCAACCGGCCCCTCAAGGTCGCGCTGCCCCAGGCGCCCTACAACGGCTGGGAGGAGCGCCATCTCTATCGCTACGAGACCTCGCCCAATGAGAAGACGGTGGCCTACGCTCTGGCCTGGCGCGCCGGCAGCCAGTGGACGGTCGTGGTCGTCGAGGCGAGCCAGGCGACCTTCGAGAAGCGCAACGCCCAGTTCGGGCTCACGATCGGCAGCCTGCGGCCCAAGGGCTACACGCGCGAGACGTTCGCCGGCAAGCCGGCGCACAAGCTCGACGCCGAACATATCAGCGCGCTCCAAGAATTCGTGCGCACGGCGATGACGGAGCTCGGCATCCCGGGCGTCGGATTGGCGCTGCTCGACGGCGGCCAGCTCGTGTATGCCGGCGGCTTCGGCGTCAAGGCGCTAGGTCGGCCCGATCCGGTCGACGGCGACACGCTGTTCCTCGCCGCCTCTGACACCAAGGCGCTGACCACGCTGCTGCTCGCCACACTGGCCGACGACGGCAAGCTGCGCTGGGACCAGCCGGTCACCGAGATCTACCCCGACTTCCGGCTCGGCGACGCCGCGACCACGCGCCAGGTGCTGGTGCGCCACCTGGTGTGCGCCTGCACCGGCCTGCCGCGCCAGGATTTCGAATGGCTGTTCAATTTCGCGGGCGCGACGCCGGCCTCGTCGCTGGCGGTGCTTGCGACCATGCAGCCGACCAGCCGCTTCGGTGAAGTGTTCCAGTACAGCAACCCGATGGCCGCCGCCGCCGGGTTCATCGGCGGCGCGCTGGTCGCGCTCGGGCACGAGCTCGGCGCTGCCTACGACGCCGCGATGCGGCAGCGGATCTTCGACCCGCTGGGCATGACGCGCACGACCTTCGACTTCGCGCGCGCGCTCGCCGACGACCACGCGAGCCCGCACGACGAGGGTCCCGATGGCACGCCGACCGTGGCGCACATGGACATGAACTACTCGATCGTGCCGGTGCGGCCGGCTGGCGGCATGTGGACCAGCGCGCGCGAGCTGGCGCGCTACCTCGCGCTCGAGCTGGCCGACGGTGCGCTGGCCGACGGGCGCCGGCTGGTCTCGGCGGCGAGCCTGCGCGAGCGCCGCAAGCCGCAGATCCAAACCGGCGAGGACGCCAGCTACGGAATGGGGCTGGCGATCAGCACGCGCTACGGCATTCCTGTGATCAGCCACGGCGGCAGCATGTTCGGCTACAAGAGCACGATGGTGTTCCTGCCCGAGCATGGCGTCGGCGCGGTGGTGCTGGCCAACGCTGATTCGGGTGGCTGGCTCACCGGCCTGTTCGAGCGGCGGCTGCTCGAGGTGCTGTTCGACGGCAGGCCAGAGGCGGCCGAGCTGGTGAAGGTCGGCGCCGCGCAGCGCAAGGCCGATCGCGCCAAATGGCGCGAGCGCCTCGTGATCCCGCCCGCCGCGGACGACGCCTCGAAGCTCGCCGCCGCGTACCAGAACGAGGCGCTCGGCCGGTTCCGGGTGCGCGCCCAGGACGGCGCGACCGTGTTCGACTTCGGGCCGTGGCACAGCGCGGTCGCCTCGCGCCGCAACGACGACGGCACAACGTCCTTCATCTCGATCGACCCGACGGTCGACGGCTTCGACTTCGTGGTCGGCGCCAAGGACGGCAAGCGCGCGCTGACGGTGCGGGACAACCAGCACGAATACGCGTTCGTCGAGGCGGCGCCGTGACGGAGATGCGGGGGAATTGGCCGCCCGTCAAATGGGGCTCACCAAAGTCCGCAGCCCCGGCGGCGGGCTCACACCGGCTTGATGTTGCCCTTGCGGATCACCTTGGCCCACTTCTCGGCTTCGTCGGCAATGAGCTTGCCGAACTCGGCCGGCGTCATCGGCATCGGCATGCCGCCCAGATCGGCGAACCGCGCCTTCATCCGGGGATCGGCAAGGCCCGCGTTGATCTCCTTGCCGATCCTGTCGATGACCTCGGCCGGCGTGCCTCTTGGCACACCCACGCCGTACCACGCGTTCGTCTCGTAGCCCGGGACAAACTCGCCGATGGTCGGAAGGTCCGGTAGCGCCTCCGAGCGCGCGGCGCCGGTGGTGGCGAGGCCGCGCAGCTTGCCGGTTCTGATGTACTCGATCGACGAGGGAGGCGTGGGGAACAGGACCTCCACTTCGCCCCCCAGCAAGGCGACAAGGGCAGGTCCATTGCCGCGATACGGCACGTGAACCAGGCTGACGCCGGTCATCATGTTGAACAGTTCGCCGGCGAGATGGCCCACACTTCCGATTCCGGCCGAGCCCATGTTGACCTTGCCGGCGTTGGCCTTGGCGTAGGCGATGAACTCAGGCAGCGTCCTGGCCGGGACCGAAGGATTGATCGTCATGTAAAGCGGGATGCTCATGATCCCCGCCACCGGCGCGATGTCGCGCATGAAATTGAAGTTGAGATTTTGGTAGAGGGTCGCATTGATGGCGGCCGAGACACCCACGAACAGGAGCGTGTAGCCATCGGCCGGCGCGTTGACGACGACCTCGGTCGCGATATTGGTGCCCGCGCCCGGCCGGTTCTCGATAATGAATTGCTGGCCGGTCCGCTCCGAAAGCCATTGACCCATCAAGCGCGCGACGATGTCGTTGCCTCCAGCGGGGGCAAATCCGACAACCCAGCGGACCGGTCGGGTCGGATAGGCCTGGGCCGAAGCCCCGCGCGAGAGGGCCAGGAGCGTGGTAGCGCCTGTTGCCAGATGGAGAAATTCCCTGCGGAAAGATTTCATGGATTACCTTACTGCAGCGGTCCTATTGGCCTCAAGCCGCCTGCGCCGCCTTCACCGGCCCCCACGACTTCACCACCGCGCGCGGCCGCCAGCATCTCTGGGATCGACAAAGGCACACGGAGCGGCAATATCTAGGCTGCACATAGTCCAGGGTTCAGAGGAACGAACGAGTGTGCCCGGCAGAACGGGCACCAGATCGCTCGACGGCATCGGCCCTGTTGTGTGGAAAGCGGCGGTGAGGGTTTGTCATGCTGAGGGATCGCTACGACCTTGCCTTGACGACGGCGTCGGCCGCCGCGCGGGATGCCTACGTTCAGGCCTCCGGTCTGGCACTGACTTTCTACCCCGGTGCAGGCGAGGCTTATGACCGAGCCATCGCCGCCGATCCCGGTTTTGCCCTGGCCCACGCCGGTAAGGCGCAGGTCCTGATGAGACAAGGCGACGTCGGGGCAGCACGGGCAGCCCTGGCGACAGCCAAGGGCCTGGCGTCGGATGTGTCCGAGCGTGAGGCCAGTCACATCGGTTTCTTCGACCTCGTGTTCGCGGGCCAGACCGAGGCCGCGCTCTCTGCCTTGCATGCACATCTCGCAGCGTGGCCGCGCGACGCGCTGGTCGTCGCCAGTGCCGCGAACCCCAACGGCTTGATTGGCGGCTCTGGCCGCATCGGACAAAAGCACCAGATCGCGGCTTTGATGGACAGCCTGGCCCCGAACTATGACGACGATTTCTGGTTCGTCTCCTATCACGCCATGGCCCTGTCCGAGGATGGGCAGCTAGCGCTTGCCCGGGCGAAGATCGAGCGATCCGTGGCGGCGAACCCGAACAATGCGCATGGTGCTCATGGCTTCGCTCATGTTTTCTACGAGAGCGGCGAGCTTGATACGGCGCGCAGCTTTCTCTCCTCGTGGCTCAGCACTTATCCGCGGGAAGGCTTCTTCTATGGCCATCTGAGCTGGCATCTCTCGCTTTTTGAGATCCAGGCCGGCAACTGGACGGAAGCGTTGCGGCTCTATCACGACGCCATCGCGCTCGACCGGCACAGCGGCGGCCCGCAACAGAAAGTTTCCGATGGAGCAGCATTCTTGTGGCGCTCCGAACTCGCGGGTCATCCGCGTGACGCCGCGGCCTGGCGCGCGTTGCATGGGTACGCGAACAACTCGCTGCCGCGGCCGGGCAACGGGCTCGCCGATCTGCATGTCATCCTGGCGCAGGCGGTCATGCGCGACGAGGCCGCGCTCGACACGCGGGCTCGCCAAATCGAGGCATTGGCGCGCGAGGGGCGTTACCCGTCGGGCTCCTACCTTCCCGCACTGGCGGGCGGATTCGCGGCGTTCGAACGCGGGGATTTTTCCGCTGCGATCGAGACGCTGGCGCCGCTCGCGGGGGAAAACGAACGCGTTGGCGGTAGCCGCGCGCAACATGACCTGATCGAGTTCACTCTGTTGAGAGCCTACCTTGGCGCCAATCGGCTGAGCGAAGCGCGCCATCTGCTCAGCGTGAGGAGGCCGGGTGCTTCCGGCGTTCCCGTCCTGGGCGTCGCGGCGGTATCGTGAGCGGCGGCCAGGGTCTTTCCGACGGCGATTGAATCAAGCCTTTCCTCCCCATCGGAATGGAGAGGAAAAGAGCCGATCCGACGCTCGTCGGAAAGACCCTAGTCGGACGTGCCGATATTGAGAAAATCAATCCTTGCGTTGAATGGGCACGATCGCGCGGCGATGAGTGCCTTCGCCAACCTTTTTGTCCTCGTCGTGCGCTTCGACCTTGAAGCGGAGTTTGCGACCATCCACCTCGACCAGTTCAGCGCGTACCGTCACCTTCTTGCCTTTCGGCGTAGCGCCGAAGTGCTTGACGTGCACCTCGAAGCCCACGGTGGTGTGCCCTTCGGGGAGATGCCGCTGTACGGCCTCGATGCCGGCACGCTCCATCAAACCAATCATTGATGGAGTGGACAGTACGCCATCGCCCCCCATGTGCTTGACCGCCAGCTTGTCATCCACTGTCGTGACGATCTCCGCTTTAAGCCCTGGTGTCAGGTCATTCGTCGGCATGAATTTCTCTCCCGTATTGAGCATGTTGCGCGCGGCGGTAAGGACAGACTCGAATTCACGCCGCCTTCGCCGCCTTGACCGGCCCCCACGACTTCACCACCGGCAACACTTCCTTGGCGAACAGCCTGAGCCCGCGCTCCGAGACCTCGTAGGGTGTGCCGCCGAAGCGGAAGGCGACGTTCATCTCGAAATCTCCCACCACCTTCCGCCGCGCCTCGAGGTCGCGCAGGATCTTGTCGGGCGTGCCCCAGGACGCGGCCTGCATGAAGCCCGCCACCGCGCCGTCGAGGCCACCCTTGCGCGCGATCTCGGCCTTCTGCTGGTAGGCGTCGTAGCCCTTCACCGTCTTGAAGTGCTCGCCGAGGAACTCGTAGTGGTAAAAATTGCTCTCGACGAACTTGCCCTGGTACTTGCGCGCTTCGTCCTCGAGCGTGGCGGTGTCGCTGCCGCAGACGCAGAATTCCGTCAACATGACGGGGGGTGGCTCGGTGCCGTGATACTTGCGGTGCAGCGCCCGGCCATGCTCGATGGTGGGCGCGCGCATTTCCCACGGCCGGTCGGCGAACATCACCAGGTGAGCGCCCAGCTTGGCGGCCGAATCGACGGAGTCTTCGCTCGAGGCCACGGCATAGATGCGCCCGTCGAAGGAATGCTGCGGCCGCGGGCGGATTTCGATGCGCGGCTGCTTGTAGTATTTGCCGTCGCCTTCCATGAAGCCGGTCTTCAGCGCATTGACGATCATGGGGGCGGCCTCGTCGAAGCGGCCGCGCGATTCGTCCATGCTGAGGCGGAAGGCAGCGAACTCGCGGCGCGCCAGGCCGCGGCCCATGCCGAGCCGCAGCCTGCCCTTGCTCAGCATGTCGAGCACGGCGGCGTTCTCGGCGACGCGCAGCGGATCGTGCCACGGCAGGATGACGGCGGCGGTGCCGACGTCGATGGCGGGGCAGAGCGCCGCGAGATGGGTCATCAGGGCGAGATTGTCGGGCACGAAGGAGTAGTCGTTGAAATGGTGCTCGGCCGACCACAGGCAGTCGAAGCCTGAGTCGGCGGCGATCCGTGCCAGCCGGATCTCCTCGTCCCACACGCGATCGTCGGGGCAATTCTCCCAGCCGTAGCTGGCGAACACCATCATCATGCCGACGTCCATGGGCGATCCTCCTTGGTTGGAGAAATGCTTCCACGGGCCGGCAGCGGCCGCAAGCCGGTCGCCGCTGCGATCGTCGCAGGGCGCGCCGGCCCTTCGGATCAAGCAGAGCCGAGGTGCAGGCCGCCGAACAGCCAGAGCACGAGGCACACGACCAATATCAGGCCAACGACGCCGCCGAGGCCGGAGCCGCCGTAGCGGCTGTAGCCGTAATAGCCGCCCCCGCCGCCGAGCAGCAGGATCAGGACGACAATGATCAAGAGAGTACTCATTCTTCACCTTCCTGGAAAAACCCGGGCCGAGCGATCGGCCGTAGCACGAAGCTTGAACGCCACCGAAGGACGGATGTTCCTGGGAGCCTGCAGGTGCGCCTCGCGGTCGGCTCCCTTAAGGTGTCCCGATGCGCACAGTTTCACCGTTTCCCATCGAGTCGCAGACCAGCCCGCGCGACAAGGCGTTCCTGCTCGCCGCCCAGCGCCTGATCCGCGATGCAGCGCCGGCCTACGACTATCTCGAGATCGGCTCGTTCCTCGGCGGCAGCCTGGCGCCCTTTCTCGCCGACCCGGCCTGCCGGTCGATCCTGTCGATCGACGAGCGCGGCCGCACACTGGCCGACGAACGCGGCGCGCGGTTCGACTATGCCGGCGTCAGCACCCAGTCGATGCTCGACCGCCTCCATCAGGCTGGATTGCCGACGGAAAAGCTCATCACGCATGACGGGCCGATCGACACGCTGGCGCCGCCCGACCGGCCCTTCGACCTCGCCTTCATCGACGGCGAGCATACCGACCAGGCCTGCTTCCGCGACTTCCTGTGGGCCCTGCCGCTGATGAAGGACGATTCGGCGATCCTGTTCCACGACAGTTCGCTCGTCTACAAGGCGGTCGGTCTGATCACGCTTCTGCTGCGCAAGCAGGACCGGCCGTTCGCCCTGCTGAAGAACCGCAATTCGGAAATGTCGGCGATCTTCCTCGGCGGGCTCGGCCAGTGCGAACTCGGCCGCTATTTCGAGGCCGGCGAGGATTGCGCCGACTTCTATGCCGCGTCGGAGATCGCCATGCTCGAGCACAATATCCGCAACCGCGTCCGCATCGGCCCCGGCGCGGAGCGTCTGGTATCCTTCACCATCGAGCCGCCGCGGGCGGAGAAGGGCTACTACTGACGTTGCAAAGGGAGAGACGCCAGGATGGCGGGACCACGGCCTAGTCATCCCCCTCCCCATATGAATGGGGAGGGAATCTGTCTAAGAAGACCCATGACCTTCTCCATCGCCGGCCGCTGCGCGCGGACAGGAATGCTGGGCGCCGTCGTCACCACCTCGGCCATGGCCGTCGGCAGCCGCTGCGCCTGGGCCGAGGCCGGTGTCGGCGCCGTGCTGACGCAGCACCGCACCGATCCGCGGCTCGGGCCGAAGATCCTCGAAGCTCTGCGGCGCGGCTCGCCGCCCGAGACGATCGTGAAGGAGCTGGCGGCGGCCGATCCGAATCTGAAATGGCGGCAGCTCGCCGTGCTGGCGGCCAGTGGGCAGGCCGCCTTCTTCAACGGCGCCATGATCACGTCGATCGCCAAGGGGCAGGTCGGGCGCAATTGCGTGGCGGCAGGCAATATCCTGCGCAACACCGCGGTCGTCGATGCCATGGTCGAAACTTTCGAAGGATGCGAGGATCAGCCGCTGGCCGAGCGGCTGATGCGCGCCATCGAGGCGGGCGATGCCGCCGGCGGCGAGCTGAAGCAGTTGAAGTCGGCCGGGCTGCTGGTGGTGCACCAGCAGAGCTTCCCCTTCGTCGACCTGCGCGTCGACCTCAACCCGCGGCCGCTCGTCGAACTGCGCTTCCTGTGGGAGCTCTACCAGCCGTCGGCCGACAGCTATATCGTGCGTGCGCTCGATCCCGACCGCGCGCCGACGCCCTGACGAACGAAGGCGAGGACCTTGCGGGCTACGACGCCGACGCCTTGGCCCGCGACGCTTTGAGCTCGCCGTCGATTTCCTGGATGGTGCGGCCGCGCGTCTCGAAGCCGAGGAACCAGATCGCCAAGGCGGCCAGCACGTACCATAGAGAAAAGTAGTTCATCGCCGGAATGAGCGCGTCGAGCGTGGCCTTGGGGCTCATGAAATTGGAGGAGCCGGCAATCACCGCCAGACCGGCCGGGCCGATGAACTTGCCGAGATTGCCGACGCCGTAGCCCACGCCCATGCCGCTCGCCCGGAGGTTGGACGGCCACACCTCGGCCATGTAGGGCCCGACGATGGCGTAACCGCCGTTGCCGAAGAACTGCTGCGCCAGCACCAGGAAGAAGAACATCGACACGCCGCCGATGAAGATGCTGTTCAGATAGCCGGCGAGCGAGCAGCAAATGGCGGCCATCACGCAGACGAACAGGATGCCGCGGCGGCGCCCGACGGCGTCGCTCAGCCACGAGCAGAAGAAACGTCCGAGGATGCCGGCGATGCCGACCCAGATCACGAGGAACGAGGCGTCAGCCGGGGTGACCTTGAGCACCAGCACGAACAGCGTCGTTATCCACAACGTCACACCGACCGAGCCGGTTTGGCTGAGGCCAACGAGACAGGAGACCGCCAGGCTGCGCGGGTACTTGAACAGCTCGGTCCATTTGACCGGCGCGGCGGGCGGCGCGGCCGGCGGCAACTCGATCGTGGCCGGGTCGGTCTGCAGCGCCCAGGCGAGCGATTTCCGCGCCTCGTCGAGCCGGCCTTTGCTGATCAGCCAGTGCGGCGACTCAGGCACCCAGGCGCGAATCAGCAGAGTCAGGGCCGCCGGCATCAGGCCGACGACAAACAGGCCGCGCCAGCCGATATAATGCTCGAGGTAGGCGCCGCTCAGTGCGCCGAGCAACGTGCCCGCCGGCAACAGCGCGGTGGTGAGCCCGGTGATCCGCCCGCGCCTGCTCGCCGGTACGAATTCCTGCACGATCAGGATGTCGACGGTGTAGAGGCCGGTCACTCCCATGCCGACGAAGAAGCGGCAGACCGACAGGAACAGCCAGCCGTTGTCGGGCGTCAGCGCCATCAGGCCGGTCGGCACCGAGAAGTTGAGCACGGTGAGGATCATCACCTTGCGCCGGCCGATCCGGTCGGCCATCCAGCCCCAGAACATCGACCCCAGGGGGGCGGCGATGCCGGACGACAGCAGGATCAGGCCCGACTGGCCGTAGGTCAGGTTCCAACCCTTGACGATGAAGGCCAGCACGAAGCCGATCAGGTAGAAATCGAAGAAGTCGAGCATGTCGCCGATCGTCGCGGCGGCACAGATCTTCCATTGATTGGCGGTCAGTGACTTCTGCCGCTCGAGATGCTCCAGCATGGCGCGCCTCCCGTGCGACGCTGATGCCTCTCAGCGCCGCGGCACTACCGGTTCTTATGGGTCTTGGTGAACGGACTGACGCTGGTGAGGCTTCGTACTGCGCGACGCTGATCAACCGACTAAGCGTTTGGCCGCTACAGCGGCCGAAGCGCTCGGCTAAAGGATGAACCGGTTCTGCTTTCGGAACAAGCGGCGGAGCGCCGCCTCACAGCGGGTTGGGGTCGACGATTTTCCAGCGGTGGCGCCGCAGGCGCTCGTCGCGGTCGGCCTCGCTCGACGGGCCGGCCGGGCGCTCGAACATCTCCTCGATGAAGGCGCCGGCGGCGGCCGGGGTGTAGAGGAACAGCACGCGGCCGGTCTCGCTGCCGGCGTTCTTCCAGGCATGCGGCACGTTGCGGGGCATGAAGGCACAGCTGCCGGGCCCGCCGACCGTGACCTCGTCGCCAATCATGAAAGTGATCTCGCCTTCCAGCACCCAGCCGATCTCGTCGCTGTCGTGGTGAAGATGGCGCCAGCTCTTGGTGCCGGCGGGCACGGTTTGCTCGAACATCATGATGCTGCCCGCGGTCTCGTGGCCAAGGAGCTTCAAGGCGGTGACGCGGCCGGGCGATTCCTCGTCATGCTTGCCGCCGCCCGCGAGTACGACAAAACCTTTCGTTGCGGTCATGTACGTGTCCTTCGCTGTGGCGCACTGAGGATAAACCTCGGCGGCTCGCCCAACAATGGAGGCAACAATGGGGCAGTCCCAAGGTTGCGCAGGCATGTCGTCGCAGGCGCCGCATCCTTCAGCATCGCGCCACGTTTGTCTCGAACGGGCGTCGCTTAAGCGGCGCAGCGTAGGCAACCAACCAAGGAGGTAAAGATGCCGCTCTTCTTCCTGATCGCCATTGGCGCCGGCGCGATGACGATGGGCGCCGTGACGGCCGACGTCGCGTCGGACGGCCGTTTTCACGGGGCGTCCGACAGCACTGCCCAAGCCGCCCAGGCACCGGCCTTCCAGGTCAGCGCCTATCCGACCGCTCAGGACTGCGTGAACGCGGCAGCGGGCCGGGGCGTCCCGGCGTCGGCCTGCCAAACGCAGCAGTAGGCCCTCGATCGAACCTGCGCCCGGTCATGCGACCGGGCGCAGCGCGTTTCGGGATTGATCAGGTTCGCTTGAAGCCCTCGAGTTCGGCCGAAGCCCAATCGAGCACCTTGGGCATCGGCTCGCCCTTGGCGTAGCGCACGACCATCTGGTTCTGGATCGACTGGGCCCAGATTTGGGCGGCGATGAGCGGCGGGGCCGGCGAGCAGACGACGCCTGCCACCTGATCGCCGCCCTTGATCGGATAATGCGAGAGCGTGCCCTTGGGCGGTCCCTCGTCCTCCCAGGTCTTGAAGTCGGTGAACTTCGGGTAGGGCGGGATGTCGTAGCCCTGGCTCGCCGCGACCTGCTTCTCGGCATTCTGACGCATCGCCAGGAACTCGAGCAGGCTCTTGGCCGCCGGCTTGTTCTTGGAGAAGTTCCAGACACCGTAGAAGCGCGGCAGGATCGGATTGAAGCGACCCTTCGGTCCCTTGGGGAAGCCGTGCGTCCAACATTTTTCGGCGACCTGGGGCGCATCGCGCTTGGCGACGGCCCAGGCGCTCGGCGGGTTGAAGATCAGCGCGCCCTTGCCGGAGATCAACCATTTGTTGTTCGACGCGTCGTCCCACGCCGTCGCGTCCTGCGGACAGAAGGCATAGAGCCGCTTGGCGTACTCGAGCACCTCGCGGACGCCGTCCGTCTTGACCGTGACGTTGCCCTTGGCGTCCATGAGCTGTGCGCCATAGGCCAGGAACAGGGCGCCGACCCACTGGTTGGTGTCGGTGGTGTTGCCGAGCGGCAAGCCGAAGCCGAAGCCGGCCTTCTGGCACTTTTCGGCCGCCGCGAGGAAGGCGTCCCAGGTCCAGCTGGCGTCGTTGGGCGGCTTGCCGGCCGGGTAGAGCGCCTGCACGTCGACGCCGCCATATTCCTTCATCATGTCGAAGCGCGAGCAGGTGCCGAGCAGCAGCGTGCCGCGCGTCATGGGGACGCCCAGCCACTTGCCCTCCAATTTGCCGAGATACTCGACCGCCGGATCGATCGGTCCGTTCTTGGCGACGACGCTCGCCACGGTGTCATTGACCGGCTCGAGCGCCTGGCTGTACTGCGCCGACTCCCAATTGGTGAATTCCATGATGTCGTGGCCGGATCTGGCCTGCGCTTCCACGGCCAGCGTCAGCAGCAGCTTGTTGCCCTGGCTGGTGATGTAGTCGATCTTGACGTCGACCTTTTCTTTGTCGGCCCATTCCTTAATGATCGCGGACTGGACATCGTTGGCGCCGGGAACCCAGTGATCCCAAAGCCCGATCGTCAGGCTTCCGGCGGCATTGGCACTACGCACGAACGGCGCACTCATAAGGCCGGCGGCGACAGCACCTCCCGCCACGACTCGACGACGCGATACTTTCTTTAATTGCATGACCTTCGTCCTCCCTGAAGAACGCTTGCACACGAGAAACGATTATTGAGCCGCGGTGTTTGGCTATGACGATGTCGCGGCACGACCGTTTTGTTGTTGGTTGGCGACTGTGTTTTCCGATGAACCGATTTACGCTGGAGACGCCCGTACGGCACAGCCGCATCCGGGCTGCGTCCGCGATGTTGATCAACAGACTCGAGCCCTCGACCGGAGGGCTACGCAAAGGATGGACCGGTTCAGCCTTTGGAACAAGCGGGGCTTGGCGAGAGCCTTCCCGCCGGCCCGGCCGGGGCTACTCCGGCGGGGTGGGGACCAGCCGGCAGGCCTCGTCCATGCTGGCGATCGGTCCTTCGATAGGGCCGCCGATCATGCCGAGCGTCCGCGCGAAGTTGGGGTCCTGCACCAGCAGGGCCCCGCCCACAGCCTTCAGTGAGTCGATCTCCTCGTTCGACAGCGACCAGCTCGTGGCTATGCTGTGGAACTTCCGGCGGCAATCCGCCGCGGCGATTGCGTCGAAATCGACGGTGATGAGCTGCGTATTGCGGGCCGCGGTCCGGTAGTTCGCCTTGGTGGCTGGATTGTTGACCTCATTAGCGAACTGCTCGAACTGGCCCTGAAGCAAGGTGCGCAACCGCTCGGCGGTGTTGAAGGTCGTGCGATCGATCGCCGAATCGATCGAGCCCAGCGCCATGTCGAGGACGCCCGGCGTGGCAGCCGACTTGTCGAGCCCCGACGGCTTGAAGCTGCGGGCGTTGACCATCACGAAGACGATCTTCTTGATCCTGCCCGAGGCGATGCCCTGGGCAAGGCGCGGCGCGCCATCGCCCGCGGTCAGCATGCGGAAAGGCTCGGAGATACCGAGATTGTCGGCGATGCCGCCGTCGAGCAGATGAATGAACTGCTTTTGGCCCGATGCATAGGCCAATGCCGTGCGCTGCCAGGCGACGCGCGCGGGATTAACGTACCACAGCGTGTCGGCGGCATCCTGCAGCCAGCCGACCTTGGCCGGCGCGGCCGGTGTGCAGTAGTTCTTCAGCGTCACCGGCGACAGCGCCACCGGGAAGGCGGCCGAGGCCGCGACGGCGGTCGAGATCTTCATCGTCCTGAGCTCGCTGCACAGGAGATCCATCGTGTACTGGGTGAAGGGAAACGGCGTACCCTCCACCATGTCCGCCGAATTGAGGATCAAGTAGGGCCGGCGGTTCTGCTTGACCAATTGATCGAACGTCGCATCCTTGAAGAGCTGGCGGTCGAAATAGTCGATGAGCAGGTCGATGCGCTCCTTTGCCGGCATCGACAGCGCCGCCAGGCTGAAGGGGTTCAAGAGGTTGGCGATGAGCGGCGTCATGCCGTCACGTCGAACGAAGTCGTCCTCGAAGGTTTTCAGGCCGGCAACGCCGTGCAGCGCGAAGTACGCCGCGGTCACGCTACCGCCCGACACCGACGACACGATATCGATCTTGTCGGCCAGGCTGCGGCCGGACGCCAGCTTGACCTGCGCCGTGGCCTGCAGCACCGACACGGCGAGAGCCGACGCCCGGGTGCCACCGCCGGAGGCCGTGACGATGACCAGCGTGTCATCGCCGGCCGGAAGGTTTTCCCAGGCATATTTGGGGTAATTGCCGACCGGAACGGCCTCGTTGCGGATCGGATAGGAGCAGGCCGCGAGCGACGCCAGCGCCAGCAGCAGGCAAAGCGGGGTTCGCAGGTTCATATCGATGAGCCTCCGCCTGCCGTCGGTTCGGGCGGCATGACCGGCTGCAGATCGAGGTCCATGTTCGTTCCGTTGGCGACGTTGACCACCCGGCCCCGGTAATCCACGGCGCCGTCCAGCACTGTCTCGAACGTATGGGTTCCCGCCTGGAGCACGATCGGCTCGCCTGTCGGGTACGAATAGCTGTAGTCGCGGCCGACATATATTTGCCGACCTGCCGGACTTTTCACGGTGATGAAGATCATCGAGCCCCCGCGCGCCCGAACCACCGGGCCATTCTAGCGGACGGGCGGCGGCGGCCACACGTGGAAATTGTAGTGAGGTCCGGCGCTAACCCGGGCTCACGCCTCTAAAAGGATGGGCAGCGCCTGCTTGTAGGCCGCTTCCGCACGGGCCTTAAGTTCCGGCAGGGTGCAGCTGCCGATCGGATGCTGGACCGTGAGAAAGGGGTAGTCGGGCAGACCGAGCACACGGGCAATATTTCGGGCCGTCACTTCAAACGGCACGGTGCACAGCACCACCGCCCGCTTGCCGAGTTGT
Organism: Rhodospirillales bacterium; assembly: GCA_003153415.1. GTDB lineage: Bacteria > Pseudomonadota > Alphaproteobacteria > Reyranellales > Reyranellaceae > Reyranella. The sequence continues at coordinate 9,680 of PLYQ01000333.1, read as the reverse complement.
TCGAAGCTGATGCCGTCGTGCAGACTGCACGTTGAGCATGAGCCTCAATCGCCCAGGCCCGTGATGAGGAAATCCACCTCCTGCGCCACCTTGACCAGGGTGTTGGCTGGCGCCGGCGCGCTGGCGTTGCTCTTGGAGGCGAGCGTGTGCACGGTGCAGCCGTGGCGCTCGACGAATAGCGCGGCGAATTCCTGCAACATCTCCTCGGCATTGAGCTTGCCGTTCTCCAGGATGCCGATCCGCAGGCCGTCGATGCTGGCGAGTGCCGGAGCCCGGAACGCCTTGCGCTTCGGCGCGGTGGACATGGGCGAATAGAGCTGCATTCGACCTAACTCCTCTTGATGGGTTTGACAGGCGCGTGCTGCATGATCGAGCCGCGGCCGCGGCTCCATGACGGGATGAAGCACGAATGGCCGCCGGCATCGCCGCCGCCCATGGTGATCAGGATATCGTCGGGTGAAAGGCCGCGATGCACGAAGCCCTGCTCGGCAAGCGCATGGGCGTCCTTGCCGTGCTGGGTGTCGTACTCGCGGTCACGATATTTGCCGACGCCGTTCATGCCTTCGACCGAGCGCTTGGCATGGGTGAACAGGAAGGCTTGCGCCTTCTCGCGCGTCCAGCCGGCGCCGGCCACGATCTGCATGTGCTCAGGCGCCAGGATCACCACGCTTTGGCCGAGCGTGATGCAGCCGTAGTTGGCCATGGCGTCGGCGACCGAGCCCAGGATCTGCTCCGGCGTATTGCCACCGTGGTTCTCGACATTGCAGAAGCCGCCGCCCGCGAAGGCCGTCACGCTCGAGGCTCCTTTGGGATAGCCTTGCGCCTCGCAGAGCAGCGGCCAGGGATTGCCGCGCGCGCGCTCGGCGATGCAGAAGCTGTATTTGCCCGGGTTGCCTTGCGTCGACTTGTCGGAGATGCCGGGCAGCATCTGGAAAACGTTGCGCAGGATCAGCCGCACCGCCCGGCCGATGGTGGCGTTGGCGCGATTGCCCGGACCGAACAGGTTCACGTCGGCATTCATGCCGATCTCGTCGGCATAAAGGCCGCTGACGACCAGCAGCGGCGCCGAGCCGCCCGTGCTGGCGGTCGAGCCGTGGAAATTGAACTCCGGCCGGTCCATGGCCTCGAACGCAGCGACCACGACCGGGAAATACTCCGGCAGGCAGCCCGCCATGACAGCATTGACCGCGGCGGCATGCAGCGACAGGTCGAGTCCGGTCGCCGGATGGTGCGAGATCACGGTCTCCGACGGCCGGCCCTCGGCCGCCAGCATGGCTTTCACGCGGTCGACGGCCGGCGGCACGACCGGCAAGCCGTCGGTCCAGCCCTGCTCGTAGCACCAGTCGATCGCGGCCAGCAGGTCGTCCGGCGCCTCATGGATGCGCGGAGCGAAGGCCGGCATGCCTACAGATACTTCGCCGGCCGGATCATCGCCCGCCACATATGCGCGACCGGGCTGTTGTCGAAGCCCAGCCCCTGCGCGGGCTGGCGGAAGTTGCGGCCGATGATGTCGGTGAACTCCTCGAGCTCGACATGCAGGTTGGGGTCGAACGAGTAGATGTCGTTCATCGTGATCTGCCGGCCCGACATGTACCATTTGTGGGCGCGCATGCGCTTGTAGTCCTCGTCGACATAGGGATCGGGACGATAGTCCTCGCCGAACAACGCGACATAGGCCTGCGGATACTCGTAGCCGACCGATTCGTCGGGATAGAAGCGCAGCACCTGGTGGGCGCGGATCGCCCAGGTCACTTCCTCGTCGACATAGGGCTCGACGAGCTGCGCGCCCCAGTAGCCGTGATCGCCGCGGATGAAGCCGACGACGGCGATGTCGTGCAGCAGGCAAGCCAGCACCATCTTCTCGGGCAGGCCGCCCTTCAGCGCATGCCGCGCGCTTTGCAGCAGGTGCATGCTGCCGCCGAAGCGCAGCTTGAAAAAATCGACGAGCGTCGGCTTCTCGGGCATCGCCGGCAGGCGCGGGTCGTCGCCCATCAGGACGAGCGAATTCGGGTTGGCTTTCCGGAGCGCGCCGGCGTTGGGCGGCGAGCCCATGTCGCCCTCGGCCAGCATGTGGAGGCGCGATTTGACGACGATGATGTCGAGCTCGCGCGCCATCTTTTCTTCCAGCGCATCGGCGCGGTGCGCCAAAGTCATGGTGTCCGGTGCATTCATCGCTTATCTCCTCGATATGCCGCCTGGATCCGGGGCTTGCGGCCAGCTTAACACATTGGAATGGTGCGACGACACCAGCCACAGGGAGCTCATTCACATGACCATTGCCCAACTCGACGGCCTCGTGACCCTGCTGCGCTCGCGCCCGGTCGCCGAAACCCCCGAGGTCGGACCGGCGCGCGCCCGGTTCGAAAAGCTGGCGGATTTCCTGGGCGGAGCGCCCGACGCCAAATGCGAAAAGGTCGATGCTGGCGGCGTGCCGGCGGAATGGGTGGCGGCGCCGGGCTGCGACGCCGGGCGCGCCGTGCTCTTCCTGCATGGCGGTGGATATGTGATCGGTTCGATCAATACGCACCGGCGGCTGGCCTACGACATTTCCGCTGCCAGCGGCGCGCGGGTCCTGGTGATCGACTACCGGCTGGCGCCGGAACATCCCTTCCCCGCGGCGGTGGAAGACGCGGCCAAGGCGTGGCGCTGGCTGCTGCAGCAGGGTCTGGCCGCGAGCCGCCTGGCGATTGCGGGCGATTCCGCCGGCGGCGGGCTCACGATCGCCACCCTGGTCAATCTGCGCGACCAGAAGCTCGGCCTGCCGGCCTGCGCCGTGGCGATCTCGCCGTGGGTCGATCTCGAGGGCGTGGGCAACAGCATGACGGCGCGCGCAGCGCAGGATCCCATGGTGCAGAAGGATGGCCTCGTGTGGATGGCCGGGCTGTACCTCGGCGGCAAGGATGCCAAGACGCCCCTGGCGGCGCCGCTCCATGCCGAGCTGAAAGGCCTGCCGCCGATCCTGCTGCAGGTCGGCACGGCCGAGACGCTGCTCGACGATTCCACCCGCCTTGCCGAGAGACTGCATGCCGCGGGTGTCGACGTGCGCCTGGCGATCTGGCCGAACATGCTGCACGTGTTCCCGCTGTTCGCCCCCATCCTCTCGGAAGGGCGCGACGGCTGCCTCGAGATCGGCGCCTTCATCCGCAGCAAGACGGCCTGACCGTCAGGGTCCCGCGATCATGGTGTCGTTGACCGAGAAGACGGTGATCCCGCTGCCGGCCGCCGAGGTCTGGCCGCTTTTGAGCGACCCGGCGCTGGTGGCGTCCTGCATTCCCGGGGCGCAAGTCGCGCCGGATCAGGGCGACGGGCTTTGGCGCGGGTCCATCCGCGTCAAATTCGGTCCCACCGTCGCGGTGTTCCGCGGCGAGGCGAGTCTGGTCTTCGATCAGGGGCAGCGAATCTGCACCATTGAAGGCCGCGGCATCGACGGGCGCGGCGCATCGCGCGCGCTGGCGTCGGGCGTGGTTAAGGTCACCGGCGGCGACGCCACAGAACTCGCCATCGACGGCAGCTTCACGGTGAGCGGCCCGCTGGAGACTTTCGCCAATGCCGGCGGCGTGCATGTGGCGCGCGCCTTGCTAGCCGAATTTTCCGCCAACATGGCAAAGCTTGTGGCCGAACGGCGAGCGCCGCTTCCGCCAGTCGACGCCGCATCGCTTGCCTCGCCACCGCCCGTGGCTGCACCATCGCCCGCGCCGGCCGCAGCCGAGCTCAGTGCGCTTGGCCTGCTGTGGCGGGCATTCAAATCATGGCTGCGCAGCCGGACGGCCAAGAGGGAGAACCCGCGATGAGCAAGCTCCAGGTATCCGACATGCTGGCCCGCGCCTTCGCCGCCGAAGGCGTCGAGGTGCTGTTCACCCTGATGGGCGACGCCAACATGTACTGGTCGGCGGCGATGGCGAAGCTGCCGGGCGTCAAGGTGGTGCATGCCCGTCACGAGCACTGCGCCGTCTCGATGGCCGACGGCTACGCCCGCGCCACCGGCAAGGTGGGCGTCGCCTCGACGACGTGCGGTCCGGGCTTCACCCAGATCATGACGGCGCTCACCATCGCCGCACGCGGCAATGTGCCGATGGTGGTATTCGCCGGCGATTCGCCGCTCGCCGCAAGCTGGTACATCCAGCAGCTCGACATGGCGCCGCTGGCGCTCGCCACTGGAGCGCACTACGTGCCGGTCAAGCATGTCGATCGCCTGCTCGATAATGTGCGTGAGGCCTTCCAGATCGCCCAGGTCGAGCGTCGCCCGGTGGTGCTGAGCGTGCCCATGGATCTGCAGAAGCAGCCCTGGCCGCATCTCACCGACTACACCTCGTCGGCCGAGCTGGTGCCGACGGCGCAGCGCCCGCTGCCCGACCCGGCCATCGTCGACCGCGTGGTCGATATGATCGCCGAGGCCAACAAGCCGATCGTGCTGGCCGGCCGCGGCGCCATCCGCTCCGGCGCGCGGCAGGCGCTGGAGGCGCTGGCCGAGCAATCCGGCGCGCTGCTCGCCACCTCGCTGCTGGGCAAGGGCCTGTTCGAGGGCAATCCCTACGCGCTCGACATCGCCGGCGCCTTCGCCAGCGACTTCGCCCGCGAGCGCTTTGCCGAGTCCGACCTGGTGATCGGCGTCGGCGCCGGTCTGGGCCACTACACTACTGAGGGCGGCTACCTCTATTCCGGCGCGCGCACGATGCAGATCGACACGAACCCGCGCGGCCTGTGGCAGGGATTGCGCACGGCGGACCTCCATGTCCGCGCCGATGCCCGGGCCGCCAGCGAGGCCATCCTTGCCCGCATGAAGCAGCGCGGCGTCTCCCGTCCCGGTTTCCGCAACGCCGAGATGGCCAAGCAGATCGCTGCCGATTCGCCTGACCGCAAGGAATTTTCGGTGCAGGCCAACACGGTCGATCCGCGCAAGGCGATCCTCGAGCTCGACCAGGCGATCCCCAAGGACTGGGAGATCATCGTGGGCGGCGGCCACTACTTCAGCATCGCCATGACCCACATGCGCGGCCGGCCGGCGGAGAAGTATCACGTGGTCAACGACTTCGGCGCCATCGGCTCGGCCCTGCCGGCCGCCATCGGCATTGCCGCAGCGCGCGGCGACGGCAAGGTCATGCTGATCGAGGGCGACGGCAGCCTGCTGATGCACATCCAGGAACTGGAGACCATCCGCCGCCAGGGCATCCGCATGCTGATCTCGGTAATGAACGACGGCGGCTATGGCGCCGAGGTGCACAAGTTCCGCGCCCACGGTCTCGATCCGAGCGACGCCGTGCACGGCCGCGGCGACCTGGCGGGCGTCGCCACCGGCTTCGGCCTGCGCGGCGCGTCGGTGACGCAGCCCGGCCAGTTCGCACCGCTGTTCAAGGAGCATCAAGGGGCCAACATCGGCACGGTCTGGGATGTGCACATCGACGATCTGATCCCGTCGCGCGCCTATCGCCGCGTGCACTACGGCGAAGCCTAGTTCGGCAGGATCGCGCCGTCCGGGCTAGACGCCGCGATAGGGTTCGCCCCAGCGGTCCTGGTAGACGACTTCGGCCAGCGGGCCGCGGCCGACCGGCCCGAAATTGCCCATCGGGTAGCCGATCGGGAGGATGGCGTAGGAGTGCACGCCGGCGGGCAGGCCGAGGGCTGCGTCGGCTTCCTTCTCAAAGAGCATGTGCCGGGTCGTCAGCGTGGTGCCGAGGCCAAGCGCGCGCGCCGCCAGCAGCATGTTCTGGACTGCCGGATAAATCGACGAGCCGGCCATCCGGTTGGGAGTGGGCCCGTCCTCAAGGCAGGCGACGATCCAGACCGGCGCCTCGGCGAAGTGGTCCGTTAGATACGACACCGCCGCATGCTGGCGGAGATACTTTTCCTTGCTCACGCCGGGCGGCGGCTGGCTGGTGAGGTAACGCGGGCCGATCACCTCGTCGAAGGCCTTCTTGTACCAGACCCGCACGGCCTCTTTGATCTTGCGGTCCTTGATGACCAGGAAGCGCCATTTCTGCGAATTGCCGCCGCTCGGCGCGCAGGTGCCGGCCTTCAGGATCTTGGCAATCAGCTCGTCCGGCACCGGGTCCGGCTTGAGCCGGCGCATCGCGCGCATCGTTTCCATGGTCTCGAACAGATCGAGCATTGGATCCTCTCTTGATAGGCGGGCGAGACTATCATCGGCCCCTGCAGGGAGAAACGGCGCTTTTTCCGCCCCGTCGCGGACTCCAGGAAGGGGAGGTAGGCTGTCGCAAGCAAGTCTCGAAGTGAGAGGAATCCCGTGACACTGCCGCTTGAAGGAGTTCGCGTCATCGAAGTGGGCCAGGCGCTGGCCGGGCCGCTGGCCGGCGTGCTGCTGGCCGACATGGGCGCCGACGTGATCAAGATCGAGAAGCCTGACGGCGGCGACGACGCGCGCATCTGGGGCCCTCCGTTCGGGCCGGACGGCGTGACCTCGCTCTACTTCTACAGCCAGAACCGCAACAAGCGCTCGGTGACGCTCGACCTCAAGCTGGCGGCCGACGTGGACGCGCTGCATCGTCTTTGTGAGACCGCCGATATCCTGATCCAGAATTTGCGCCCCGGCGTGGTCGACGACATCGGCATCGGCCCCGAGGCGATGCTCAAGCGCCATCCGCGCCTCATCTACTGCTCGATCTGGGCGTTCGGCTACCAGGGCCCGATGCGGCTGAAGCCGGGCTTCGATCCGCTGCTGCAGGCCTACGGCGCGATGATGAGCGTCACCGGCCGACCCGAGGATCCGCCGACCTTCTGCGGCGCGTCGATCAACGACAAGGCGACCGGCATGTTCTGCACCATCGGGGCGCTGGCGGCACTCCGGATGCGCGACAAGACGGGCAAGGGCTGCCTGGTCGATACCTCGCTGTTCGATTCGGCCGTGCACTGGGTCGAGGGCGGGCTCAATTCCTACCTGGCGAGCGGCAACATACCCAAGCGGCATGGCACCGGCGGCAACGTCATCGTGCCCTACCAACTCTTCCAATGCGCCGACGATCTGCCGGTCTGCCTGGCCGCCGGCAACGACCGGCTGTGGGCGCGCTGCGCCGAGGTCCTGGGACACCGCGAATGGGCGAGCGATCCGCGCTACGCCACCAGCGCCCAGCGCGTGGCGCACAAGACGGAGCTCATTCCCCTGATCGCCGCGGCGATGCTGACCAAGACGCGCGCCGATTGGCTGGCCGCCTTCGACAAGGTGGGCGTGCCTTGCAGTCCGGTGAACGACATCGGCGAGCTGGCGGCGACCGAGCAACTCGCCGCCGTGGACCTGGTGCACCAACTACCCACCCGACCCGGAGAGGCCAGCGCACCGCGCATCGTCGGCCTGCCGATTTCCTTCGATCGCCAGCGCCCTCACTCCCCCCGCTCGGCCCCACAGCTCGGCGAGCATACGGCAGAGGTGCTGGGCCGGCCGACGAGGTGACGCGCTACTTCAGCTTCTCGACCACGCGGCCCAGTCGCTCCAGCGTCTGCACCACGGTTTTCTGCCCGAGGCCCGGCCACTGTACGCGCAGCAGGATATGGTCGGTGCCGGTCAGTTCGCCGTAGTGGCCGATCTGGTCGACCACCTGACTCTCCGAGCCGATGATGAAGCGGCTGGCGGCGAACTTGTCGAAGTCGGCGCGGATGCCGTCGGCCGGGATGAAGCCACTGTCGCCGCCCCAGCTCGCGTAGGCCTCGTACTTGAAGGAGAGCGGCTCGCGCACCTCGTCGAGCGCGTTGCCGGTGCCGCTGCCGACATGACACTCGCGAATGATGGGAAACTCAGCAGCCGGCGCCAGGCCCGCCGCAGCGCGGGTCTCGCGGAACAGCGCGCCCAGCTTGCCGACGTTGCTCTCCGTCACCATCGGCGACGGCATCCAGGCGTCGGCCAGCTTGGCTGCGCGCTTGACCGCGACCTCGACGTCGCCCGCCATCCAGATCGGCGGGCCGCCGGGATGCTTGGGCTTGATACTTGATTGCACGCCGCTCAGCGTATGGAAGCGGCCGCGATGTTCGACCTTGTCGTCGCGCCACAGCTTGCGGATCACTTCGACGGCCTCGACGAAGCGCGGCACGCGCTCCTTGAAGGGCACACCGATCGATTCGAACTCCTCTTTGCGATAGCCAAGGCCAAGACCGATGATGGCGTTGCCGCCGGTCAGCCAGTCGAACGTCGCCGTCTCCTCGGCGACGACCACCGGATTGAGCAGCGGCAGGAGCAACAGCCCCGGCCCCAGCCGCATGCCCTGAGCTTCGGCCGCAAGGCGCGCCAGCAACGGCATCGCCTGGAACATCTGCAGCGGGCTCGACACGAAATGCTGCCCGACCATCAGCGAGGCAAGGCCGCTTGTCTTGGCGACTCTCACCTGCTCGATGAGGTTGGCGAGTTCGGGCCCAAGGTCGGCGCCCTGGCGCCACTGCGTTGCCATGTAGAGACCGAGCTTCATTTTGTTTCCTCTCCCATCACTTGCCAATTCTGCCAAGGCCCGTCAGTTTATAGGCGCTTCGAGGAATCCGAGAAATGAAACAGCGCTAGTTCCCGATTTGCTCGAGCCTTCTGTCAGCTGACAGGAGGCGGCACAGCAATGCTGTGCGTGTGCGCCGTTTCCGCTGGAGTTCCTCTTGTCCCATCCCCTTCTCGCCGCGCCCATCGGGCCGGCCCTGCTGCGCCTGGCGGGTCCCACTACGGTCCTCACGGTGCTGCAGATCTTCGTCGCCATGGCCGACATCTGGATCATCGGCCGCCTCGGCATCGACGCGCTGGCGGGCATTGCGCTGGTCTTTCCCGTCATGGCGCTGATGGTGAACAGCGCCAACGGCGGCCTGGGCGGCGGCGTGGCCTCGGCTCGCGCACGCGCGCTGGGCGCCGGCCGGCACGACGACGCGCGCGCGCTTGTCCTGCACGCGCTGGTCCTGGGCGTGGCCTTTGGCTCGGGCTTCACCGTGCTCGCCTGGACGGCGGCGCCCGCGTTTTACCGCCTGCTGGGCGGCAGCGGGGTCGCACTCGAGCGCGCGCTCGCCTTCAGCGACCTGTGGTACGGCGGCGCAATCGTCGTGTGGCTGAGCTGCTTTCTCGCCGCCCTCCTGCGCGGCAGCGGTGATGCCGCCACGCCCGCGCGTATCGGAGCGATCACCTCGGTGGTCTACGTGCCGGTGGCGGGCGTGCTGGCGCTGGGGATCGGCGACTGGTCGGGCATCGGCATGGCCGGCCCTGCGATCGCCTCGATCGCGGCCTCGATCGGCTCGGGGCTTCTGATGGCGCGCGCCCTCTGGAGTACCAAGCAGTACGACAGGCTGGGCTTCACGCCGGCGCTGTTCGGTATCCGCCTGCAACGCCGCCTGTTCGGCGAGATCCTGCGGGTCGGCGTCATGGGCGTCCTGGGGACCCTCACCGCCAGTACCGCCGCCCTGCTGGTGACCGGCCTGGTCGGCCGCTTCGGCGCGGCGGCGCTCGCGGGCTACGGCGTCGGCGTGCGGCTGGAATTTATGCTGGCGCCGCTTGCCTTCGGCATCGGCACGGGGCTCACCACGCTGGTCGGCGTCGCGGCCGGCGCCGGCGACTGGCAGCGCGCGGTGCGCGTGGCCTGGATCGGCGGCCTTTTGGCCTTCGCGGTGATCGGCGTTATCGGCTGGACAGTGGCGCTGCTGCCCGAGGACTGGTCGCGCCTGTTCACGGCGGACGCCCACGTGATCGACGCTAGAGCAGATTTCGCTTGAAT
>PLYQ01000298.1 GCA_003153415.1 Rhodospirillales bacterium | reverse complement strand
CGCGAACGATTCGAGCGTGGGAACAGGCGAATAGCCGGCCGCCCACACCGATCATCGCCTTGACCGCTTCTGCCCTGAAGGGCGACCGCGAGATGTGCCTGGCGGCCGGCTGTACGGCATTCCTGACCAAACCAATCAGGGAAGAGGTCCTCCTGCAGGCGATCAGAGAGCATTCCAAGGCGGCTACAGCCGCGCCAGCGGCGCCGGTAATCGAAGACCACGATGTGACACCGATCGTCGTACGAACGAAGGCCAAGATCGCCCATCTCATCCCCGGTTATCTCGACAATTGTCGGCACGAAGTCATCGCCATGCGCGGCGCCCTCGACCGGGTCGACTTTCCGGCGCTGAGAATCCTCGGCCATAATCTCAGCGGCTCCGGCGGAGCGTACGGATTTCAGGCCATTACAGACATGGGACAGTCGCTGCAGCACGCCGCCGAGAGTGCCGACGGCGACGTGTCTCGCCAGTGGATTGCCGAATTGTCGGACTACCTGGACCGCATCGAAACCGCTTCCGAATAGGACGCCTCTCATGTACCCGCACGGCGCGCCCGTCAATTCCGCCGCAGACGCCCGATGACCGACGTCACCCCTTCGGCACCGGCTGTCACGATCCTGATCGCGGAAGACAGTCCGGCGCAGGCCAAGCTGCTCATTTTCATCCTGGAGCAACAGGGCTACCGGGTCGTGCATGCGGCCGACGGCCGACTGGCCCTCGAAGCCGCTCGGCGCGAAAGACCTGCACTCATCATCAGCGATATTCTCATGCCGCAAATGGACGGCTACCAGCTGAGTGCGGCCGTCAAGGCCGACGCCGGTCTGAAGGATGTGCCGGTCATTCTTGTGACCAGCCTGGCCGATCCAGATGAAGTGATCCGCGGCCTCGAGTGCGGCGCGGACAATTTCATCCTCAAGCCCTACGAGGAGGAGTTTCTGACGGAGCGCGTGCGCTCGGCGCTTCTTGATCGCGACACACTGCAGCCCGATCGACCCGGGATGGCCACCGAGTTTGTCTTCAACGGTCAACGACGTCTCATTACGACAAGGCGTGCCCAGATTCTCAATGTCCTGATCTCCATCTACGACGACGCCATGCGGCGAAACCGCAACTTGGCCACCGCCCAACTGGAACTTCGCACCATCAATAAGTCGGCGGCGGAGGCGAATTATCGGCTTCAGCGGGAAATCTCGGAAAGGGACACCGTTGAACAAGCCCTGCGTGCCAGCGAGGCCCGTTTGCATGAGCTGAACGCCAATCTCGAGAACCTCGTCGCCGGCCGCACAGAAGAACTGCGCGAGGCGACGCGCCGCCATCTGACCCTCCTCGGCAACCTGCAGGGCATGGCCTACCGCCGCGGCAACGACAGCAAGCGCACGCTTGAGTTCATCAGCGAGGGCTGTCGCGTGTTGCTGGGCAGGTCGCCAGAGGAACTTACCGGCGGCGGCATGCGCTATGGCAGCCTCATCCATCCCGACGACCTGGAGAGGGTCCGGCGCAAGAGCCGGGAGAACCTGGCGGCCCGCGTTCCCAGCGAATGCGAATATCGCGTCCGGCACGCCGACGGCACATACCGCTGGGTCTGGGAGAAGAGCCAGGGGATCTACTCGGAAGCCGGCGAGGTCGTAGGCATCGAAGGCTTCATCACCGACGTCACCGAGCGGCTGAAGCTCGCCGAGCAGCTTCGCGAGGCGCAGCGCATGGACGCCATCGGCCGACTGACCGGCGGGCTGGCGCACGACCTCAACAACTACCTCGCCGTGATCATCGGCAACCTCGATCTGCTGGCGGAGCGCCCGAGTGCCGATCCGGAAATGCCGAAGCTCGTCGAGGGTGCAATCAGCGGCGCGTTGCGCGGGGCGGAGCTGACGCGCAGCCTGCTCGCCTTCTCGCGTCGTCAGCCGCTCGACCCCAAGATAACCGACGTCGGCAAGCGGGCTGACGAGGTCGTGAAACTGCTCAAGCGCACGATCGGCGAAAAGATCGTGGTCGAGTTCGACGCTTCGCTCGACCTATGGCCGGTCGAGATCGACGGCGCGCAGCTCGACAGCTGCATCGTCAACCTGGCCAACAACGCGCGTGATGCCATGCCGGGCGGCGGGAGGCTGTCGATCGCGATACGCAATGTCCCGGCCGGGAAGGGTGACGCACTGTCGGGCGATCATATCCTGATCGAACTGGCCGACACTGGCGCCGGCATGAGCGTTGACACCGTCTCGCAGGCCTTCGAGCCGTTTTTCACCACCAAGGACGCCGGCCACGGCACCGGCCTCGGCCTCAGCATGGTGCATGGTTTCGTGCATCAGTCGGGCGGCGTCATCCGTATCGAGAGCGCCATTGGCAAAGGTACGACCGTCCGCATCTACCTGCCGCGCGTGGCCCTGTCCGCGGGCGTCTCCGCCCAGCTCGCGAAGGCGCCCCAACCGGTCGGCGGTGGCGAAACGATCCTCGTCGTCGAGGACAACGACCATGTCCGGCCGACCGCCGTCGGACAGCTCGTCGCTCTTGGCTACAAGGTGGTCGCGGCCGAAAGCGGGGATGCGGCCTTCGCCCTGCTCGAGCGCGGCGGCGAGCCCATCGATCTCGTATTCACCGACCTCGTCATGCCCGGAAAGATCGACGGCTACGAGCTGGCAAGCCTGGTGCTGAAGCGCTGGCCGGCCAAGAAGGTGCTGCTGACGTCGGGTTTCTCCGACAATGCCGCCGACGCGCTGGACAAGCAGGCGCCGGTGCTGGCCATTCTGCGCAAGCCTTACCGCAAGGCCGATCTGGCACGCGCCATCCGCACGGCGCTGTCGGGATGAACGGTCTGGCGCCATGAACCTGCAACTTCGCGAGCTGCTGTCGGCGGCGGTCGGCCGTAGCGCGCTTCAACGGGCTTCTCGCTCGGCGGCTATAGTGGAACATGAAAGTCGCCGTCGCCCTTCTACTGTTCGCGCTCCCCGCCTCGGCGCAGACCGTCGTCGACGGCGACACCATCAAGCTCGCCGGCACGACCTATCGGCTGTGGGGCATTGACGCCCCTGAGAGCAAACAAAGCTGCGCCGCCGGCTGGCCCGCAGGGCAAGAGGCGACCAAGGCAAGGGCTGTTCGAGCGGCAGGAGCCACGCCAAAAGCGCCGCCTGCTCAACTTCCTGCTATCGAACTGCTCTTGGGAGGACGGCGAAGTGCGCGCCACCTTCCGCCAACCTTTTGATCTGTTGGCAGAAACCACCGCCATCGCCGCCCGCCAGGAGGCGGGAAGCAAGAGCAATTCGGCAAAAAGAGAGAGTTGGCTGTGGGTGCAGTCCAGCGCGAACCAGTCTCCACGGCAAATTCCCTGCTATCAGGGAAAATAACAAGGAATTGTGCTTGGTCGTTCCGACGTCATGGCGCTGAAAGCCCAGAATTGCCGGCTCTTGCGGGTTGCGACCCTGATTTCAGCCGCCACGGAACAGGGAATTGTCTTTGCAAGAACAGGGAACCTTTGCGCCTGAACAGGGAAGACGCCGGATCAATCATTCCTAATCCGACAGAAGATTCAGGTTCTTCGGGTTTTCGCTGAATATCTGGCGACGGAACGAGACCTCGACGTCGGCGAGTTGTTTGTGCGGATCGGGGAGGCCCATGGAGAAGGGCCAGTCGGAGCCGAACAGCACGTGGTCCTGCCCGTGCATTGCCGCCGCCAGCTTGAGCGCGTCGGCATCATGGGCGATGCAATCGACGCAGAAACGCTTGAAGGCCAGCCGTGGCCGTTGCGCGCCGGTATCGGCGCCGGGCCGCCCGGTGATTTGACCGCGCTCCAGCCGGCCCGCCACGGCCGCCGCGCCACCTCCGCCGTGGGCGAGGCATATCGTCATGTCGGGGTGGCGCTCGAGGACGCCCGACATCGCCAGATGGGCCGCGGCCAGCGCCGTCTCCATCGGGCTGCCCAGGAGATTGTGCAGATAGAACGGCTCGTAGCGAGGGTCGCACCCCTTGCAGGGATGCAGGAACAGAAAGGCGCGGACCGCGTTCAGCGCGGACCACAGGGGGCCATAGGCAGGGTTCGACAGGATGACCTGGTGTTCTTGGGAGCCGGCGGGCATGGCAAAGCGCGCCTTGGAGGTCTTAGCGCGCGCCGCCACGACCTCGGCGGCAAGCGCGGGATGCGTGACGGGCAGGTGATAGAGCGGCGATAACCGGTCGGGGAAGCGCGCCGCCAGGGCATCGAGGCCATCGTTGGCATAATTCACCCAGGCCCGCGTCACCGGCTCGTCGAGGCCGAGCCGGTAGAGCGGCGGCGGGATCGAGATCCAAGCGCGCTCGACACGATTTTCGTCCATCCAGGCGACCAGCGCTTCGGGGCGATAGACCGACTTTGCCGCCAGCGTGTAGCCATCGATGGTGAGCGCATCATCCTTCCAAGTCACCCCGGCGATGTCCTTGAGGCGATCGGCCAGGACCGGCGCGAGATGGGCGTGGATATCGAGCGCGATACGCTCCTCCGTGGCGCTCACGAGGCGGCCGCGCGCGGTGCGGTCGCGAGCACGGGATCGGACTGCACGAACTCTGCCTTGGCTTCCTTGACCTTCTCGGCCACGCCGAAAACGTCGCGATAGAGCCGTAGCCAGTTGCCGCTGGTGATCTTTTCGACCTCGGCGGGCGAAAAGCCGACGTCGCGTAGGCCGCCCGGCAGCAGGCCAAGATGATGCACCTCCTGGAACCAAGCCGGCGGCGGCGCCTTGCCCGGCCGTGCCGCCGACGCTGCACCATAGTCGATGCCGCGCGTCCAGCGGCCCATTCGCATCCAGTCGTAATCTGGCTTGGTGAAGTTGTGGCTGCGGTCGGTGCCGATGCCGACATGATCGATGCCCGCGATATCGACCGATTTGGCCACCATCTCGCACCAGTTACGCAGCGAGCTACAGTAATGGTCGCCGGTGATGTTGCGGTAGGTGGCGCAGCCCAACACGCCGCCCTTCTCGGCTAGCACCTTCAGCACGTCATCGGTTTTGTTGCGCTTGTGCGCGAACAGGCTGTCGGGATTGGCGTGGGTCACCGCCACCGGCTTCTGAGAGCAGATGATCGCGTCCTTAGTCGTGCGGTTTCCGACATGCGAGAGGTCGACCAGGATTCCGACGCGGTTCATCTCGAGCACGAATTCCTTACCGGTGCGCGACAGCCCCGAATCCTCGTCCTCGTAGCAACTCCCCCCCAGTTCGTTCTGGTTGTTGTAGGTGAGCTGAATGGCGCGGACGCCCAATTCGGCAAACAGCTCGATGAACCGAACACGGCCCTCGAACAGGTTGGAGTTCTGAAAGCCGAGAATGATCGCCGTGCGGCCCGACGCGGCCACCTCCTCGATCTCGCTGACGTTCGTTGCGATGGCGACGAGATCCCTGTTTGCCGCTACGAGGTCGCGCCAGCGCGCGATCGAATCGAGGGATTCGACGGTTCCCTCCCAGAAGCCGCAGGTCACCGTCACGGCGCCGACATCGGCCTTGCGCAGCTCGGCAAAGGTTTCACGGGTGAAGTGTCCGCATTGCAGGCCATCGATCAGCATGACTTTGCTCCTTTTCCTGGTGCCTACGCCGATTGGCGAACGACGAGCTTCGCTTGAATGACTCGCCGGTTGGCGGGGGCGGGCCCGCCCTCCTGGCTTCTGAAGATGTCGCCGACCGCGCGCGCCATCGCATCTGAATCGAGCGACACGGTGGTCATCGAGGGACGAGAAAACACGCCCCACCCCAGGCCGCCGAAACCAACGAAGGCGATGTCATCCGGGACTGCGAGGCCGCGGTCGGCCGCCGCCGCCATGCAGCCCAACGCCAGCTCGTCGCTCGCTGCCAGTACGGCACGAAAGCGAAGGCCCCTGGCCAACGCCTCGGAGGCGGCGTGATAGCCGGCGTCGGCGCGATAACCTTCGGAGATGTCCCAGACCAGCGCCGGATCGACGGGCTGGCCATGGGCGAGCAGGGCATCGCGATAGCCGTTGAAGCGGGCACGGCCGATCGCCGAGGTCTCGATGCGCCCGACGAAGGCCACTGGCGTCCTGCCCTGACCCATGAGATGGGCCACCGCCGCCGCCGCGCCGCCGACATCATCGTGGACGATCGAGGTGATGCCGAAGGCACTGAGGTCCTGGCTGACGGAGAGGATCTCGACGCCGCTCTCGGCTGCCGCCCGGATCACCGGCGTGAGCTCGACCATGTCCATGACATGCGGCGAGGACAGCACGATTCCGCGTAGGCCGAGTGAGGGTGCCCGCTCGAGGAAATGCCGCAGGCGGTCTTCGCGATGGCCGAGGTTGAACAGCAGCAGGTCGAGCCCGAGCGCCTCAAGCTCACTCTGCACATGCTTGGCCAACGACGCGTAGATGCCCTGCTCGATGTCACCGGTCACAAGCGCCACGGCGCGTCCACGCCCCGCCCGCAGACTACGCGCCACCTCGTTGGGCCGATAGCCAAGGTGCTCAATCGCCTCGAGAACCCGCGCTCGCGTCTCGGCAGCCACCGGCACGCGCCCGGCGAGCACCCGCGACACGGTAGCTGGCGACACACCGGCATGGCTGGCGACGGCGACCACGCTTACCATCAGCAGCTCGCCGATCCGGCCAACGCCGGGGCCGCCGAGCCCGCCTCGCGCAGATCGCGTAACACGGCTTGGCTCGCGTTGTGCCCGGAGATGCCGGAGATATAATTGCCTGGCCAGGTGCCGTTGCCGCTGAGATAGAGCCCTGCCGTCGGCGTGCGATAGGCGTGCAGCCCCGCCATCGGACGCATCCAGAACATGTTGAACGGCAGTGTGTCGCCATGGGTGATGTTGGCCTCGACCAGGCCGAATTCGCGCTCGAACTGGGTCGGGTCGATCACGCGGTAGTCGCTGATGAGATCGGGCAGGGTCGGCATGTACTCCGCCAGCTTGGCTATCGCCCGCTTGGCGAAGACGTCACGCTGCTCAGCCCAAGTGCCTTCGCGCAGGCGGTAGGGCGCGTTGCCGACATTGAGGCTAAGCACGTGCTTGCCGGCCGGCGCCAATACGGGCGAGGTCATCGACGGGCATAGGCCCCAAATCACCGGCTTGCGGGACAGCCGTCCCTGCAGCATGTCGGTGTGGGCTTCCTCGATGTAGTCGAGCGAGGGTGCGATGCGGAATTGCGCGCAAGCGAGGCTTCTTGCCTCCACGTCCGAGGCCGCGTCCGCGTAGCGCGGCATGCCGTTGAGCGCCAACACCAC
The DNA here is from genome assembly GCA_003153415.1 of Rhodospirillales bacterium. Classification (GTDB taxonomy): domain Bacteria; phylum Pseudomonadota; class Alphaproteobacteria; order Reyranellales; family Reyranellaceae; genus Reyranella. Next base: position 7,788 of record PLYQ01000298.1, on the reverse strand, counting down.
CTTGAAGGCGCGGCCGCGCATCGGCTTGCGCTTCATCTTGGGCTTGAGATCGCCCCAGCCCGACGTGTCGTCGACCAGCGACAGCACGGTCGTGTGCGGGCTGAGCGCTGAGACGACGATCGGTGCCTCGTATTCTTCGCCGCTTCCGGTGACGACGCCACGCACCCGGCCACCGGCGCTGCGGATCGTGGCGACAGGCTTGCCGGTCACGACCGCCCCGCCGTGCGCCAGCAGACTAGTTCGCAGCGCCTCGATGATCGCGCCCATGCCGCCGACGGGTAGGCCAGTCGAGCCGCGCAGCGGGATCAGGCGCGGGTCCTGGGCACCGCCCTCGCGCAACGAGGCCAGCGACAGCGGCCGCATCATGAGGTTGAACGGCGTGCCGGGCGTCGAGGGCGCGACCTGGCCGCCGACCACGGCAAGCGGCGCGATCAATGCCTGCGTCTCCGGCGCCAGTTCAAATTCGTCCATCAGGTCGCGCACGGGGCCGAACATGATGCGGCTGAAGGCTTCCTGGTCCTCGATTCGCGTCAGGTTGCGCACGAGATGCTGCAACGACGGCGGCGGCTCGAAGATCGAGATGCCCAGGCGGTCGGCGAAGCGCTGCAGGTAGGCAAAGAAGGCGTCGTAGCGTGCTGCCTCGCCCTTGGCGAAAGTCTCGAGCTGGGCATTGTTGCGCGCGGGTTCGCGCCAGCCGACATAGAGCCGGTTGCCGTCCAGCGGATGGACCAGCGTTGGATCGGGCCGCACGAACTTCAGCCCATAAGCCTCGAGCTCGAGGTCATTCACGATTTTGGGTTCGAGCGACCCTGGTGAATTTGAGATGGTCGTGGAATAGCCCGGCATGAACTCGATGGTCGCCGCTGGTCCGCCCAGTCGCGGACTGCCCTCAATGACCAGCGTCTTCAGCCCGGCGCGGCCAAGATAGCAGGCCGCGACCAGCCCGTTGTGGCCGCCGCCGACAACGATCGCGTCGTAGGGCGCTGCGCTCATTTCGGCACGAAGTCGTTGGTGTAGTAGGTGCTGAGCGGCTTGTCGTCGCCTGGCAGCTCGCCGGCAGACTTCAGAGCCGCGATCAGCTTTGTCCATTCCTCTGCCGACTGCTGACCCCAATTCGCGTCAGTCGGCGGCGTTGAGAGGGCAAGCAGACCCTTGTTGTAGTCGATGCAGCGCTCGATCGTGCCGGCGAGGTGCACCTTGGCCTGCATTAGCTCGCAGGCAGCCTTGTAGTCGCGTGCCGCCTCCACGAAACCACGCTTGGTGGCGGCGAGGAATTTGCGGGCAACCTCGGGATTCTTGTCGAGATAGGCGTTGTTGCCGGCAAAGCCAAAGCCCAGAAGCGGCACACCGGCATCGCTGAGCTGCAGGGTCACCGGTTCCTGGTTGGTGGCGCGGACATAGGCGTTGAAGGCGGGGCTGTCGCCGCTTACCGCGTCGATGGTGCCGCCGAACAGCGCCACCGTCTTGGCGTTGGCGTCGAGGGCGATGATGTTGAGGTCGGTGAGCTTCATGCCGTTCGCAGCGGTGAAGATGCGCAGGCTCAGCCCATCGGAGCCGCCGGGCGTACTGCCGATCTTGATGCCTTTCAGTGACTGCGGCCCGTCGAGCTTGACCTTGCCCTTGATGCCGATGAAGGCTGCGGCCGTCTTGTGCTGGTAGATCGCAATCGTCTTGATTGCACCGCCCTTGCCGACCATCTGGGCGGCGTTCGTGATGTTGAGGTGAGCGAGGTCGAAGCTCGCCTGGCTCAGCATCAACGCCGTGGTGGCTGAGCCGCGACCCTGCTCTAGAGTCACCGCAAGGCCTGCTTCCTTGTAGTAGCCCTTGTCCTGCGCGACGAGAAAGGCCGCGTGATAGGGCAGCCACGCCCAGTCGAGCAGGACCTTCACCGGGGTGAGGGGCTGAGTCGCGGCAGGAACGGCGGCGAGCGCGACGCCGAGGCAGGTCGACAAGGCCAGAAAACGCCGGATCACGATTCTCTCCATCGCTCAGGTGTTGGCGTCACGCTGCAGGAAGGCGTCGCGCTGGCTCGGATGCCACGGCAGGACACGGCGCTCTACCCATTCGGCGGCGCGCCACAGCAGTACGCCGAAGACCGAAAATACCGTGACCGCGGCGAAAGCAAGCGAGGTATCCATGTCGCCAACGGCGCGGATCAGCAGATGGCCAAGGCCCGCGTTGGAGGCGACGAACTCGCCAATCACCGCGCCGACCGGTGCCAGGGTGACGGCGAGCTTGATGCCGGCGCAGATACTGGCGAGCGCATTTGGGAACTGGATCTTGGCCAGCACCTGGGCCGGTGTCGCGCCCATGGCACGTACCATCAGGAGCTGTTCGGGGTCGGCTGACTTCAGTCCGGTCACCGTGTTCACAATCACGGGAAAGAAGGTGAAGGCGACGACAAAGAACATCTCGCTTTGCAGACCGAAACCGAACCACACGAGGAACAGAGGCGCGATGACCACCTTTGGGACTGCGTGGGCGATCACCAGCCATGGCGTCAGCATTTGATCGACGAGGCGCGACGTAGTGATAGCCGCTCCTGCGACGAGGCCGAAGACGACGGCGATGATGAGGCCCAATCCGGCCGCGAAAACCGTGATCGCGAGCTGGCTCAGCAGGTACCACCACTGATCGAAGATGGTGACTACAACCTGAGACGGCGCGGGCAGGATGAAGGAGGGGACCTTGAAGGTCCTGACAAGCCCTTCCCAAAGCGCCAGGCCGATCGCGCCGCTCAGCAGCGGCCATAGTACGCTGGCGGCGGCGCTGTCCTGCTTCTTCTCGGCGGCACTCATCCGACGAGGACTCCGGCCTTTTCGAAATGCTCACGAATGCGCCGGCCGATCGCGGTGAACTCGGCGGTCTCGCGTAGCGCCAGCCGCCGTGGCCGCTCGAACGGAACACGGATGTCGTCGATGATCGCGCCGGGCCGCCCTGACATGACAAGCACCCGGTCGGCGCAGAAGATGGCCTCCATAATGCTGTGCGTGATCAGGAGGGTCGTGACGCCTTCGGTGGTCTGCACGTGTTGCAGAAGCACGTTCATCTGATCGCGGGTCAAGGCATCGAGGGCGCTGAACGGCTCGTCGAGAAAAAGCAGCGCCGGCCGCGTCAGCAGAGCGCGCGCGATGGCTACGCGCTGACGCATGCCGCCCGACAGCTGCCAGGGATAGGCGTCAGCGAAAGCTTCGACGTCGAACTCCTTTAGCAATTCTCGGGCGCGCGCCTCCATGTCGGGAAGACCCTTGATCTCGGCCGGCAAGAGGACGTTGCCGAGGACCTTGCGCCATTCGAGGAGCAGGTCGCGCTGAAAGACGATGCCAATGTCGGGCACCGGTCCCGTGACGGGCACGTTGCCGATGAGGATCTCGCCGCGGCTCGGGGCATCGAGCCCCGCGATGAGGCGCATCAGCGTACTTTTCCCACAGCCGCTCGGTCCCACGATGCTGACCGCCTGTCCCGCTCTCAACTCGGCGGTCAAAGGGGCGATGGCCCGGAGGCCGCCGGTAGGACCGCCGTAAATTTTCTCGACGTTCTTCAAAAGAATCGATGCGCCTGCCGCGCTGCGACCCGTGCTCCCCCAAGGACTTAGGTCGGCCGCGACCATGCGAACTGAACCCTCTAAAACTGCCTCAAATTCCCCATGAAATCGTTGTCATACAGACATAGTGCTGTCAAGCTGGCGCCTTGGGCTTGGTATCCGCATGGGGGCGGACCAATCGTGGGAGACGATGCATGCTGGGGCGTACACAGGCTGGGCGCAGGGTCCTCATTGTCGTCGGACTAGTGATCGCGGCCGGCGTTGGGTTGGGACTCTACGGCTTCGGTTCTGGCGGCAATAAGAGTGCGAGCGCCGACGCGACGATCGTGATCGTTGCCGAAGCGACCACGCCGCCGCTCGATCCGCACCGTATGACCGGCACGATCGGCCTGCGCATCGTCGACGCCATCTTCGATCCGCTGGTGCGCGAGGACATGTCCAAGGAGACGACCGGCGCACCCGAGATTAAGCCGGCACTGGCGGCCTCATGGAAGGTTTCGCCGGATGGCCTGACCTACAGCTTCACCATTCGTAGCGGCGCGACCTTCCATGACGGAACCGCCGCCGACTCGGCTGCGGTCAAAAAGAACTTCGACCGGTTGATGGACAGGAACTCGCCGGTCTACGACGAGCGCGCTGCCCGCAGCCTCATGCTGATCACGGCCTTCATCGAGGCGACCTCAACAACCGATGGCCGCACGTTCGTTATCCAACTGAAGAAGCCCTTCGCCGGACTCCTGCGCCTGCTCACCGACCAGCGCATATCGATGATCAGCCCCAAGGTACTCGACCAATACAAGGGCGACGACATTGCCCTGCATCCCGTGGGAACGGGGCCGTACAAGCTCGACAAACTTGAGAGCGGCCGACAGGTCGAGCTGGTGCGCAATCCGAACTTCTGGGGCGGCCGGCCTAGGCTCGACCGGATCATCTTTCGCCCGCTCTATGACCCCACGACGGCGGCGACGGAACTGCAAACCGGGCAAGTCGACATGATCGCCAGCGCGGGCGCACAACAGATCGAGCAGTTGAAAGGCCAGAAAGGCGTGGTGGTCCAGTATCCAGAGCCGGCGAATCTTTATTTCGTGCGCTACAATATGAAGCTGGCGCCGACTGACAATGCCGATTTCCGCCGGGCCTTGAACTACGCCATCAATCGCGACGCCATCGCCACCCTCGTCAACGGCCAGATGGCGCCGATCTACGGCTCGGTGCCGCGTGGCAACGAAATCTACGAGAAGGGCCTGGCCGCGCCGTATTCCTACAATCCCGCCAAGGCGAAGGAGATGATCGCCGCCTCGGGCGCGCCGATGCCCGTGATCTTGAAGCTGATGGTGCCGATCAGCGGCCCGGGAAACGCCATGGCGCGCCAGATCTTCGAGCTGATCCAGCAGGACCTCAAGGCGGTCGGTATCGGCGTCGCGTCGCAGTATCTCGACTTTACCGCGATGATCTCTGCCGAGTCGGGCGGCTACAAGGCAGTACACGGGTCGTACAACGGCTGGACCACAGGGACCGACGCCGAATACTGGTTCGAGCGCATGTTCAGTGGCGACCAACAGCCGCCACGGGGGGTAAACCGCGGCTACTACAGCAATCCGAAGGTCGACGACCTCTTCAATCGTGGGCGCGGCGAGAGCGACGACAAGAAGCGTCACGACCTCTACCGCGACGCCGCCAAGATCATCGCCGACGATGCGCCTTGGCTGTTCCTGTATCAGGACCGCCTGCCGCGCATCCTCGGTCCACGCGTGACGGGCGTGGTGGCGGCGCCGTCCGTCTATTTCGACTACACAACGCTCGGCGTGCGTTGACTGCAGCGCGCGCGACTTCCTCCAGGTCTGTGTGATGTCATCGCCGAACCTTGACGCTTTTTCGTCCTCGCCGGAGCCGGCCGTATCTGGGAGCCGTCCTTGGATCCGGCGGCTGCTTGGCAATGCGGGGGCCGTCGTCGGGCTGGCGCTGCTGACTAGCATTGCTATCGCCGCCGCTTTCGCCGGATGGCTGGCACCGCACGATCCGCTCTTGGCGAATCCTGCGATCCGGCATCTCAGCCCCTTCACGCCAGTCCATTGGTTGGGTACCGACGAGCTGGGTCGCGACATACTGAGCCGCCTGCTATTCGGCGCGCGGCTGGCGCTGCTCGTTGCAGTAGTACCGACACTGCTTGCCTTGTTGGCGGGTGGATGCATCGGCCTGGTCGTGGGCTATATGGGCGGTGCATCGGACAGCGCAACCATGCGCGTGTTCGATGTGATGTTCGCCTTCCCCGGCATTCTGCTAGCCCTGGGTATCGGCGCGGCGCTGGGCCCCGGTCTGGGGTCGATGATCATCGCCATCGTGGTGGTGACGATTCCCGCCTTCGGTCGCGTGGTACGTGGCGGCGTGCTCGCGGCAAAGCGGGAGCTCTACGTCGAGGCGGCGCGTTCGCTTGGCTATAGCCATTGGCGCGTCGCGGCACGCCATATCCTGCCCAACATCCTGGGACCCATCGTGGTCTACGCAACCCTGCAGACCGGGCGCAACGTCATCCTCGCTGCCAGCCTGAGCTTTCTCGGCCTGGGGCCGCAGCCGCCGACGCCGGATTGGGGCCAGATGCTGAGCAGCGGCCGCACCGCGCTGGCGGTCGCGCCACACGTCGCCACCATCCCGGGCCTGGCGATCGTGTTGCTCGCGATCGCCTTCAATCTGATGGGCGATGGTGCGCGCGATCTGCTCGACCCGCGCCTGAAGCGGCAACTGCCATGATCGCTTTTGTCGTCCGCCGCCTGTTTCAGACGATTCCGGTGATCTTCGGGGTAACCCTGGTCACGTTCCTGCTGACGCAGATCCTGCCGGGCGACCTGGCGGACGTGCTGCTCGGTCCCACGGCCAGCGAAGAATCCCGCCAGCAGCTTCGCGCGGCCATAGGTCTCGACCAGTCCTTGCTCGTCCAATACGCCAACTACATGGGGCATCTCCTGCGCGGCGACCTCGGCCAGTCCCTGGTGTTCGCCCAGCCCGTGGCGACCATGCTGGCTTCACGGCTCGCCAACACCGCCCTGCTGGCCGTGTCAGCGATCGTCTTGGCCTCGACGGCCGGTATTGCGATCGGCACCTGGGTGGCGCTGAAACCCGGCTCTTTGCGCGACCACAGCCTCAGCGCATCGGTGCTGTTCCTCAATTCCATGCCGCCGTTCTGGCTGGGTCTGGTCCTGATCCTGGTATTCGGTCTGGAACTGCGCTGGCTGCCGACCAGCGGCATGAGCTCGGCGATTGGAGGTGGCGGACCGGGCGATCTGGCAGCGCACATGGTGTTGCCCACGCTGACCCTGGGCGCATGGTCTCTGGCTGTGATCACACGCATGACCCGCTCGGCGCTGCTCGACGTCATCGACGGCGATTTTATCCGCACCGCGCGCAGCCGCGGCCTTAGCGAGGCGCGGGTGATCCTGCGCCACGCGCTGCCCAACGCCATGCCGCCGGTGATCACGGTGATCGGCTTGCAGGCGGGATTCCTGCTGTCGGGCGCGGTGCTGACCGAGACCGTGTTCTCGTGGCCCGGCATTGGGCTAGCGATGTACCAAGGCATTTCGGCGCGTGACATCCCCTTTATCCAAGGCGGCATTCTGCTGCTCGCGCTCATCTTCGTGCTCGTCAATTTTGTCGTCGATGCGCTCTATGCCTACGTCAACCCCAAGATCGAGCTGTCATGAGCGAGCAACCAACCGCCTTGCTCGACGTGCGCGGCCTGTCCGTCAGCTATGGCGGACCCGTGCGCCCGGTGCATGTCGTGCGCGATGTGTCGTTCGCGCTGTCGGCAGGCGAGGCGCTGGGTATCGTGGGAGAGTCGGGCAGCGGCAAGACGCAGACCATGCTGGCGGCGCTGCGGCTGCTGCCACGCGGCGGCATGGTGAGTGCCGGCAGCGTTCGCCTGGAAGGCCGCGAGTTACTGAGCCTTTCGGCTGAGGAGATGCGCCGGGTGCGCGGGCGTGGCATCGCGTTCATCTCGCAGGACGCGCTATCGGCGCTGAATCCCGCGATGACCGTCGGCACGCAGATGGCCGAGCCGCTGATCTTCAACGAAGGCATGACCGAGCAGGCAGCCCTTGCCCACTGCGCTGGGCTGCTCGACCAGGTGGGCATACCTGGTGCTGCGGCCCGGCTCACCAGCTATCCACACCAGCTCTCCGGCGGCATGCGCCAGAGAGTCCTGATTGCCATGGCCATCAGTTGCCGGCCCAAGGTGCTGATCGCCGACGAGC
>PLYQ01000178.1 GCA_003153415.1 Rhodospirillales bacterium | reverse complement strand
GCACGACGCGGTTGATCAGCCCCATACCCAGTGCTTCCTGGGCGCTGAAATGCCGGCCGGTAAAAAAGATTTCCTTGGCATAGGCCGGACCGACAACGTCCATCAGCGTCTTGATGCCTGCCGCCCGGTAGCCAAGACCAAGCCTGGCCGCCGGCACGCCGAACTTGCAGTTGTCCGAGGCGATGCGGATGTCGCAGGTGAGCGACACCGCCACGCCGCCGCCGACGCAGTAGCCGCGGATGCGGGCGATAGTGGGCTTGGAGCACTTGGCAAGGCGGGCATTGGCGATCTCGCCGATCTTGTCGTAGTGCGCGATCTGTTCGGGTGTCGAGCGCGCCTTCTCGAATTCTGAAATGTCGGCGCCCGAGACAAACGCCTTGTCGCCGGCGCCAGTCACCACGACGACGCGGATCGCCGGGTCCTTCTCGAAATCGTCGAGGATGACCGGGATCGCCTCCCACATGTCCGATGAGGTGGCGTTGTGCTTGGCAGGCTTGTTGAAGACCAGGCGGCCGACCGGGCCTACCTTCTCGGCGATCATATTGGGTGTCGGGCTGATCATCACATTCTCCCGGGGTTGACGTTCATCTGACCGCGGACCTACCGGTCCGCCTCGTGTCAGATCACTCCTCGCTTGCGAAAATCTGCGACGGCGGCTTGGTCGTAGCCAAACTCCTTTAGAACCGCCTCGGTGTGCTCGCCCTGCTCCGGCGTGGCCGAGCGCATCTCGAAGGGCGTGCGGCTCATGTTGATCGCCTGGCCGATCAGCTCGATGTCGCCGAGCTTGGGCGACTTCACGGGATGCGCCATCTTGAGGTGCTTGACCTGCGGGTCGGCGAACATTTCGTCCATCTTGTAGATCGGTCCGGCCGGCACGCCCGCCTTGTTGAGCTTCTCGACCAGCTCGGCGCTGGTGTAGGTCGTCAAGCGCTTGTCGATCTCTTCGTTCAGCACGTCACGATTCTTGGCGCGCGCCTTGTCAGTCGAAAAGCGCTCGTCGGTCATCAGCTCGGGTGCCTTGATGGATTCGCAGAAACGCTTGTAGATGTGGCCACCGGACGCCGCGATATTGATGAAGCCGTCCTTGGTCTTGAAGACGCCGGTTGGGATCGATGTCGGGTGGTTATTGCCGGCCTGGCCGGGGACGTCCTTGGCGATGGTCCAGCGCGCGGCCTGGAAGTCGCACATCGAGATCATGGCCTGCAGGAGCGAACTCGAAATCCACTGGCCCTGCCCCGACGTCTCGCGCTCCAAGAGCGCGATAAGGATGCCGATGGCGCAGTGGAGGCCGGCACCCACATCAGCAACGGCGATGCCGGCGCGTACCGGTCCGCCGCCCGGCATGCCGGTGATGTACATCAGGCCACCCATACCCTGGGCAATCTGGTCGAAGCCGGCGCGCTCGGCATAGGGACCGTCCTGGCCAAAGCCCGAGATCGAGCCCAGCACGATGCGCGGATTGACCTTCTTCAGGCTCTCGTAGTCGATGCCGAGGCGAAATTTCACGTCGGCTCGATAGTTCTCGACCACCACGTCGGCCTTCTCGACCAGCTTCATAAAGACGGCCTTGCCGTCCGGCTCCTTCAGGTTGAGCGTCATCGAGCGCTTGTTGCGATGCAGGTTCTGGAAGTCGGGCCCATGGCGCGGCCCGCCCATGTCGGCCTCGCCCGCCCCGGGTGGCATTTCGACCTTGATGCAGTTGGCGCCCCAGTCGGCGAGGTAGCGCACGGCGGTCGGACCGGCGCGCACCCGCGTCAGATCGAGCACGGTAAAGCGGGCAAGCGGTCCTGCGGTCATCATCTCACTCTGGTTGGTTGCTACTCGACACGTACCATGTCGGCGGGATCGATCTCCAGCCAGACGCGGCTGCCGAGCGCGAAAACCGTATTCGGCCCGGTCGACACGCGCAAAGGCTTCGAGCCGCTGAGCGGTCGGACTTGATAATCCCAGTATTCGCCGAGATAGGCCCGACCAGTGATTTCAGCCTCGACGGCGAGGGTGGCGCCGTTGGAACGCTGGACGGCGAGACCCACGGCCTGCGGCCGCAGCGAATAAAGAAATGTGGCGCCCCCGACCGCGCCGTCGAGCGCGGCTGCAGGCGCGGTAAAGCCGTCGAATTTCACGTCGCTACCCTGTCGATTGCCTTCGAGAAAATTCGTGCGGCCGATGAAGCCCGCTACAAATCGGCTCTTTGGCCGGCCGTAGAGCACATGTGGCGCGTCGATCTGTTCGATGCGGCCCTTGTTCATCACCACGATGCGGTCGGAGGTCACCATGGCCTCGGACTGGTCGTGCGTCACATAAACGGTGGTGATCTTGAATTCGTCGTGCAGGCGGCGGATCTCGAAGCGCATCTCCTCGCGGAGGTTGGCGTCGAGGTTGCTCAGCGGCTCGTCGAGCAGCAGCACCTCGGGTTCGACGACGATGGCGCGCGCCAGCGCCACGCGTTGTTGCTGGCCACCCGACAGCTCGGCGGGATAACGCCCCTTCAGCGCGCGCATCTGCACGACATCGAGGATCTTGTCGACCCGGCTCTCGATCTCGGCCCGCGGCAGCTTGCGCACCTGCAGGCCGAACCCGACATTTTCTCCCACGGTCATGTTCGGCCAGATGGCGTAGCTCTGGAAGATCATCGACATGCGCCGCTTCTCGGGCGGCACGACGCCTGAGGCCGTGGAGATCGTCTGGCCATCCAGTTCGATCGTGCCGGCGCTAGGCGGCATGAACCCGGCGATCATGCGCAAGGTCGTGGTTTTGCCGCAACCCGACGGGCCCAGCAGGGAGACAAACTCGCCTTCGATCAGCTCGAGGGAGAAATCGCTGACCGCCTGAAAGGCGCCAAAATCCTTGCGGACGCCGCGGAGAACCAGTTTGCTCATGTCACGTTGCGCCTCAGCATGAAATCGCGCCCGAGCGCACGCTGGCCTAGCCATAACAGCGGCAGAGTCAGTACCTGCAGAAGAAGCGCCAGCGCCGAGAGGTACTCGAAGTTGCCCTCTTCGCTCATGTCGAAAATCATCACCGACACGACCTTGGTGTTTGGCCCGTAGAGGAAAATCGCTGACGAAAGCTCGCGCGTGGCGGGAATGAAGATCAGCAACCAGGCGCCCAGCAGGCTGCTCTTGAGGAGCGGTGCCACCACGCGCCGGATCGCCGTCACCCGGTTGCCGCCCAGGATGCGCACCGCCTCTTCCATTTCGGGATTGAGGCTGCGNNAGCGGCGGCGGCGCATAGGCGGCATAAAAGCCGATCGCCAGCACGACACCCGGGATCACGAAGGGGGCGATGCAAAGGAATCCCAGCACGCCGGCGAACGGCACCAGCCTTCGCGTCACGATATAGGCGACGCCGAGCGTGATGATCACCGCTGCGGTAGCCGCGGCGCCGGCGAAGAGGAAGGCGTTGATCACCGACTGCGCCGCCGTCGCATGCTCGAACAGCACGAACCTGAAGTTCCTGAGCGAAATATTGTCGAGAGCAAAGCCGCGGCCCCACGCCTTGGCGAACGCCGCCTGCAGCAGAAAGATGTAAGGCAGGAATATCGAAAGCGTCGCCACGAACATGGCGTAACCGAACATCGCCCAGCGCCACCGTCCGAGCTGTATCGGCCGGCGCTCGCCGCCCTTGCCCGTCAGCGACACGAAGCCCTTGCGATGGGTCATCAGTCGCTGCACTAGGATCAGCATGACCGTGACTCCGAGCAGCGGCATGGCGTAGGCCGCCGCCACCTCGACCCGCACGGGATTGCCGAAGAATTGGTAAAGCTGCGTCGTCGCCACGTTGAAGCGCGCCGGAATGGCGATCATCGCCGGCGTTGCGAACAAGGCGATCGCCTCGAGGAAGCAGATGATCAGGCCACCCAGGATCGCCGGCAGAGCAAGCGGCAACGTGACCCGGCGCATGGTCCGCCATGTCCCTGCCCCCAGGATGTTGGCGGCGTCCTCCATTTCCGACGATACGAGCTCCAGCGCCGCCGAGGTGAAGATGAAGATGTAGGGAAACGAATAAAGCGCGATGACGACGGCAAGAGCCGTAAAGCTGTAGATATTGAACGGGCCGGCTTCGGCACCGGTCGCGAACACATAGAAGCGGTTGAGCCAGCCGGCGTTCGGTCCGGCGAGCAGGATCCAGGCAACGGCGCCGGTGTAGGGCGGCGTGATGAAGGTCGCCAGCACCAGCATGCGCACCAAGCCGCGCCCCGGCATGTTGGTGCGCGACACGCCCCACGCGAGCGGGATGGCGAACAGGCCAGCCAGGAAGGCCGCGCTGGCGCCGAGCTTCAGCGAATTGAACAGCGCCTCGACATAGCGTGCCCGGCCATAGGCCACGGCGTAGTTCGAGAGCGTAAAGCCGCCAGTCCGTTCGCCGGTGAAACTGGTGACCACCAAATAGACGAAAGGACTCACCACCAGAAACAGCAGGACCGCGATGATCGCGATCCACAGCAGCCAGGTGGCATCCCAGCCGCCCAGCCGCATGGGACGCGCTGAGGCAGACTGAAGCGCAGGTGCGGCGACCGTCACGCTAGTTCCCGCCTATCAATTGCCGAAAGTGTCCCGCCACTGCTCGATCACTTCGGGGACGCCCTTGTCGATCTCTGCAATGGTCGGCCGGACGGTCTTGACCTCGGCCACCGGCTTGGCGCCCGGCGGCGCGGGGACTTCCGGCCGCAGCGGCACGGCGAAATGCTTGGCGTTAATCTTCGATGCCTCCACGGAGTAGAGATACTCCATGAACAGCCGGGCGGCGTTGGGATGCTTGGTGCCCTTCATGATCGACGACGGCGCGATGATCAGCACCGATCCGTCCGTCGGATACGATGTCGCCAACGGATTGCCGCGCGACGCGCTGAACAGAGTCGAGCCGTCGGCGCCGGCCGCGACCTGCCGTTCCCCTGCGTTCATCGCAGTCACCGTATCGTTGATCGAACGGCCGATCTGCGGCTTGTTCTTCTCGAGCTTCTCGAAGAACTCCCAGCCGTAGAGCTTGCGCATGGTCAGCACCCAGGTGCNNGTCGAGCAGGTCAGTCCATTTCTTTGGCGCGTCCTCGGCCTTCACCTTGGTGGTGTTGTAGGTGAGCAGCACCAGCCCGGCCGATGTCGTGTGATAGAAGCCGTCAGGGTCGACATTCCGGAAGGCCTCGACGATCTTCGACTCCGTTTCAGGCACGTATTTTTCGAAACGGCCCTCCGCTTTCAGGCGCACGGAATGGCCTATGTCGGTCGATGAGAAGACGTCGCAGATCGTCTGGTTGTTCTTGAGGTCCTGCAGCAGCCGCTGATAGGCCACCTGCGCCGTGGTCCGCACGACATTGACCTTGATACCGGTCATTTGGGTGAAGCCTTGGCCGAGTTCTTCCGCAGCCTCCGACGTATAGTGCGCGGTGTACCAAGTGATCTCGCCTTCCTTCTTGGCCGCTTCTTCCAGCGCCTTCATTTCGGCGCGCGCCACGGCAGGCCCGAGCAAGAAAGCCGCAGCAATGGCGAGGTGGGCCACGCCCTTCATAATTTCCTCCCAGAAAGTGAGCTTATTGTCGTTGACCGAGATACGATCATACGAAGCGCACCGCGACAAGCGCCGGAGTTCGAGAGCGAGCGCATGATGGAAAACGAACGGTCCGCCGACTGGGCCGCCTACTACCAGCAACTGCGCGACCGTCCGCCGCGCCGCACGCTGCTGGCCGCACTCGACCGCTTCGACCCACTGCCAAGCGATCCTCTGGCGCTCGATCTCGGCTGCGGTGACGGGCGCGACGTTGTCGAGCTGCTGCGCCGCGGCTGGCGGGTGATCGCCGTGGACGCCGAACCCGAGGCGCTGCGCCAGCTTGCCGCGCGCAAGCTGCCTTCGGCCGACAGGATCACGCCGGTTTTGGCGCGTCTTGAAGAAGTTCCACTTCCGCTTGGTGTGCAACTCGTCAATTCGAGCTTCGCCATGCCTTTGTGCGAGCCTGACGCCTTTCGCGGCCTATGTGCGCGTATCCGCGAGCACCTGCCGGCCAGTGGCCGTTTCAGCGGCCAATGGTATGGCAAGCGCGACAGTTGGTTCGGCCGGCCGGGCATGACCTTCCTCGATCGCAATGAAGCACGCGCCCTGCTCGACGGCTTGGAGCTTGAGATGTTCGAGGAAGAAGAAAGCGATGGCGTGACGCCACGTGGCAACGCCAAGCACTGGCATATCTACCATATCGTTGCGCGGAAGCCCGGCCCATAGCGCAGCCAGTGGACAAGGCGCAGGCTGGTGGCCGACACTTTGACTACATGATTGGAGGAAACAGCATGGTCGCCGTTCCTGTTACTGCCGAAATCGCCAAAAAGGCCGCCCATCTGGCGTGGAGCGACCTTCCTGACGACCTGGTCGAGCGCACCAAGCAGTGCCTGCTCGACTGGTTTGCCGTGACGGTCGCCGGCGCCCAGGACGAGCTCACCGACATCCTGGTGAACGAGGCGCTCGACGACGGCGCCAAAGGCCCCGCCACGCTGGTCGGACGTAGCGAGAAGGTCCTGCCCTCGGCGGCCGCGCTGATCAACGGAGCGGCCAGCCATGCGCTCGACTACGACGACGTCAATTTCGCCATGGGCGGCCATCCGACGGTCACTGTCGTCCCCGCCCTGCTGGCGCTCGGCGAACAGATGAAAGCCTCGGGCCACCTCTTCATCGAAAGCTTCGTGGCAGGCTACGAGACGTCGGGCAGAGTCGGCCGCCTAGTCTCGCCCAGCCACTACCAGAAAGGCTTCCACGTCACCGGCACGGTCGGCTCCTTCTCGGCGACTGCCGCTGCCGGCCGCATGCTGGGACTAAGCGACAAGCAGCTCGCGGTCGCCTTCGGGATCGCTGCGACCCAAGCCGCCGGGCTGAAGTCCAATTTCGGCACCATGTGCAAGCCGTTGCATGCCGGCACGGCGTCGGAGCACGGCCTGCGTGCCGCACGTCTCGCCGCCAAGGGCTTCACGGCGCGCAGCGACTCGCTCGAATGCGACCAGGGATTTGCGTCGTCGCAGAGCGACCACCTCAATGCCGAGTCGGCACTGGGTGAGCCGCCGGCCGGCTGGCACCTGCGCAACAACCTCTTCAAGTATCACGCGGCCTGTTATCTGACGCACGCACCCATCGAGTGCGCCAAGGAGATCCGGCTCAAGAGCAACTTCCCACCGGAGCGGGTGAAAAAGATCCTGCTGCGCATCGATTCGGGCGCCGACAAGGTCTGCAACATCGCCAATCCGACGACCGGGCTCGAGGCCAAGTTCTCGCTGCGCCAGACCGTGGCGATGGCGCTGACCGGCGTCGATACGGCAGCGCTCGATTCCTACAGCAACGCCGGCACGCAAGATCCGCGCATGAAGGCACTGCGCGACAAGATGGAGATCCAGTTCCTGCCGAACTGGGCGCATTCGGTCGCCGAGATGGCGATCCAGCTCGACGACGGCAGCACATTGGAAGCTACCCACGACGCGGGCATCCCGTGGGCCGACGTCGCCAAGCAGCGTCGCGCCATCGAGACCAAGTACGAGAGCCTGGTGACGCCGGTGTTGGGCGCCGCCGGCACCAAGCGCCTGCACGATGCCATCGAGCGCATCGACAGCCTCACCGACGTCGGCGAACTCGCCCGCGCCTCGGCCAAGAGCTGACGGAGACAGAATGTCGGAGGATTTCAGGACCCGTGCCCGCCTCGTCGCCAAAGGCAACCGGTACGAGGATTTCGAGCCGGGCCGCGTCTTCGAGCATCACTGGGGCCGCACCATCACCGAGTCGGAGAGTACCCTCTTCTCGACGCTCACCTTGCATTTCAATCCGCACTACTACAACGCCGTCTACGCCCGTGCGCACGGCCATCCCGGTCTGGTCGCCAACCCGATGCTGGTCTTCACCACCGTGTTCGGTCTGTCGGTCGAGGATCTGAGCGAGGGCGGTGGGCCATTCCTCGGCGTCAACGAGCTCACCTACCACCAGCCCGTCTATCCCGGCGACTCTCTGCGGGCCGAGTCGATCGTGCTCGACCGGCGTACCTCGGACTCGCAAAAGGGCTTCGGCATCGTGACTTGGCACACAACTGGCTTCAACCAGCGCGACGAACACGTTATCGACTTCAAGCGTACCAATCTCGTGCGTCTCAGGAATCCGTAAAATGACTTTTCTTACCGAAGAACGCCGCATGATCCAGGAGCAGGCCCGCGAGTTCACCCTGAACGAGGTCCTGCCCGTCGCCAACAAGCTCGATCCCGAGAAGGGCGACATCCCGATGGCGTTGCGCGACAAGATGGCCGAGCTCGGCTATTTCGGTATCCTGATCCCCGAGCAGTACGGCGGCCTGGGCCTCGGCTGCTCGGAATACTGCCTGGTGACCGAAGAGCTGTCGCGCGGCTGGATGAGCGTGGCCTCGCTGATCGCACGCGGCAACCTGCTGATTGGCGCACACATGATGAGCGAGGAGCAGCGCAGCCGCTATCTCCCGCGCATGGCCAAGGGCGAATTCCTCGGCGCCTTCTCCATGTCAGAGCCCAATGCCGGCTCGGACATCTCCAACATTTCCTGCCGCGCCAAGAAGGACGGCGACAGCTATCTGATCAGCGGCAACAAATACTGGTGCACCTTCGCCGACGGCGCCGATTTCATGATCATCATCGCCCGCACGTCCGATGCCCCGCCGGGCAAGCGCCACCTCGGCCTGTCGATGTTCTTCGTCGAGAAGAAGCGTGGCGAGCTGATGCCGGGCTGCAACGGCGCGCCGATTCCCAAGATCGGCTATTTCGGCTGGAAGACCTGGGAACTGGCCTTCGACAATTGCCGCGTTGCCGCGTCGGACATGATCGGCGACGAAGGCCAGGCCTTCTACTACGCCACCTCAGGCCTCGAGACCGCCCGTGCCCATACCGCGGCGCGCGCCATCGGGCTCGCCCAGGGTGCACTGGACGATTCGATCCAGTACGCCAACGACCGCAAGCAATTCGGCCGCTCGATCTCGGACTTCCAGGCGATTCGCTTCAAGATCGCCGACATGGCCACGCAAATCGAGGCGGCCCGCCAGCTCATGTATTTCGTCTGCGAGCAGATCGACACCGGCCAGCGCTGCGACAAGGAAGCCTCGATGGTGAAGCTGTTCGCCTCGGAAATGGCCGAGCGCGTGACCAGCGAGGGCATCCAGATCCATGGTGGCGCGGGCTACACCACGCTTCATGCCGTCGAACGCCACTGGCGCGACGCGCGCCTCACCAAGATTTTCGAGGGCACCTCGGAGATCCAGAAGCGCATCATCTCCGATCGTCTGCTCGGCCGGGGAAAGAACTGATGAAAGTCTCGGCTCTCACTGGCAAGCACAACTACTTCGAGGACTTCACGGTCGGCGAGGTGCTGAAGCACGCCCGTGGCAAGACCGTAGAGCCGCTCGAGCAGGTCTGGATCACCAACGTCACGATGAACACGGCCGAGGCGCACTTCAATGAGCACCTGACCAAGTCGACCAACTACGGGCAGCGCCTGGGCTTCGGCGGCGTCACGATCTCGATGTGCATCGGCCTTGCCGCCGAGGACACGGCCGAGAACGCCTTGATGGAACTCGGCATGGACAAGATCCGGCTGAAGGGCCCGCTCTATCACGGCGACACGCTTTATTGTTACAGCGAGGTGCTGGAGAAGATCGATGCCAAGCAGGCCGACGCCGGCATCGTGCGCTTCAAGCACTACGGAGTGAACCAGGACGACAAGCACATCTTCGAGGGCGAGCGCACGGTGCTCATCAAACGGCGCAGTCACTGGGCCAATAAGTGAGCGACACGGCGCCCCTCGGAGCGCTCGACGGGGTTCGCATCGTCGACCTGACCCAGATGCTGGCGGGCCCCTACTGCACGATGCTGCTGGCCGATCAGGGCGCGGAGATCATCAAAGTCGAGCCGCTCGACGGCGACCATACGCGGATCATCGGTCCCTACCACGACGACGACAAGCTGCGCTCGTTCGGCGGTTACTTCGCCTCGATCAACCGCAACAAGAAATCGATCGCCATCGACCTCAAGCGGCCCGAAGGTCGCGAGTTGGTGACGCGGCTATGCGACGGCGCCGATGCGGTGGTCGAGAACTATCGCGGCGGCGTCATGGACCGCCTCGGCCTCGGCTACGAGACCCTGCACGAGCGCTATCCGAAGCTGGTCTACGCCACCATCCGCGGCTTCGGCGACTGGCGCACCGGCAGGAGTCCTTATACCGACTGGCCGGCTTACGATGTCGTAGCCCAAGCCTTCGGCGGCGTCATGGCGATCACCGGCCCGGACAAGGACACGCCGATGAAGGTCGGGCCCGGCATCGGCGATCTGATGCCCGCCACCATGTGCGCGTTGGGCATCGTCAGCGCCATCTTCCGTGCCCACAAGACGGGCAAGGGCCAGTTCGTCGATGTCGGCATGGTCGACGCAATTCTCTCGATGTGCGAGCGCATCGTGCACCAGCACGCCTACACCGGCAGCGTGCCGGTGCCGGAGGGCAACCACCACCCCCTGCTCTGCCCGTTCGGCATGTTCCCAGCCAAGGACGGCTTCATCACCATTGCCGCCCATGCCGACACGCACTTCCCGATCCTCTGTCGATTGATCGGCAAACCGGAGATGGCGACCGACCCGCGCTTCGTCGATGTGCAAAGCCGCCGTACGCACCAGGACGCGATCATCGACGCAGTCTCGTCCTTCACGCGCCAGCGCACCAAGCAGGAGCTGCTGGCCCATCTCGGTGGCCAAGTGCCGTTCGCGCCGGTCAATGACGTGCGCGACGTCTTCGCCAACCCGCATTTCGCCGCCCGCGACATGGTGGTCTCCGTCCCGCATCCGGGCCTCGACCACGAAACCCGGGTCGCCGGCGTAGCGATCAAGATGACCGAGACGCCCGGGCGCGTGCGCCATCGCGCCCCCTTGCTGGGCGAACACACCGACGAGTATCTCAGTTCCCTTGGCCTCGGTGGCGCAGAAATTGCGCGCCTTCGGACCGAGAAGATCGTTGCCTGAGGAGATGTGACATGACCGACCGTCCGCGCCGCGCCCGCCGCGTGCAGCTTTCCACGCCCGGCTCCAGCGAGAAGATGATGCAGAAGGCGTCCGAGTCGAAGGCCGATCACGTCTTCCTCGACCTCGAGGACGCCGTGGCGCCGAGCCAAAAGCGTGAGGCGCGCAAGAAGATCGTCCAGGCGCTGAAGACGCTCAACTGGAAAGGCAAGACGATCTGCGTGCGCATTAACGACCTCACCACCGAATATGCCTTCGAGGACATCATCGAGGTGGTTGAGGGGGCCGGCGAGCACCTCGACACCATCATGATGACCAAGGTCATGACACCAGCCGACGTGTTGTTCGCCGACAAGCTGCTGCACCAACTCGAGAAGAAGCTGAAGCTCAAGCGCCGCATCGGACTCGAAGCCTTGATCGAGGAAGTCGAGGGCATGCAGAACGTCGATGCCATCGCCAAGTGCACGCCGCGCCTGGAGTGCCTGGTGTTCGGCATGGGCGACTTCTCGGCCTCGATGGGCGTCACCAACAAGAATGTCGGCGAGAACGACGGCTATCCCGGCGACATCTGGCATTATGCCCGCTTCCGGCTGGTCATGGCCTGCCGCGCCGCCGGCATCGATCCGGTCGACGGTCCGTTCGCCGACTTCAAGAACCCCGACGTCTACCGCGAGGAGTGCCGGCGCTCGATGATCCTGGGCTGCGTCGGCAAGTGGGCGATCCATCCCTCGCAGATCGAGCACGCGCTCGAAATCTATTCGCCCAAACCCGAGGATATCGCGCGGGCGCGCAAGCTCGAAAAGTCCTATGCCGAAGCCGAAGCCAAAGGCCTGGGCGCTATCAACATCGATGGCATCATGGTCGACGTGGCCTCCATCCGCATCCTGCGCAACACGGTGCTGAACAAGGCCGACCTCTACGGGATGTGACGCTTTAGCGTCATCCCGACCGGAGCGAAGCGACGTGGAGGGATCTTTTTTCCTTCGTCATCAAGGGAAAAAGATCCCTCGACTGCGCCTCCCTGCGGTCGGCTTCGCTCGGGATGACGGATCATGAAACGCGCGATCGTCCCTGTCGCCACCATGCTGGCGATCCAGGTGATGATCTCGCTCAGCGTGCTATCGCTTTCCGTGATGATGCCGGCGGTCGCCAAAGATCTCGCGATCGATCCCAAACTGGTCGGCGTCTTCACCGCCATCATTTATGGCATTGCCGCCGTCATAGCGCTCGTCGCCGCCGGACCGATCCTGCGGCTGGGCGCCGTGCGCGTCTGTCAGGCGGCGCTAGTGATGGCCGCGATTGGGCTGGCCCTCAACGCATTGTCGTTGGTTGCCGCGACCGTGATCGCCGTAATGTTCATCGGTGCCGCACAAGGTCCGATCAATCCGTCCTCCGCGCATATCCTTGCGCAGCGGGTGCCGCGCGAGTGGTTCGGCACGGTGTTCTCGCTGAAGCAGACCGGCGTGCCGATCGGCTTTGCGCTGGCTGGCGTGATCTTTCCCCAGCTGCTGGACTGGATCGGCTGGCGTGGCGCCAGTCTCGTGGCGGCGGCCGCAATGGTCGTGTCCGCTCTTGCGATCGAGCCGCTACGTCCTCGCCTCGACGTCATCGCCCTCGCCGGCAACCAATCGCCCGGCATCTGGCGCTCGATCCGCTTCGTGATGACGCACGATCAGCTCCGGGTGCTCGGCCTGTCGGCGTTCGTCTACGTGATCGCCCAGCACACCTTCACCTTCTATCTCGTGACCTATCTCTACCAGCATTGCGGACTATCGATCGCCCGCGCCGGCGCGCTGCTGGCGGCGTCTCAGCTCGTCGGCACCGGCGTGCGCCTGCTGAGCGGCGGCATGGGCGACCGCATCCCGCGCATGCAACTTCTCGGCTGGACTGGTATCGGCATGACGGTAGGCTGCATCGCCACCGGCCTCCTGCAGCCGGACACGCCGTTCTGGCTGATCGCTCTGGTCGTGATCGGCTATGGCTCGGTCGTCATCAGCTGGAACGGCACATCGCAGGCCGAATTCGCACACCTGTCACCGCCGGGCGAAGCGGCCGCCATCGCCGCCGTGCAGACCGCGCTTGCCTTCTCCGGCGCGGTCTTCGGCCCCCCGACCTTTGCTTTGATCGCCTCGCTGCTCAGCTACCGCCTGGCCTTCTTCGCGGTCGCAGCCTGCATTCTCCTTGCCGCGATATGGCAGCTTGTTGCCGCGCGCCGGCCGGTGCCGGTCTAGGGCTCCTTCATCCCGGCGATCCGCACGACCTCGCCCCATTTGCGGATCTCGTTTTCCTGGAACGCGGCGAGTTCTTCCGGCGAACCGGGAAACGGAACGCCGAGAGTTGTGCGCAGTAGCGTCCGATAGGCCTCGGACGCCACCGCCTCGCGGATCAGCTGGTTCAGCTTGTCGATGATCGGCCGCGGCGTGCCGGCCGGCGCATAGGCGGCGTTCCAGGGCCGCGATTCATAACCAGGCAGGCCACTCTCGGCCACTGTGGGGAATTGCTCGAGGCCGGGATAGCGCTGGGGGCTGGTGACCGCCAGGCCGCGCGCCCGACCGTCCCGCACGGGCGGCAGGCCAGTAGTGAAATCGCTGAAAGTGACGTCGATGCGGCCGCCCAGCAGGTCGGCAATGACCTGTGTCTGCGCCTTATAGGGCACGCCGAGCAGGTCGACCTTGGCCATGATCTTGAACAGCTCCGCAGCGCCTCGGGCCGAGCCGTTGCCGCTCCCGAAGCTGAGCTTGCCGGGCTGCGCACGGGCGAGCGCGATGAGATCGGCAATCGACTTCACCGGCAGGTCGTTGCGCACCATGACGATCTGCGCGCCGCTCGACAGGCCGCTGATCGGCGCGAAGCTCTTTACCGGATCGTAGAGCAGCGTCTTGTAGACATGCTGGTTGATGGCCTGCGTCGTCTGCGTCGTGACGAAGATCGTGTATCCATCGGGTGCCGCCGCGGCCGCCGCCTGGGCGCCGATCTGGCCTTCGGCGCCCGGCTTGTTCTCGACGACCACGCTCTGGCCGGTGAGGCTCGACAATTCGAAAGCGATGACGCGCGCCACGGTATCCGTCGCCGTTCCCGGGCCGAATGGCGCAATAATGCGAATGGGCCGAGATGGATAGTCCTGGGCGACGGCCGACCCGGCGGCGAGCGAGGCCAAACCAAGCAAAAGAATGAGTTTTCTCATCCTGCCACCCTAACAAGGTTTCCGTTCGGTAAGTACCTGCGCGCGCAAAGCAACCGTTCTACAATGCGAGTGGCGATTGCCAGGGAGGGTAACCATGAAACTCTACACACATCCTGTTTCTACCGCTTGCCGGCCGGTGATGCAGTTCCTCGCCGACAACAACGTTGCGTGCGAAATGGAGGTCGTCGACATCCTGAAGGGCCAGCACTACGAGCCGGCCTACAGCGCGAAGAACCCCAATCGGCTGGTCCCCATGCTGGAGGACGGCGACTTCCGCCTGACCGAGAGCGCCGCCATCCTGCGCTATCTCGCCGAGAAGATCGGTTCGCCTGCCTATCCGAAGGACCTGAAGCAACGCGCCAAGGTCAACGAGGCGATGGATTGGTTCAATTCCAACTTCTACAAGGACTGGGGCTATGGCCTCGTCTATCCGCAGCTCTTCCCGCACCATAAGCGGCCGGACGACAAGGCCCATTCCGGCACGATCGCCTGGGGCCAGGACAAGTCGAAGGTCTGGCTGCAGGTCCTCAACGATCATTGGCTGGGCGGCGGAAAGCAGTATCTCGTCGGTAACGAAATCACCATCGCCGACTATCTCGGTTCGGCGATAATGAGCATCGGTGAGTTGATCCATTGCGATCTGTCGAAGTATCCCAATGTTCAACGGTGGATCGGCAACGTGAAGAAGCAGCCGAACTACGAAAAAGTGAACGAGGTTTTCAACGGCTTCGCCGCCTCGACCAAAGGTAAGGCGTGGCAGACGGTGTAACGACAGGAGAGCGACCATGATCAAGGGTCTGCATCACAACGCCTATCGCTGCCGCGACTCGGAGGAGACGCGGAAATTCTACGAGGACTTCCTCGGCCTGCCGCTCGTGAATGCTTTCAAGATCGAGGAGACGATGACCGGCCGCAAGACCGGCGCCGGCGTGCTGCACTCGTTCTACCAGCTCGACGACGGCTCGAGTCTCGCGTTCTTCGATGCGCCCGACATGCCGTTCGAGTTCAAGGACCAGCACGACTTCGACCTGCACATCGCGCTCGAGGTCGAGCCCGAGGCGCTCGACAGGATGTTCGCCAAAGGCAAGGCCGAGCGCCGCGAGGTGCGTGGCGTCTCCGACCACCGCTTCATCCGCTCGATCTATTTCCGCGATCCCAACGGCTATGTAATCGAGCTCACGGCCAAGGTCGCGGGGCGTGAGAGCGAGATGGACCCGACGAAGAACAAGGCGCGCGCCATCCTGAACGACTGGCAGACCAAGAAGCCGAAGGCGGCCAAAGCCGCCTGATAACGACAACGAAGGGGGAAGCGATGAGATTTTGGACCTGGGCGCTCGGCGCCCTGATGTTGCTTGTGTTGCCGGCCGGCGCGCAGACCGTGCCGCAGTTCCAGGTCGATCCGTTTTGGCCCAAGCCTTTGCCCAACAACTGGATCTTTGGCCAGGTGGCAAGCGTCGCCGTCGACGCAAATGACCATGTCTGGATCCTGCAGCGCCCTCGCTCGCTCAGCGAGGACGAGAAGGGTGCCTCACTGACGCCACCGCGCAACAAATGCTGCGCCCCAGCGCCCTCGGTCATGGAGTTCGATGCCAACGGCACTTTCATTCAGGGCTGGGGCGGGCCCGACACCAAGCCGTGGGTCACCAACGAGCACGGCATCCATGTCGATCGCAAGGGCTTCGTCTGGATCGCCGGCAACGCCGAGACCGACAGCGCCATCTTCAAGTACACCAAGGACGGCAAGCCGGTCCTGACGATCGGCAAGCTCGGACCAACCGGCGGCAGCAACGACAAGACGTTGTTCGGCCGGCCCGCCGACATCCAGGTCGATACCGAGGCGAACGAAGTCTACGTCGCCGACGGCTACGGCAACCGCCGGGTCATCGTGGTCGATTCGGAGACCGGCGCCTACAAACGCCACTGGGGCGCCTACGGCAAGACACCATCTGACGACAAGACGCCGAAGTACGACCCGGCCGCGGCGCCGTCGCAGCAGTTCGCCAACCCCGTGCATTGCGCCAAGTTCTCGCGCGACGGCTTGGTCTATGTCTGCGACCGCACCAACGACCGCATCCAGGTGTTCAAGAAGGACGGCAGCTATGTCACCGAATGGTTCTACGACAAGCCGACGCTCGGCGGCGGCACGGTGTGGGACCTGAACTTCTGGCCTGATAGCAACCAGACCTGGTTATTCAACATCGACGGCGAGAACAACCTGCTGCGCATCCTGCGCCGCAGCGACGGACAAGTGGTCGGCGGCTTCGGTCGCCCCGGTCGCTACGCCGGCAACTTCCACTACGTGCACAGCATCGCCGTCGATTCCAAGGGCAACATCTACACGGGCGAAGTCGACAACGCCAAGCGCGTGCAGAAGTTCACTCCGACCAACGGTGCGCCGAAATAGCTCATCCCAAACGCCGCCTGTAGAGCGACAGCAGCCGCTCCCAGTGCCGTTCCGCAGCTGGCTTGTCGTAGCACCAACGTTGCGGGAAGGCGAAGCCGTGGTGGACGCCCATCTGAACTTCGAGTTCGCCG
>PLYQ01000330.1 GCA_003153415.1 Rhodospirillales bacterium | reverse complement strand
ACGATCTCAGCTTCCAGCCGCGCCCGCGTTTCGAACGGCGAGACGACGACGTGGAGGACCAAGCTCAGAAACGCGGTCATTGAGGCTAAGCCTACCTGATCTCCTCCCTCACGCCAGTGCGGATGGAGTTTTCGGTAAGGACAGGCCTTCTTCGGCTCGACGATCACGACCGCGTTGTCCGGCGCCGGCTTCTGCAACTCGAGCGCTTCCTGAGCTGAGCCTGTCAGCCACTGCTCGACATCGGTCTCGGTCATCAGAATGACGGGCATGGCCTTGTTGTGGATCGGCTCGACGATGCCGTTCGGCTCGGTGGTGAGGAACGCACAGAGCCGGTGCAGGCCGACATTCGGCTCCTTCTTGGTGCCCCNNCCTGTCCCTACCGAGAACTACATCCGGCAATATTCATGATGAAGCCCACCGAGAATCGGCCGCGCGCTAAGCTGGCCCAGCTGTTGGATCGGCCGATGGCCAGGCGAATCCTTGTTCAGAGATAGGTGCGGCCGGAGCTCGTTGTAATAGCCGGTGTAGGCACCAAGGATCCGACGCAGATGGGCCTCGCCGAAGACGACGATGTGATCGAGGCATTCCCTACGGATCGAGCCGATCAACCGCTCCGCATGCCCATTCTGCTAGGGTGACCGCGGGGCCGTCGGGTGATCACGAATGCCCATGGCAGAAAGACGCCGGGTAACCACTTGGCCGTAGGACCCGTCTCGGTCCCGAATGAGATGGTCGGGCGCATCGTCCCAGGGGAAGGCATCGGTGATCTGTCCGGCAATCCACTCCGCCGTTGGATGGGTCGTCACTGTAAGTGATATCAGCCGCCGGCGTTGATGCCTGAGGATGACCAAAACGAAGAGCAGCTTGAACCCGACC
This sequence comes from Rhodospirillales bacterium, assembly GCA_003153415.1. Lineage (GTDB taxonomy): Bacteria > Pseudomonadota > Alphaproteobacteria > Reyranellales > Reyranellaceae > Reyranella. Next base: position 22,883 of record PLYQ01000330.1, on the reverse strand, counting down.
GTCGGCACGACAAGAAAGTCCATGGCGGCAATGCCCGCCGCATGGTTGTGCAGGAAAGTCTTCCAGGTCTGCGACCGCCCTCGCCCGCTCNNCCGGATCTCCATTGGAACCTTTGGCCGGCCGCCAGGAGAGCGCGATTTCCAGCGCCAGTGCAGCCGGAAGCCCGCCCGATGCCACCGGATGATCGTCTCGGGTTGGACAATGATGACGGCGTTCAATACCGACGGGAACAGCCGATAGAACCAGACGAAGAGCAGTCGGTCGGCCGCCTTCAGCCTTGGTTTCGAGGGGACGCGCCGGCACAGCACGTTCAGCTGATGCCGCAGCAGCACGATCTCAGCTTCCAGCCGCGCCCGCGTCTTGAACGGCGAGACGACGACGTGGAGGACCAGGCTCAGAAACGCGATCATTGAGGCTAAGCCTACCTGATCTCCTCCCTCACGCCAGTGCGGATGGAGTTTTCAGTATGGACAGGTATTTTGATCGAGGCCACCGAAAGTCTGGTCCTGGATATGCCAGCAAATGAACCGGGCCATGAGGTCTTTGGTGAAGGGAGGCGGCGGCGACCTAAATGTTGAATGCCAAAGCGTGCGAAGCTCATTGAGGCCGAGCGCCCGTATCAGTGCTGCGCTCTCGCGCCACTGGCGCGGCCATCGGGCCTTTATCGACGTTCGATATTTGATGGAAGAGGTTGGTCGAACGGAGCTGGAGCTGTGGCTTCCGCGCATGCTCCGAAGGGTTCGCGACAGTAGCGTGGACGCCATACCTTTAGCGACCGCGTCTGACCTCACTGGAAGAACGGCAACCGCATTTGCTAACTCGCTTGGAGCAGGTCCTCTCAAGCTGGGTATCGTGGTAGCCGCCGGCGAAATGATCGGTCCCGAATTCGCTCATTCGCTTAGTGCTGCTCTCAGGAATGTTGGCCTCGCGCCGGAGCATTGCGCCGTGATTGCGGACTTTTCTGGTGACGACTTTTCCGAACCGCGAGTTGTCGCGCCGATTATCGCAGCGGCGCTTGAGCAGCTTCAAGACTTCGGAGCGTGGCGGCACATCATCTTTCAGGGGACGCACTATCCCGAAAGGAACCCGGCCGAGCGGGGATCGCATGACATCTGGCCACGTAACGAATGGTTGGCATGGCAACAGGCAGTCAGATTTGCGCCATCAACGGCGATGTACATGATGTTCGGCGACTATGCAGCGGATTCTGCAAAGATGAACTTTCGCAAGAGCCGTGCCGCAGCAATAAGGCACTACAGATACGCAACGAACGTGGCCTGGCTTGTCCAGAGAGGCGAGCAGGTCGGCTCCGACAGCGAAATTATGCGCGCTGTTTGTCAAAAAATTGTGGCGAGTGACCACTTCGCTGGTCCCGGATTCTCTGCGGCAGACGCGTTCATTTATCAGACAGCCAGTGGCTTAGATGGGCCCGGAAACTCCACAACTTGGCGCCAAGTTAACACGACCCACCATATTACTCGCGTGATAGCGGATCTCGGAAAGGTCCGAGGAGTGGCGATCGCTGGGCCCAGTGTGAACCCGACAAGCCAGCTGAAACTACTGTAGGTCTCCAAATTTGACCTTGGGCTGACCTAACTAGGGTCGAGACTCATAAAATCCACCAGACGATAGCAGCGACGAGGAATACTGAGGCGAGGAAGTTTAGCATCTGCGATTGCGTGGATCTTCGTATTGCGCCCACCATGTGAGCGTCCAATCGCCTGTTTCTGCTCCCCCCTTTTCCGCCTGAGGCCGAGCGGTGCGCCTTGATGTGCGTCGAGTCGATCATCTGCGTTTCGCTCGATCGGCCACGACCGGCAAGCTCGCGGAACAGCCGTTCCCATACGCCGCGCGCGGCCCAGCGCACAAAACGATTGTAGATCGTCGTCGATGGGCCGTATTCCGGCGGGCAATCGCACCACCGGCAGCCACTCTTCAGAATGTGAAGGATGCCGCTGATCACCCGCCGGTCATCCACCCGATCCTTGCCGCGTACATCCGTCGGCAGAAGGGGCTCGATCTGTTGCCACTGTTCGTCGTTCAGCCAAAACAAGTTGCGTCGCATGTTCTCTGCTCCTTGACCGCAGAGAATCACTAACCGATTCCAGCCTCAACATATTTATTGGGTTTCAACCCTAACCATCTCAACAGCTGCGCGCTTCATTTGCATTGCATCTCGCCCTCCTCGCCTTCGGCTCGCCCGGCCACCGCCCGCGCCTGTCAAGACAATAGCATTTTCGTGCCACGGGTTAGCGCGAGTTGTTCGAGGCAATCCTGACCCGGAAGATCAAGGTGCGCGAAGACAAGCGGACACGTTCGATGTCAAAGGCTGAGGCTCGCCGCACCACGATGCAACATTCGGAGGACGCGATGTGGGAATGCATCTCGCCGCTGTCCTGAAGTGAACTGAGGCCGCTATTTCCCGATAGCGTTCGGTCCTCGGATACCTTAACGTCGGATCATCACACTACGATTCAAGCCATTTGTCGCCGCTGCCCGTCGTGCACTGCTCGGCGCAGTCGCGGGCTGCCTGGCTTTCTCCGCTCCCAAGATAGTTGCGCCCAGGATCGGGGCTCGCGCCCTGCTGCTGGCCACGTTCCTTTTGTGTGACGTTGGCGGCGCCAGCGCGCAACAGACGAACCCGCCGCCGATCCTCGCCGTTGGCAACGCCGTCGTCACCGGCTTCTCCGGCGTCGTAGCCCCCGATCCGCGCGCGCTGCGGCCGGCCAACCGGACCCTGCTCGACGTGACCTTCATCAATCCCGATGGGCCGTCGGCGCGCATCGTCGACCTTGCCAGCCCCGGCTACGTGTGGGACGGGCGCCTTTGGCCCGCGGCCAAGCCGCGCGACGTGCTGGCGAAGGATGTCGGACAGGTCTTCGGCATCGCGCTCGATGACGAGCCCGAGGCCAACATCTATCTCGCCGCTACCTCCGCCTTCGGCCTGCACATCGTCAAGCGCGCGCCCGACGGCACGTTCGAGCGCATGAAGACGGGTGGGCCCGGCGCGCAATGGCAGAACGGGCAATTCGGGATTGCGCTGCAAGGCGGGCCGGGTGGCATCTACAAGGTCGACGGGCGTACCGGCGTGGTCACTCTGTTCGCCAACGTCATGCTGGACGGCGTTCCGAATCCGGGGCCGGCACTTGGCAACATGGCCTACGACGCCGCGCACAAGCAGTTGTTCGTGTCGGACCTCTATACCGGCATGATTCACCGCTTCTCGACCAAGGACGGGACCGAACCCGGCCCGGCTTTCGATCACGGCGTCACGGGGCGCAGCGCCGCGCAATTGCCGCCGGTGCCGTTCGACCCGCGCAACCGGCTCAACATCGCCACCGCACGGTTCGACTCGACCAATCCCGAGACGTGGGGATACGCACCGCCGGATCGTCGGGTATGGGGCCTCGCGGTCCGGGACGGACGGCTCTACTACTCGACAAGAAATGGCGCTGCCGCGGAAGGGCCGCAGATCTGGTCGGTCGGCATCGCGCAGGACGGCAATTTCGCGCCCGACCCGCGCTGGGAGCTCGAGGTTCCTGCCCAGCCTGGCCCCTATCCCGTCTCCGACATCGCCTTCTCGCAAAAGGGCGCGATGATCCTGGCGCAGCGCGCGCCAGTCGCCGGAACCTACGACTATTCCACCTTCACCAAGCAAGGCGAGCCGCGCGTATTGCGGTTCTGGCTGGAAATCCCCGACGACCCGAGGACGCCTGGCCAATGGGTCCCGGAAGCTGAGGAATATGCCGTCGGCTTTGCCGGCAGCTATCGCAATACCAATGGCGGCGTCGCGCTCGGCTATGGTTATGGCTATGGCCAGGACGGCAGGCTCGGTGAGACCGCCTGCGAGTTCTCCCTGTGGACCACCGGGCAAAATCTCCGCAACGACCCGGCGCTCCGCAACCAGCTCGAACCCGGCGGCCCGCTCGTGGTGCATGGGCTGCAAGGCAGTCCCGCGGACCCGGTGCGCAATTTCAACGAGCCGCCGGCCACCAGCTATTTCATCGACTACGACGACCGGTTCGACGACCCGACCGCGGCGGGCCATCTCGGCGGCGTGCGCATTCGCGGCTGCGGCTCGACGGCGACGGCGGCCTACGGCGGTCCGGGATTCGCGGCCGATCCGCCTTACATCATCGGTTGGCTGGGCAGTGGCGGTGGGGGCAGTGGCGGTGGCAGTGGCGGCGGGGGCGTCTGCATCGGGCCGAATTGCTATCCGACGAACGTTCAGCCCGTCGATATCGCGATCAAGAAGACCGCGGGAAGCGCCAAGTTCGATGAAACATCCGGGACATGGACCATCGACTTCAAGCTCGACGTCACCAATGCAGGCATTCCCTTCACTCCGGGCAACGCCATTGGCATCAGCGACCCGGTGCCGCCCGGACTGAGCTTCGTCGGCGCGACCGGCACCAACTGGAATTGCACGCTTTCGTCGGGCAGCGTGAATTGCGCCCACACCGGCTTCGGCCTGTTCAATAGCGGCGCGCATCTCAATCAGCTCGTCCTGACCTTCACCACCAAGACCCCGCGGAAATACGAAAACTGCGCGACGGTCGGCGTTGCTTCAAGACCCGGTGTCTACGAAACCGCGCTGGCAAACAACCGCGACTGCGCCTCGATCGACATCGGGACCCAGCCGAAGGCGTGCTTCGCGAGCAAAGGCACCTTCGAGTGCGACCAGAATACCGGGAAGTGGATTTATAAATTGACGGTCACCGGTCCCGCCTGGGCCAACAGCGTCAACGCCACCTCCCTGACATCGGGTGTCAGCGTTCCCAGCGGAGCGATCCCGCTGAACCCGGCGAATATCGCCGTGAGCGGAGCGCCGGGATCGTCCGCCGTCATCGACGTCTGCGCCTTCAACACGGCGGCTGCCGCAAGTGGCAAGCCGTACGATTGCTGCCGCAGCAAGGTGACGCTGGCGATCCCCAACGCCGCCTGTGGAATCAAACGATGACGACCGGACAACCGAAAGCCCGGTCGACGATCCATGCCCTGCTGCGCAGGGGCGTCGTTGCATTGATCTTGTTGACAGGCCTGGCAGTGGGGGCCGTCGTCGACGCCGGTTCGGCCGGCGCACAGTCCGGTCCGTACTGCAGCCCCTTCGGGTCGTCCGTGCAAGACGGATGGGGCCCCTGTTCGGCGGCCCCGAACATCGCCGTGACCACGAGCAACGCGGGCAGCATCGGCGGCGCGTCCGACTGGTATTTGAAGTTGACCGACCAGTCAGGCGCCTCGGCTGCATGTTCGAGCGATCCAAAATATCGGGGAAACTGGGTCGAGAAGACGGGGGGATGCGGTCAATTCTGTTTCGACATTCGAATTATTGACATTCCCTACGCGCCCACGACGGTGATCCATCCGTCCTTCAACATCTACGGCAGCCCTGGAATGCGTGCGGACTATTACGCCAATCTGCCGGCTACGACGGATGCGGGATCAAGTCCCGGTTGGCACCACATCTGCGCACCGGTCCGGCTCACCCAGCCCGGGGAAAATCTCCCGTCGGACAGCGGCGGACATTGGCAGATCGCCGGCTCGGCGGCGCCCAATGTGCTGTGGAACCAGATCATCACGAACGTGACCCAGGTCCAGCTGCCGGTCGACTTCACGCCGCAACCATCGGAAGTCGTCGGCTACGACAATATATGCCTCGGCCCCGGCGATTGCGGCGATCACTCGTCCGGGGGAGGCACCGGAGCAAGCACGGACTGCCTCAAGGATATGAAGGCCGCGGTGAAGTGCAATCCGGACGGCACCTACACGCTGACGACGAACGGAGCAGGATCCGCCGGAACCGACGTCACGCTGACATCGCGGACGCCCGGAGTCACCGTGGTGCCGCAGCAGCAACCGTGGTCTGCGACGATGACCTGGACATTGGCCGGTGCAAAGGCCGGCCAGGCAGTCACGCTGACGGCCGACGCGACCAAGCTCGGCGGCGGCACCGCCGCGGGAACCGACTCGTGCTGTTCCGGCGAAATCAAAATCACGATGCCGGATTGTCCGAAACCGGTCGATGTGAAGATCGAGAAGACCGGCGGGACGAGCCCGGCTCCGCAGGTCAACGTCTACGCGTTCCATTTGACGGTCACGAACAAGGGAGCGGCGTTCACCGGCAATAACGTCATCACCGTGACGGATGTGGTCCCCGCCGGGATGACGTTCACCAGTGCATCGGGGGGACCGGATTGGACCTGCTCGCCACCCACGGTAGCCGCCGCGGGCACGTTGACGTGCACCTATGTCGGGGCGGGTCCAACGGCGCCGAATCAGGCCTTGAGCACGATCAACATCTCCGCCACCGCCCTGGGCGCCGCGCCCTTCCCGCCCTTCACGAATTGCGCGACGGTCGCGTTCACCCCCGCTTCGGGCCTCGTGGATGCCAATACGGTCGACAACACGAGTTGCGTCACTGTCCGCAAGGCCGCCCTCTGCCCGACACCGCTGGTACCGGGACCGACCGCCGGCTCGTGTGTTTGTCCGCAGGGCACCGTGCTGCTGGGCCGTGAATGCGTGAAGCCGCCGCAGCAAGCTTGCGCCGCGCCGCTGGTGCCGGGGGCGGCCGCGGGTTCGTGCGTCTGTCCGCAGGGCACCGTTCTGCTGGGCCGTGAATGCGTGAAGCCGCCGCAGCAGGCCTGCGCGGCGCCGCTGGTGCCGGGAGCGGCCGCCGGTTCGTGCGTCTGTCCGCAGGGCACCGTGCTGATGGGTCGTGAATGCGCCAAGCCGCCGCAGCAGGCCTGCGCGGCGCCGCTGGTGCCGGGGGCGGTCGCGGGTTCGTGTGTCTGTCCACAGGAGACCGTGCTGCAGGGTCGCGAATGCGTGAGGCCGCAACAGCACGCCTGCGCGCCACCGCTGGTGCCGGGGGCCGCCGCGGGCTCGTGCGTGTGTCCGCAGGGTACCGTGCTGCAGGGCCGTGAATGCGTGAAGCCGCAACAGCACGCCTGCACGGCACCAATGGTGTCAGGGGCGGTTGCCGGCTCGTGCGTCTGTCCGCAGGGCACCGTGCTGCAGGGCCGTGAATGCGTGAGGCCGCAACAGCACGCCTGCACGCCGCCGCTGGTGCCGGGGGCGGCCGCGGGTTCGTGCGTCTGTCCGCAGGGCACCGTCCTGCAGGGCCGTGAATGCGTGCCCCAGCGGGCGGCGCCGCAACTGCCGTTTGGTTTGCCGAACCCGGAGGCGCCGTCCGTCCCGCGTAGCGGGGGTCAGCCGGCGCCGGCCGGCACCAAGTGATCGAGGGCCGACCCTCGCAGAAACGCCATCCGACTCAGGAAGTGCCATGTCCCGAATAATCGCCCGGCTTTTGTCTCGTGCGACGGTATCCCTCGCTGGCCTGCTGTTCTTCGCAGCCGTCGCTACGGTTCACGCGCAAAACATTGCGATATCCAAGGACCTCTGCGGTCCGGCCGGGTGCATCAGCCAAAGCCAGAACACCTTGCCGAGCGTGCCGCCCTACACGCCGGTCTCCTATCCGATCACGCTGTACAACAACAACGCAACCGCGTTGAACGTCGATCTGCAGGAGACATTTCAGCCGGGCTTCCATTTCACAAGCTCGACGTGCGGCCTGGCCACTCCGCCTCTCCCCAGCGCCGGCGGGTCGACGTTTTTCGGTCCACTGCCCTTGCCGCCGATGACGACAACGACCTGCGTCATCTACGGCTATTTCGAGTATCTCCCGACCTCCCAGAACAGCGCGACCAACACCGTCACGGTGTACGCGTCCGCTGATACGCAACACCTGACGGCCCTGGGCTCGAGTACCATCAACGCGACGGTGAACGGCACCGCAGCGCTCCCGACCGATCTGTCGGTTGCCAAGGTCGCAACGGTGACCTCGACCGACCCCAACACCGGCGCGGTCACGGTTCACTACACGATCACGATCACCAACAACGGCCCGAACGACGCCTATGGATTCCTGCTCCAGGATCGTCTCTCGGTGCCCGCCACCGGCGTGCCGCTGACGGCCACCTACGGCAGCGCTACGTGCACCATCGTCCCCGGTTCGGGGACTTCGACGTGTTTCGATCCCGTCCCGAGCGTCAGTAACTCCCCGCTGACGGTCTCCTCGACGAACCCGACGGATTTCCTGCAATGGAGCTACCCGGCGGGCACGACGGGCCTCCTGAAGGCCGGCGACTCGATGGTCATCGCGTTCGACGTCACCATTTCGGCTCTTTCCGGCCTCCACTGCGTGAAGAACCTGCAGGGAAACTTCCTGACCAACGCGGCTCATATCAGCTTCAACGTTCCCGGCTCGACCACCACGATCCAGGACGCCAATCCCAACAACAACACCGCCACCGCGTCCGTTCCGGTCACGATCAACGCGCCGGTCGATCCGACATGCGGCAGCCCCGCGCTGCAAGTGACAAAGACGCAAGACACGCCGCAGACGTCCGGCGGTTTCGCGTGGGGCAGCACCATCGGCTACACGATCACGCTCACCAACAATTCGACCACCCAGACCATCGACAACATCCAGCTTTTCGATTCGATCAATGGGAGCCTGGGCGACCTCGTCCAGGCGGGCGTGGGCACGCCGCCGTTCACCGCCCAGCTGGTTTCATCGACCTGCCTTCCGGCGGTCTGCACGAACAGCCAGGCCCCCACCGGCAACACGCAGCAGGTGACGGGGTATGGCGACACCCAATGGATGTTCGGCACGACCGTCGATGCGCCACCGAACATCGCCGGCCTGGCTCCCGGAGCGACCGTCAGTTTTCAGCTACAGATCAAGTATTCAAATCCGGGTTGCGACAGCTATCCGGACGTCGCGCTCAAGCCGGTGATCAACTTCGTTCGAGCTTCCTATCAGGACCCCGCGCTGGGCAACGTCGTCGTGCAAAGCCCTCCGGTGACGGCCAACATGCAAGCCCCGCCGGCCTGCCAGTTCACGGTGCAGAAGAGCGTGGACAACGGCTTGGGCCGAATCGCCTTCGCCACGCCATCGGCGTCCTATACGGTGACGTTTGGCAATCCGACCCCCCAAGTCGCCACGATCGGCACGCTGATCGACTCGCTGCGCATCGTGCCGTCCAATTACGCGACCCAGTTGCCGGTTGCCTATAGCTACTCGTGCACCGCCAGCCCGTCCGGCAGCGTGACCGGCTTCCCGGGTCCCGGGACCGGCTCGGTGACCGCGATCCAAACCAGCCTGCCGCAGCAGGGCGTGCGGATCATCCAGAATACCGGTCCGGTGACGTTCCAACCGCAGTCTACGCTTGCCTGCACCGTGACGATCACGGTGAGCCGCCCGTCGGCAGGCGATACCAACTGCTCGCGCGTCGGCCAACTCGAGAACGTCGCGATCATGGATACCTCGGCCTTCTACAACAGCAATCTGCCGTGGCCCTCGGGCACAAATCCGGGATACGCCGCCAAGGTCGCTCTGCCGCTGCCGCAGTGCTTGAATCTCGTCGTCAATAAATCTGTCAATCCGATCTGGACGACGCAGAACACCGGGCCTCTCAATTACACTCTTACGGTCACGAATTTGGGCGATCCGATCGTAGCGACGGACGGGCTCACCCTGTCGGACAACTTCACTCCGTCCAACTATGCGGCGTCATTGCCGTGGCAGGCCTACTGTGTCCCGGCGACATCGTCATGCACGCCGACACCCTGGTGGGTTCCCAACCCCACCGCCAATCCTTCGACGCTGCATGTAAACAATCTGAATAATAACCAGGCGGTCGTCACGAAATTCCCGGTGAAGAGGCCCTATCCCCCGCCGCCGGGGAATGTTTGCAATCATGCCGAGGCCACCGTGACGAGCCTCGCCGCCGCGGACTGGTATGCGAAGGATCCGTCGACCTGGACGACCGATCTCTGCGCGCCGATCTTCGACGCACGACCGCTCGACATCACCAAGACGGTGACCGTGACGCCGCCCGCCACCACGCCGCCGGCGGCGCTGTTCCCGGTCACTGTCGTCTGCTCATTCATTCAGAACGGCGTTCAGTACGGACCGAGCACGACGGTGACGTTCAACTACCCGACCAACCTCGGCCAAACGGTCACCAACATCCCGGTCGGCAGCGCGTGCACGGTCACCGAACAACAGCCGCTGCCGCCGCCAGTCGCGATGGCGAGCTGTCCCTCGGGCTTCGGTGCCTGGGGACCGGTGACCTATCCCAATCCGGGCGGTCAGAGCCTGACCATCGTCACCACCGCGCCCAACCGGCTTGAGGTCCACAACACCTTCGCTTGCGTGCCGGTGGGTACGCTCAGCGTCACCAAGACATTCGATCCATCGTCGCCGGCCTCGCAGTTTCCTGCGACCGCGATATTCCCGGTCAGCGTGGCCTGCACCGGACTCCCCACCACGACCGTCAACCTGCAGAGCCCCAATTTCCAGCAGACGGTGCCCAATATCGCGATGGGCAGCGTGTGCACGATCACCGAGCTGACGCCGACCGGAACGAACGTGCAGCCGAACTGCCATTGGGATACGAGCTATCCCAAAGGCCAGAGCGTGACCATTCCGAACGGAAGCGCCAATCTCGAGGCGCACAACGCGCTTCGCTGTACCGGCACGTTGACCGTCTACAAGACCTTCGATCCGGTCTCGCTCGGAACGTCGATGCCGGCCACGGCATTGTTTCCGATTCTGATCGCGTGCCTTCCGGGGTCCTCCACGACGGTCAACCTCAGCAGCAGCAATCAATTCAAGTTCCAGACGCCGAGCATGCCGGTGGGCACCGTGTGCACGATCACCGAGCTGCCGCCGCTGAACGCGCCTATTCCATCGAACTGCCAATGGAAGCCGACGACTTATATCAAGGGTCAGAGCGTGACCATTCCCAACGGGACCTCCAGTCTCGTGGCGCAGAATTCGCTGACATGCGGCCCGCCGTTACCTACTGGCACTCTCACGGTCTACAAGACATTCGATCCAGCCTCGCTCGGAACGTCGATGCCGGTCACGGCATTGTTTCCGATTCAGATCGCGTGCGCGCCGGGTTCCACGACGACGGTCAACCTCAGCAGCGGCAATCAATTCAAATACGTAACGCCGAGCCTGCCGGCGGGCACCGTGTGCACGCTCACCGAGCTGCCGCCGCTGAACGCACCTATTCCAGCGAACTGCCAATGGAAACCGACGACCTATCCCAAACTCACGAACGTGACCATTCCCGGGAACTCCACCTCCAGTCTCGTGGCGCAGAATTCGCTGACATGCAGCACGTCGGCCTCGCTGACGGTCAGGAAGACGACCACCAACCTGTCGCCGATCCAGATGCCCAATCCGCAGTTCCCGGTCACGGTGAGTTGCCCATCCGGTCCCAGCACGACTCTCTCCCTCACCGCCAATGCGGCAGGCCAGGTGGCGGGCAATATTCCCGTGGGCGGCACCTGCACGATCACGGAGACGCCGCCTCCTCTGCTTCCTCCCATTCCGGCGAATTGTCAGTGGGTGACGAGCCTGATCTGGGGCGGTGCGTCGCATCCCAACGGCAGCCAGATCCAGAACGTCCAGGGGCTGCCCGATCCGCGCGGCATCGAGGTGCACAATGATTTCGTCTGCAACACGCTTCCCACGGGCACGCTGACGGTCAAGAAGACCATTATTTACGACACGATGGACTGGACCAATCACCAGATGGGCGATTTCCAGGTCGTGGTGTCCTGTGCAAATCCGGCCTCGGTCCAGACCATCACGTTGACCCACGCCAACAACTATCAGGCAACGGCGCTCAATCTTCCGGTCGGCGCCCAATGCATCATCGTGGAGACCCTGCCGCAGGTCCCGAATCCTCTTCCGCCAGGAGAGCAGTGGGTTGCGACCTATGTAGCCGGCCAGCAGGCAACGATCCAGGCCGGCAATCAGACGCTGCCGCTGAAGAACCTGTGGGTGGAGAACACCGTGCCGCCGGGCCAGGCCCAGCTCCAGGTGACGAAGTACTTCAGCATCTACGGCTTATCCGATACCAGCCACACGATGACCTTCCAGGTCGTCGCCAGTTGCACCGGCGCAAACGGCCTGCCCCTCGGCACCTCCCCGATGACTGCGAACCTCACGCCGAACGACGCGATGGGCTGGGATGCCAGTATCGGGCTGATAACCTACGAAGCGACGGCGAATTTTACCGTCCCGGTCGGCAGCACCTGTACGATCAACGAGCCGACACTGCCGCCGCTTTCCGCCAATTTGGCGACATGCTCGTGGGCTACGGGGTTCCCGACGTATGGCAACGACGACTATGGACCGTCGGGCTATCACACAGGGCCGACCGTCAGTCTCAACGTTTCACAGCAGGCGTCCGCACTTATTGTTGAGAACACGTTGCTGTGTCCGCCCTTCCTCGTTGTGCCGCCGTCGGGGCCGGGGAAGGCGCGCGCGCCCGCGATCCAGCCGATCCAGACGCGTTCATGCCCGCCCGGGACCACGCCACGGGGATCGGATTGCGTGCAGGCGATGGCGTGTCGCGCGCCGTTGGTCGCCAATGCTGCCGGCAATGCCTGCATCTGCCCGGCAGGGCTGGTGCAACGAGGCGCGGAATGCGTGCGGCCGGTGGCCGCCTGCGCGGCGCCGCTGGTGCCGGGGGCGGCCGCCGGTTCGTGCGTCTGTCCGCAGGGCACCGTTCTGCAGGGCCGTGAATGCGTGAGGCCGCAACAGCACGCCTGCGCGCCGCCGTTGGTGCCGGGAGCGGCCGCGGGCTCGTGCGTGTGTCCGCAGGGCACCGTGCTGCAGGGCCGTGAATGCGTGAAGCCGCAACAGTACGCCTGTGCACCGCCGCTGGTGCCGGGGGCAGCCGCGGGGTCGTGCGTGTGTCCGCAAGGCACCGTGCTGCAGGGCCGTGAATGCGTGCAGCCGCAACAGCACGCCTGTGCACCACCGCTGGTGCCAGGCGCCGCCGCGGGTTCGTGCCTGTGTCCGCAGGGCACCGTTCTGCAGGGCCGTGAATGCGTGAGGCCGCAACAGCACGCCTGCACGCCGCCGCTGGTGCCGGGGGCGGCCGCGGGTTCGTGCGTCTGTCCGCAGGGCACCGTCCTGCAGGGCCGTGAATGCGTGCCCCAGCGGGCGGCGCCGCAACTGCCGTTTGGTTTGCCGAACCCGGAGGCGCCGTCCGTCCCGCGTAGCGGGGGTCAGCCGGCGCCGGCCGGCACCAAGTGATCGAGGGCCGTACCTAAACGGCGAATGCTGGGTGAGTTGCCTCTCGCCGTCGTCGCCTTCGGTTTGCCCGGCCGCCGCCGGCGCCTTCGCAAACGCTGGCATTTTCGGGCCACGGCCGGTCACCTGTCCATACCGAATACTCCATCCACTGGCCTGAGGAACAAGATCCGGTAGGCTGAGCCGCAATGATGGCGCTCCTGAGCCTGGTCTTCTACGTCGCGGTGTCACCGTTCAAGAAGTGGGGGCGGCTGGAAGCCGAGATCGTGATGCTGCGGCACCAGTTGAATGTGCTGCGCCGGCATGTTCCCGCGAGGCCTAAATTGGCGATAGCCGATCGACTGCTCTTCGTGTGGCTCTATCGCCTGTTCCCGTCGGTGTTGAACGCCGTCACCATTGTCCAGCCCGACACGATCGTCCGGTGGCATCGAGCGGGCTTCCGCCTGTACTGGCGCTGGAAGTCACGCTCTCACGGAGGTCGGCCGAAGGTTCCGATGGAGATCCGGCGCCTGATCCGGGAGATGAGCCTGGCCAACCGGCTGTGGGGTGCGCCGCGTATCCATGGCGAACTGCTGAAGCTTGGGATCGAAGTCGCGCAGTCGACCGTCGCCAAGTACATGGCGAGGAGCGGGCGAGGGCGGTCGCAGACCTGGAAAACTTTCCTGCACAACCATGCGGCGGGCATTGCCGCCATGGACTTTCTGGTCGTGCCGACGGTCGGCTTCAAGCTGCTGTTCGTTTTGGTCATCCTCAAGCACCAGCGCCGGCGGCTGATATCGCTCACGCTGACGACCAATCCGACGGCGGAGTGGATTGCCCGCCAGATCACCGAAGCCTTCCCGTGGAATGACGCGCCGGATTATCTCATCCGCGACCGAGACGGATCCTATGGTCACGCGGTCACGAGGCGGCTTTCTGCCATGGGCATCCGTGATCACCCGACGGCTCCGAGTTCGCCTTGGCAAAACGGGCATGCGGAGAGACTGATCGGCTCGATCCGCCGGGAATGCCTCGATCACATCGTCGTCTTCGGCGAGGCCCATCTGCGCCGGATCCTTTCCGCCTACGCCGACTATTACAACGGACTTCGGACGCATCTGTCTCTCGGCAAGGATTCTCCGACACATCGGCCGGGCCATCCATACGGTCTGCTTGCCGTGCGGCCGATCCTTGGCGGACTTCATNNTCAATATTGCCGGATATAGTTTTCAGCAGGGACAACCATTGCCGCCGGTCACCAGCGCCACTTTTCCCTTCAGATCGAAACGATGCATTTTTGCCTCCAACCTTTCTTCGATCACTCCACCAGATCGCAGCGGACGCCGGTCATATTGATCAATAGGCCGGCTGTGTCCTTGCGTGCTTGTTGGATGGACGGGCCGTTCCAGTGCGTGTCGAACGCTTCCTTGCTGGCATAAAGCTCATAGAGCATCAGCGTATCGGCTTGGTCGTGCGGCACAAGTATCTCGAAGGTGAGCGTGCCTGGCTCGGTCGCGCGGCAGCGCTCGCCATGAGCGCGCAGGTGCTTCAAGTATTCGTCACGTTTGCCGGGCGCCGTCTTGATCGTCGCAACGATTGCTAGCTTGGGCATCGGTATTCCTTTGCTGCTCTAACCCACAACATCAAAGATGAGGATAGTGGCGGGACCGCGGGTCCTCATTCGGGCAGCCCGGCGAGACGCAAGCCCTCCAATACCCGTTCAATATCCTGGGGTCGTCGGTACGGGACGTAATCCTTAAGACGGGACATGCGCATCGCAGGGTCGAGCTGAAGCATCCGAGTCGTGAATTTTCGTGCTTCGTCGATGTTGCCAGCAAGAGCGTTAGCTACCGCCGAGCACCGCAGTGGTCCCATCACGGTCGATTGATGCACGAGAGCTTTGGTCGCCCAATTCAATGCTTCGTCATATCTGCCTTGGAACAGATGGGCAAACGCCACGTTTACTTCTGAAAGATGGTTATCGGGATCGAGCGGACTCAAGCGCAGTGCGCGGCCAAGCTGTTCAAGCGCCACCTCATGCTGGCCGACTATAACACTGATCACGCCTCGCAACTGCCAGCCCCTCGCAAGATTTGGATTGATCGCAAGTGCTTGGTCGATCAAGGCAGCCCCGGTGCCATGTTCGCCGCAAACCCTGAAGAGGGAAAAACCGGCCCAGCAGAGCGCAAGCGCGTCGTCGCGGCCAATAGCGGACGCGCGCGATGCCAAGCGTCTGGTTTCGGATTCTTCCCGATCGCTGTCGATGACCCAGCCTCGCATCTTGCGAGTCGAATAGCAGCTAGCGGCCATGCCGTACGGAGTGGCGAAGCCGGGGTCGAGATCAATGGCATGATAGAACAGCCGGAGAGCCTCTTCCCAAGAGCTTCTTGTCTGCTCATGGACGTTCGCCATGCCCCGGAGGAAGCAGTCATAGGCATCGAGGCTCTCGACCGGCTTGCGCTTTGCCCGGTCTATCTCCGCCTGGTCAAGCCTGGGCGCGACCGCGCCGACCACGCTGGTCGTCACCCGATCCTGGAGGTCGAAAATATCGTCCAGGGAGCCTTCGAAACGATCGGCCCACAGATGGGCACCACTTGCGGCATCGATGAGCTGCCCGGTGATGCGCACCTGTCCGCCGGCCTTGCGGACGCTTCCCTCCAGCACATAGCGCACGCCAAGTTCGCGTCCGACCTGCCGAATATCGGGCGATTTTCCTTTGTAGGAAAACGACGAATTCCTCGCGATCACGAACAGCGATTTGAAACGAGACAGGGCTGTTATGATGTCCTCGACCATACCGTCGGCGAAGTAATCCTGCTCGGGGTCGCCGCTCATATTCTGGAACGGCAGCACCGCGATGGAAGGTTTGTCGGGAAGAGGGAGCGGAACGTCGGCTGGGGGTGGCGCGCCAATCGACGGTGTGGCGGTCGGCGTCGCCGCAACCTTCCAATCCAAGGGCTCCCACTTGACGCCAAACGCTTGAACTGGCCGCTCGATGTTTTTGAGCGTGAGATTGCCCAGATCGTCGAATGTAGCCTTGAGCCGACCCATGACAGCATTGCGCACGTCGCCCGAGATCACGATACCGCCCGGCGGTGATTCGGCTTCGAGTCGTGCCGCTACGTTCACGCTATCCCCATACAGATCGTCGCCATCCACGATCAGATCGCCGAGGTGCAGTCCGATCCGGAACACAATTGCAGTATCGTCGGGCAGCTCTTCGTTGGCCTCGGCCATGGACTGCTGAAACTCGATGGCCGCGCCCAGGGCGTCCACCGCGCTGGCGAACTCGACCAGTGCACCGTCGCCGGTCAGCTTCACCAGCCGACCACCGTGGCGGGCGAGCGTGGGCTCGAACCGCTGCTTGCGATGTTCCCGCAGGCGCGCAAGCGTGCCGCTCTCGTCCCGGCCCATCAGGCGGGAATAGCCAACCACATCGGCTGCAAGTATTGCCGCTAACCGGCGTTGCTCACGTGCCAATGGAATTTCCCCGCCTCTCCGCCTCCGATCGTAGAAGGGCTCAATCGGCGGGGCAATGACGCGGTCGACGTGGTTCGTTCATGTCGGCTAATGGCACGTTTGACCTGCCATCGGACCCGAGGGTGTCTGCTCATCGGGGTAGACCGGAGGTCATCGACGCATCCTCAGAACGACGTGCCTGACCCAAAGGCGACATGGCAGAATAGCTGACTGGATCATCTCGTCGGCGTGGGCGGAAACCCGTCCAAAGCTTCACCGGAACCCCCCTGATTGCTAGAATTGGCGCCTTTCCAGGAAGCCTCCTGGAAATCTCGGTTGAACCCAGGGAGGGTTAAATGAACCTGAACCGGCGAAACATCGTGGGGTGCGCGCTGTGTGCCGTAAGCGGCCTAATCGCCACCAGCGTCTCCGCTCAGTCCACCGCGCCAGCGGCCACGCCCGGCGTCACGCGAAAAATTCTGTCGCAGACGGACGGTCCGGTGCCGGGCTATGTGACAATAATTGTGGAGGCGGAAATAGGGCCCGGGGTAGTAGTCGCGCGACACACACATCCGGGAATCGAATCCGGCTATGTTATTGAAGGTGGCCTCGATCTTCCCGTACAAGGTCAACCGACCCGCACTTTGAAACCGGGCGATGCCTTCCAGGTACCGGCTGGAACGCCCCATGCTGGCGGACCGAACGGTGGCACAAAGACTAGGATCAGCAGCACCTATGTCGTGGAGAAGGGCAAGCCGCTCGCGTCTCCAGCCTGATCAATCGGGGGCAGCGGGGAAAACTGGGAATTCGTCCTGAGCAGCGTCGGCCGGCCGCGATCCTCGCTGCCGGCGTGGTCGGCTACGCGAGAAATGTCCGGTCCTGGCACGTTTGAGACCCGCCACTGGACCCCGAGGATGTCTGTTCATAGGAGTAGACCGGAAGTTATCGACGCAACCTCAGAACGACGTGATTGACCCGAAGCAGTACGCGCCGCCTCACTCGATCACCTCGTCGGCGCGGGCGAGCAGCAACGGTGGGAAGTCGAGGCTGATCGCCTTGGCGGTCTTGAGGTTGGTCTTCATCGCCAAACCGATTCCATGGCCGGATGGACTTTTGAGCAGGAACAGCCTCCGGCGCCGCTATGCCGGCCCGGCACAACTCCGGCATTCCCGCCGTTCCAGTTTTTGACCCTTCGCCATCAAATCGAATTCCCGATCAACCCGTCCGCAGCGTAGAGTGGCCACGACATAGGAGAGAGATATGCAGCCTAAGACACGATTTCTGATCCAGGTCCCGGGAGGAACCAACGTCGGATGCGACACGGCTGATCAAGCCCTCGACGTGCTAAATGACCTGAAAAATGCCGAAGGGGTCACCGTCTCGGACTTGCAAACTGGCATGGGCGAGTTGACCCGGGAAGCGCTCGAGGAACTTGCGAATGACGAGCGCGAGTAAATAGATCGACAAGGTCTACTCTTAGCCACGTCCCCGATGTCTGGATTTGGCACGAATGCCACCTGCCGATCGGGTTCGGAAAGGTCCGCTGTTGGGGGTAGACCGGAAGTTATGATCAGAAGGTCAAAACGGCGCTCGTGACCCACAACGGACTTGGCGGACCCGCTTAGGCGCCGATGCAATGCTGGGCCGTGGCATTCCGGCGCGTATTTCCAAAGGCAATGTTTGCTCGCGATTACAGGGACTCGGGATTGCCTGGAACATTCCTGAAGGACATGGCGCAATCGCCGTCCGGCTGGAAGCATAAATAGAAAGTTCCAGCGAGTTCCCAGGCTGTCGAGCACAGGTGCCCCGAAATGGTCGCCCCCTTCTCCTCGACACATCTGTTGTTGCCGTCCATCCACCAGTTCGTTTCGATCGTCTTCTGAGTGCCGGGGAACTTCTGCCGCCTGGTGCGCTCGTTGGGATAGTAGTTGGCGATAACCGCCCCTGGCACTCCCGCCGCGCCGAACTTCTTCAAGACGAGGACGTAGACCGTATTTCCCACCCATTGCTGCTTCAGCTCGGGGCCGGGAATCTGCCGACCACCGGCGGCCTTGATCTCGCTTTCCTTCATTGGCTTCGGCAACTGCGCGGCCGCCGGCCCGAGAAGGGTGCCAAACACGAGCGCAGAAAATGCTACAAGTAGCATTGCTCTTAGCTTCATCATCGTTGTCCCCCAATTAGCCGAAGATGCTTTGGAAAATGGCACGTAACGGTATGCCTTAGCGCGTTATGGTCCGACAAGGCTCACAGTGCATGTCTCTCCGCCGACGCTTCCTTGGGCATAGACACCGCGTCCGCTGATGTTTCCGTTTATCTGACCGCTGCCGACAACGCGCGATCCGCTGACCGATCCGATGCTCCCGGCGCTGTTGCCTTCGTTGGTCGGCCGAACCGCAATCGCCGCGCTTTCTCCGGTGATCTGCAGTCTTATCGTGACACCACTTCCCAACAGACTTCCAGCGCCTCCAGACACCATGCCTTGAACGGCTGTGCGGCCACTAGACTTGCAATCGATGGCGCCGAACCACAAGCCATCGCGAGCGGCGGCGGGCGGCGCAGCACCACTGGCAACGGTAGGTGGCGTGATGGGCACGGCAGGCTGAGAACCACGCGCCATGGCCTCTTCTTCAGCTTTCTTCTTCTCTTCGGCCTTTTTCTTCTCGTCCTCATCGAACCTGGCGATGGCCGGTGCAGCCTCACGCAACAGGGCCTGGTGTTGTGCTGCCGTCAGGAACCCTGTCGCGGCTTGGTTCTGCTTGCGCTGCCACGCCGCGATCATCTCTCGCGAGCGCGGTCCGAATACGCCGTCCGTGCCATTGGTATTGAAGCCCAATGCGGTGAGAGCCACCTGTAGGTGCTGGCGATCCGGCAAACCGAGACGCAACGCTGTCTCGGTGGCTTCAGCAGCCCTTTTGTCCTGCTCCTCCGCCTTGCGCTTGGCTGCCGCTTCCGCCTCGGCCTTCTGGTTGGCCTCGTCTGCGATGCGTTTCTTTTCGGCCAACTCAGCCTCGCTCTTACGCCGCGCGGCTTCCTCGGCCCGGCGTTGGACGGCCGCTTCCGCGTCAGCCTTCTGCCTTGCCTCCTCATCGGCCTTGCGCTTCGCTTCGGCCTCCGCGTCCGCCTTTTGGCGGGCCTCCGACTCAGTGCGGAACCTCGCCAGTTCCTGCTGATCCTTTTCGCGCTGGGCTTCGACGGCCGCGCGTGCTTCCTCGGCGGCTTTTTCTTCAGCCGATGGCGTGTTCACGATCTGCTGCGACACCGGCGGCTTTGCGGTGGCGAAGTAATAGCCGCCGCCGGCAACGGCCAGACCGGCTATCGTCGCGAGGCCAATCCACATGCCCATCCTGCGCTTGGCCGCGGGTTCGGTGCCAGCTTTATGCCTGACAACCATCGTGGCGGTTGCATCGAGGGGGCCCGTCTGGCCCAGGATCGGCCGCCAGGCCGCAATCGAATGCGGACGCTCGCTTGCACGCACACCCAGGCCCGCATCGATGCCGAGCAATACACCGGAAGCAAAGCCTTCAGGCGCTAGCAATCTCAGCGGCTCATAGGTGTCGTCGAGCATGCGATCCACGGCGTTGGGCGGCACCCTGCCGGTAATCGCGTGATAGAGCGTGGCCGCCAGGCCGTAGATGTCGCTCCACTGCCCCTGCCTGGCCGAAGTGAACTGCTCGGCTGCGGCATAGCCCGGCGTGAAGATCGCCGTCATCGCCACGGTGCGGCCCACCATCGCCGCACGCGCTGCGCCGAAGTCGATCAGGGTGGGCTTGCCGTCAGCATCAATGAGAATGTTGGCCGGCTTGATGTCGCGATGCAGGTAGCCCGCGTTATGCACCTGCTCCAGACCATCGAGGAGCGGCCATAGGATGCGGTCGATCTCCGCTGGCGCGAGCCGGCCTTGGCGTTTGAGGCGACTATCAAGCGTCTCGCCGCTCAGAAATTCCATGACGATGTAGGCCGTACCGTTGGCCTGGAAGAAGTCGAATATCCGCACCACGGCCGGCACGTTCTGGAGGTTCGTGAGCGTTTGGCCTTCGGCGACGAACCGGTCGCGGCCCCAAACGAAGTCTTCAGCAAGTTCGGTCGAGCGCGGCAGGACCATCGTGCCGCCTTCCCGCAGCGCCAGCGAGGTCGGCAGGTACTCCTTGATGGCGACGTCGCGGTTCAGCGTCGTATCGCGGGCGAGGTACGTGATTCCGAAGGCGCCCTGACCAAGGACGGACACCAGCTCATAGCTCTGCAGCAGCGTGCCGGCAGGCAGTACGCCGCGCAGCTCCTTTTGAATCGCGTCCGTCGTTTCGGAATCAATTTCAGCCACCGGACGACCTGCTCACCCCAATTGTTGGCCCAAGCCATTGGCTGGCAAAACTCTGCCACAAAGCCACCCGAAGTCGAGCCGTCTGTGGTCTGCCGGAGTGCAAATTGGCGTCCAGGCCGCTTCTGCTATCTAATCTGCGCACGAGGAATGTCGGGTCGCGGCACGTTTGATGAGACCTGGCGCCGGATCCCGAAGATGTCTGCTCATCGGGGTAGACCGGAAGTCATCGACGCACCGTCAAAACGACGCACCTGACCCAAACCGGACATGACGGCGCGGCTGCATGAGGAACGCAGACGATCGAGTTGTCGCGATTCGAAAGACGCGCTGCCGGGCCAGGATCGGACTCAGAAGTAACAGGCCTGGTGCAGGTTGACGGTATGGAAGGCCTCGGTCGTGTCGCCGTTGGTGCTGGCCGTGATGTCGGGCACTGCGACCATAAACCCGAAGGGCGGGCCGGCGAGCTGGCAGGTGAACGCGCGGAAGTGCACCTGAATCTGCTCGCCCGTCCGGAACCGTGCCGGCAGGAAGCAGGTGAAGGTCGTGATGTGGTCCATGCTGACCGTGTTGCACAACGGCGTGAACCGGGCCGCCGGCTGCACGCCCTCGGCCACGCGCCCTCCGGGATAGGCGACGTCGATCGTCGGGCTACGGTAGGTGTCGGGTGCGACGATGAGGGGCTCCTTCACGGTGAACGTCACGCCGTTGACCTCGGCACTGCCGATGTTGGTGATCGTCACCGGGAAGATCTGCGTGACCAGCCCGCTGGGCCCGACGGGCGACAGGGTGGGGAACGGCTTGTTGAGTTCCATCTTGAGAGTGGGCACCCCTGTGACGGAGAACGGTGCGGAGGTCACGGTGTTGTTGGCCAAGTTGCCTTCGAGGCAGGCGTTGCTGGGATCGACCACCGCCGTCGCCGCGAGACCCGTTCCCGGCGTCCTGCCGCGCACCCAGTAGTAGATGGCAACGTCGAGGCCCGGTCCGAACCAGAAGTTCGTGCCGGCGCTGCAGGTGACGCTCGTCGATCCGTTGGGCCGGGTGGAGCCGGTCGAGCACACGACGGCCGATACGTTGCTGAAGGCGCCGATCGAGGTCACCTGGGGCGGGAAGGTTGCCGTGACGCTCAGCCGGTTGCACGGCAGCAGGCCGACGTTGGACACCTGGCCGACGAAGCGCAGGTCGGCGCCGACGGCGACCGATGGGAACTCCGGCCGCAGCTTCACCGTGAGGTCGGGCATCAACTGCGCCCGCGCCGGCAGCACTGCTATGAGATCGATGACGAGGGCGAGGGCTGCGATCACGACGGGCGTCTTCTTCATGGCGTGCAGTGCCGACCGCGTGATGCCTTCCTTGTCGGTGATGGCGTGGATGTCGGCCATCAGTTTCCTGGCGGCGCTGAGGCGTTTGGCGGCGACGGTCATGGAAGGCTGCCTTTTCCCGGGAGGATCCGACGTTAACGCGTTTGGCCACGGCTGCNNGAGCATCTCGCCCGGTTGCAGGGCCAAGGACGCGTGGCAAGCGCCGATGCCAAATGTCGGTGTTGAGGACAAATATCATGGCAAAGGCGGCAGGTGATCGCCGCTTTTGCCCAGCTCCAATCGAGTCGTGTCGACGAATTTCACTCCGTTCGCTTCAACACCGACATGGCTACGGGGCGACAACGCACTGGGCGTTCACTTCGTGCTTTCCTCAGCGCTTTCCCAGAGTGATCGTGGCGCCGGGCCATCCCCGCTTCGTCCACGACCGCAATCGCCTGACCGCCGGCGGCGTTGCATCAGGCTTGGATGCGGCGCTGAAGCTGATCGAAATCCTGGGCGGCACGAAGCTCGCGCAACGGGTCCAGCAGGACACCCAATACTATCCCGATCCCCCGGTCGGCAGCGACATTCCATCGTCGCCGGCGCAGTGCCCCATTCCTGCAGGCAGTGCCTAACTTCTTTTCAATGCGGGGTGCTGAACCGGTCAGGCGAGCTGGGCGCTCGCTTCGATGTCCGCTATCGAGGG
>PLYQ01000286.1 GCA_003153415.1 Rhodospirillales bacterium | reverse complement strand
CGTCAGGCTGCGTGGCCGGCCGCTGGCCGGCTTCGCGGCCAATGCCTTGAGAGCGTGGCCTCCTCCGCGTGCCGCCTTGAGCCAGCCATAGATCGTGCAGCGGTGCATGCCAAAACTGCTGATCACATCACTTGCCCGTTCGCCCTCGCCAACACGTTGAACCGCCAGCCTGCGAATGGTTTCCAGCGTCGCGTGATCGAGGGTGCGGCCGTCTCGCTTCATCGTGAAGCGCATATTCGCATATTCCCGATGTGTTGTCTAACTTACTGATCTATGAGTAAGGAAGGCGACGAGACTGATCGGGACCATGTCCCACCGGATGCAGCGTTCGCCACAGAGCAAAAGGAACCGTTGCTGCTGCCGACTCACGTTGCCTGCAATAGGCGGCATGGGCCTCACGATGAGAAAATGGCCCAGTTCCTTGGGCTACTTAGAGGTTAGCCGTTTCTGCCGTAGGCCTCGCGCGCCGTGTCGGGGCTGATCACGCCCTGGGCGAGGTCGCGCGCCACGGCATCGGGATCGCGCCGTTCGGCCGGGCCGATGCCGCCGGCGCCGGGCGTCACGATGGCGAACCACTGACCGGCTGCCAGCACCGCGCTGTCGCCGTCGAATTCGGTGCCCGGCCCGCATTCCACCCGCCCGTGCGCGCCTTCGCCGCCACCTTGCAGTCCCCAGCTCCGCGAGCGCTGGCGCGAGATGTCGACCCGCACGCGGCAATCGTGCGTCGCTTGGTAGACCCTTCTCAGCGCCATGCCGCCGCGATACTGGCCGACGCCGCCCGAGTCGGTGACGAGCTCGTAGCGCAGCAGGCGTAGAGGATACTCGATCTCCAGCGCCTCGACCGGCAGGTTCGAGGTGTTGGTGGTGTGCACGTGCACGCCGTCCAGCCCATCCTTGGTTGCGCGCGCGCCGCTGCCGCCCCCGATCGTCTCGAGATAGACCCAGAGCGACTTGTCGTCGGGCCGCTGGCCGATGAAGTAGGCGACGGTGCAGGCCGAGTTCGAGCAGGCCATGACCCGCTCGGGGATCGCCTGGGCGAGTGCCCCCATCACCAGGTCGGCGATGCGCTGGCAGGTCTGCAGGCGGCCGTTGACCGCCGCCGGATGCGTGCAGTTGAGGATGCTGCCCTCGCGCGCGGCGACGGCGAGCGGCCGCGCCAGTCCGGCATTGGGCGGAATGGAGGGATCGAGCACCGACTTCACAACATAGTAGATGGTCGCGAGCAGCGCGGTGTAGGTCATGTTGATGCCGGCGCGCACCTGGTCTGGCGCGTCGAAGGCGAGCGACATCGTATCGCCTGCGACCGTGACCTCGACCGAGAGCGGCAGGTTGCTTTTGATCTCCTCGTTGTCGAACACGTCCTCGAAGCGCCAGGTGCCGTCGGGCATGCCGGCGATCGCCGCGCGCATCTTGCGCTCGGCGTAGTCCATTAGGGCCGCGCCGGCGGCCAGCACTGTTTCGGTCCCATACTTGGCGCACAGCGACTGGAAGCGCTGCACACCCACCCGGTTGGCCGCCATCTGGGCGCGCAGGTCCGACAGTCGCTCGCGCGGCACCTGGCAGTTGAGCAGGATCAGGTCCTGCACGTCCTTCTGCAGCTCGCCCGCGCAGTAGAGGCGGACCGGCGGGATGCGCAAGCCCTCCTGGAAGATGTGGGCGTGGCCGCGGTCGACGAAGTCGGCATGGTGGGCGAGGTTCACCGTCCAGGCGACGAACCGGCCGTCGACGAAGATGGGTTCGGCCAGCACGATGTCGGGCAGGTGCGTGCCGCCGCCCTCGTAGGCATCGTTGCCGATGAAGGCATCGCCCGGCCTGATGTCCTCGATGCGGTAGCGCTTCATGATGTGCGGCACCAGCTCGATGAAACTGCCAAGATGGATCGGGATGTGCTCGGCCTGGCAGAGCGTCTCGCCCTTGGCGTTGAACAGCGCCGTCGAGCAGTCCCGCCGCTCCTTGATGTTGGTCGAGTGCGAGGCGCGAATCAGTGTCTCGCCCGTTTCCTCGACGATCGAGCTCATGGCCGCGCCGATCACCTCGACGGTCACAGGGTCGAGTGTCACGGGGCCCCGGGTCATGACGCAGCTTCCAGAATCAGGTTCAGGTAGACATCGACCCGCGCCGTCATGCCGGGCGCCAACACAGTGGTGGCGTCCATCTGCTCGACGACCGCGGGACCGGCGAAGCGGTGGCCCGGTTGCAGGCCGTCACGAGTATAGATCGGCGTGTCGACGAAATCGCGCGCCTCGGGGAACCACACTGGGCGGCGACCGGCGATCGCCCCTGACGCATCGGGCCTGGCCTCGGGATGGGCGCTCAGCGCCGCCTTACGCACCGTGCCGACCGCCTCCAGCCGCAGGGTGACGATCTGAACCTGCTCGCTTTCGGCCGCGAAGCCGTAGCGTTGACGATGGACGGCGGTGAAGCCCGCGATCAGGGCATCGACCGTGGCCGATTTGATGGCACCTTCCGGAAGTGCCACCGCCAGCTCGTAGTTCTGGCCGTGGTAACGCATGTCGACGGTGCGCGTCAGGCGCCGGTTGACGGCGGCGATGCCTTCCTGTTCGAACCACCGCCCGGCGCGGTCGGCGAGGGCAGCGAAGGTCTCGGCAAGGCGTGGCGCGGCGCCCTCGGCCGCCGCCATCAGTCGCGTTGCCGCGAAGTCGGCGCGCAGGTCGGTGAGCAGCAGACCCATGGCGCAGAGGATGCCGGGGTTGCGCGGCACCACGACGCGCTTCATCTCGAGTTCGCCGGCCAGCCGTGCGGCGTGGAGCGGCCCCGCGCCGCCGAACGCCATCAGCGCGTAGTCGCGCGGATCGTGACCGCGCTGGACCGAGATGACGCGAATCGCGCGCGCCATGTTGGCGGTCACCACCGAGACGATGCCCTGCGCCGTCTCCATGACACCGAGTCCCAGCCTGCCGGCCAGCCGCGCGATCGCTTCCTTCGCCAGATCCTGGCGAATCGGCATGCGGCCGCCCAGCAGATGCCGTGGATTGAGCGTCTGCAGCACGACGTTGGCGTCGGTGACCGCGGGCTCATCGTTGCCCCGGCCGTAGCACACCGGCCCGGGATCGGCGCCCGCGGAGCGCGGGCCCACCTTGAGCAATCCGCCGGCGTCGATATAAGCGATCGACCCGCCGCCGGCGCCCACGGTGTGGATGTCGAGCGCGGGCAGCGACAGCGGTCGCCCGGCGATCACGCGCTCGGCGGTCTCGGCGACGCGGTCGCGCTCGATGACGCACACGTCGCAGGAGGTGCCGCCCATGTCGAAGCAGAGCACGTCGGGCTCCTGGGCGAGCCGGGCGAGCAGCAGTGCCCCGCCCACGCCGCCAGCGGGGCCGGAGAGGACGGTGAGGGCGGCGTGCGCCCGTGCGACCGCGGGATCGGTGAGCCCGCCGGAGGACTGCATGATCTGCGGCTCGGGNNGCTGCGTCGAGCACGGTGGTGGCGGTGCGCTCGTACTCGCGGAAGGTGCCCACGAGGTCGGTGGAGAGGGATACGTGGGTGCCGGGCATGAGCTCGGCGAGCAGCGCGCCGAGCTCGCGCTCGTGCGCGGGGTGGGCGTAGGAGTGCAGCAGCGAGACGGCCACGGCCTGCGGGCGCGAGCGCGCGAGCTCGAGCACCAGCTCGCGGGCGGCGTCGGGGTCGAGCGCGAGCAGCGGGCCGTCGGGGCCCATGCGCTCGGGCGCCGCGAAGCGCAGATCGGCCGGCACGAGGGGCTCGGGAGAGGCGAGGCACAGCCTGTAGAGGTGCGCGCGGCCCTGGCGGCCGAGCTCGATCACGTCGGTGAAGCCCGCGGTTGCCAGCAGCGCGGTGCGCGCGGTGTGGCCCTCCAGCAGCGCGTTGGTGGCGACGGTCATGCCGTGGCCGAAGCGCTCCACCTCATGTGGCTGGGCGCCCGCGCGGGCCAGCACGAGCCTCACCGCCTCGAGCACCGCGACGGACTGCTCGGCGGGCGTGGTGGGCACCTTGGCCGTGTGCACCGTGCCGTGCGCGTCGACGAGCACGGCGTCGGTGAACGTCCCTCCTACGTCGACCCCCAGCAGCATCCCTGCAGACTAAGGGCAGGCCTCAGGCTGCGGCGAGCTCGCGGTCCTCGGTGTCCGCCAGATGCTGGTGGGAGGGGCAGTAGCCGTTGCGCGGAAGCGGCGTGCGCTGGCAGGCAGAGCCCTTGCGGGTGGTGGCGCGGCACTGCGGCGGAGCTCCGCTGACGGCGGTGTAGGCCTCGAGGGGGTATTCGATGAGGAACTGCTGGGCGCATCCCATGTAGCGCGAGATCACGTAGAGGACATGCGCCTGCGCGGACATGGGGAAGTAGGTGCGCACCTGGCAGAAGAGCGTGCGCTCGGGCCGGGCGAAGTAGTGGTGGTCGACGGCCAGACGCGTGACGACGTCCTCGCACGCCTTCAGCACGGCCGCGTGATTGCTGAACTCGGGCGCGCCGATCGGCGGAGCCAGGATCTGGGGAGCTAGCTTGCGGTAGATGGCCCTGCTGAACTGGTACATGGGAAGTGCTCCTGACCCTCTCTTCTCAGACCTTCTTATTGCCGCGCACCGCCTCCCAGAAGACAGACTCCGTTCCACCCTCAGGCCTTGCACCCACAACAACACGGCGGGGATCGGAAAGGAGCGAGATAAAGACGAGAGGGCTGAATCCTTAGGTTTGACCCCCTACGGGGGTCAGGAGCGGCGTGCGCGGTGAGGCCCCATCGCACTTGGGCCCCGCGGGCGCCGGCCTCAGAGCCAGTGCTGCCAGGAGATGGAGTCCTCGCCGGAGACGATCACGTGGCGATGGTCGAGCGCGGGGTCTCGCTCGGGGAACTCCTCGCGCAGGTGCGCTCCGCGGCTCTCCTTGCGCGTGAGCGCGCAGCGGGCGATCAGGCGCGCGAGCGGGTGGGGCTCCTCGAGCAGCGCTGCGAGCCCCTCCTCGGTGCGCACGATGCCCGCGTGGCGCCACAGCGCGCGACGGGTGCTGGCGTCGGCGGGCGGCGGTGCGGGCAGCTCGAGCAGCGCGCGCAGCTCCCGCGGATCGGCCCCGGTGATCTCTGCTGCGGGCGCGGAGAGCGCGTCCTCGACGGCGCGGCGC
>PLYQ01000110.1 GCA_003153415.1 Rhodospirillales bacterium | reverse complement strand
ACTGCGCGCCGATGCCCATCTGGCGGGTGAGCTCCAGCACCTTCTTCTCCATCTCGCGATCGCGGATGGCGACGCCGCGGTCGTTGCCCTCGCTCGGCAGGTCGTCGAGATAGCGGGTCGAGGCGAGCTTCACCGTCTTGANNAACGACTTGTTGGCCGAGCCGCCGCCCTTGGCGATGAACAGGAATTTGTAGGCGTCGCCGTCGGTCGCATAGATGTCGATCTGGGCGGGCAGGTTGGTGCCGGTCTGCACTTCCTTGAACATCGAGACCGGCGAAACCTGGGAATAGCGCAGGTTGGTCTCCGTGTAGGTCTTGTAGACGCCGCGCGAGATCGCTTCCTCGTCGCCGCCGCCGGTCCACACCGCCTGGCCCTTCTTGCCCATGACGATGGCGGTGCCGGTGTCCTGGCACATCGGCAGCACGCCGCCGGCCGAGATGTTGGCGTTCTTCAAGAGCTCGAGCGCCACGTACTTGTCGTTGGGCGAGGCCTCGGGATCGTCGAGGATGGCGCGAAGCTGCGCCAGATGGCCCGGCCGCAGGAGGTGGGAGATGTCCTTGAAAGCCTCGGCGGTGAGCAGTGTCAGCGCCTGCGGGTCGACCGTCAGCACGTCGCGGCCCCCGAACTTGGCCGTGCCGATAAAGTCCGAGGAAAGCTTGCGGTAGGCGGTCGTGTCCTTACCGCTGGGAAACATCTCCTGGAACTGGAAATCGGGCATGTCTTCTCCTGGCGCGCCAAACCCGGCGCAAAGCGCGCCTCCCGTGCCGCAAACCGCCTTGCGCGTCTACTTTTTTCGGAAGGTGTCGAGCTTGATGACCTTGGAGGCGGCATCTGCCGGCTTGGCCTCCTGGGTGGCAGCTGCGGCCGGGGCCGCCTCGGGCTTGCCCTCACTGCCGGACGGTGCCCCAAGCGCGGGTCGCTTGTCGGGCGCGGGCAGCGGCGTCGGCGACGTGGCGGCCCCGTCGGACTTGTCCGTCGTGCCCTTGTTCTTGCCGTCGAACTGCAGGCCGAAGCGCACCGACGGATCGACGAACGCCGACAGCGCCGCGAACGGCACCTTGATGTGTTCCTGCTGCTTGTTGAAGCTCACCGTCACTTCAAAAGAGTCGTCGTGGATGACAAGGCCCCAATACTGGTGCTGGAGCACGATCGTCATCTCTTCCGGATACTTGGCGCGCAGGTAGTCGGGCAGCTGAACGCCGGGGTCGGTACTGCGGAAGGAGATGTAGAAATGGTGCGAGCCCGGCAGACCTTTTTCGGCGACTTGAACGAGCACGCGACGCACAACGCTGCGCAGCGCATCGTCGACGAGAGCGTCGTAGTGGAAACGATCGTTCATGGCGTGTCGGAAACTTTCGCCGAGCATCGGCCCGGGTTTGAGGAGAGTCAACGCCGCCAATACGCGTCCGCTTGTGAAAAGGAAAGTGGGGGGCTTCTGTTGCCCGGTGCCCCCCGAACCGCGCTTACGTCCGCTGTTTAGGCGGCAGCAGCGAGTGTAACGGTGTTATCGTTAGCACTTGTGTGTGGCCCGTCACGGCGGAACCATACCGGGCAAAAACCGCGCCTTTACCACGCTCGTCGATCCTATTTCGCCCCCATCGACTCCGCGCCCCAACGGGTCTGGAGATGAATGGTGGAGGCGCCGGGTACCGCCCCCGGGTCCGAAACGCTTATGTCACGCGGTGTTTATCGCCATAGTCGGTTGCCCGACCCGACCAATATAGGCGCTTCGATCGGCTTTTTGAAGGCAGGCGCGCGAGAACCGATTTCCCCATGGCAGCCGCGCCACACCACCCATAAAGTCCTCGGCCAACCACGGAAGAAAACAAGGAAGAAAACGAGCGATGCCCCTCTCCACCGACCAGCAGGCCGAAATCGACCAGGCGCGCGAAGGTGCGATCAAGACGCTGCGGCCGATCGCTCCGGCGCTGGAAGAAATCCTCTATCAGGCGCTGCCTGCCCTCGATCACGGCTTCGTCCGCGTCGTCGACTACATGGGCGACGATGCCGCCGTCGTGCAGGCCGCGCGCGTCAGCTACGGCCGCGGCACCAAGAAGGTCAGCGAAGACCGTGGCCTCATCAACTATCTGATGCGGCACCGCCATACGACGCCGTTCGAGATGTGCGAGATCAAGTACCACGTGAAGCTGCCGATTTTCGTGGCCCGTCAGTGGATCCGCCACCGCACCGCCAATGTGAACGAATATTCCGCGCGCTACTCGATCCTCGATAACGAATTCTACGTCCCAAGGTCTGAGCATCTGGCGGCCCAGAGCAAGGCCAACCGCCAGGGCCGCGACGCGGTGCTGGCCGGCAAGGAAGCCGAGCGGGTGTTCGCGATCCTCAAGAAGGACGCCGAGCTGGTCTACGAGCACTACATGGAGATGCTGAACGAGGGCGAGGCCGGCGAGCCGCTCGATCCGGAGCGCTCGGGCCTCGCCCGCGAGCTGGCGCGCATGAACCTGTCGCTCGCCTTCTATACCCAGTGGTACTGGAAGACGAACCTCCACAATCTCATGCATTTCCTGTCGCTGCGCGCCGACGCCCATGCCCAGTACGAGATTCGCGTCTATGCCGACGTCATGATCGACACGCTCAAGCGCTGGTGCCCGATCAGCCACGACGCCTTCATGGAATACCGCATAGGCGGCGCCCATCTCTCCAAATCGGGGCTGGTCGTGGTCAAGCGCATGATCGCGGGCGAGAAGGTCGAGCAGAAATCGAGCGGCCTCAATCCGCGCGAATGGCGCGAGCTGCTGGCAGCGCTCGGACTTGGCTGAGGTGTGTCTTGGCTAGGCCCGCCACCTTGCGCGATCCCGGCCTGCTGCGCCTGCTGCGCGAGCGGCCGCGCGACGGTGCCGCCATCGAGGCAATGACCGAGGCGGCGTTCGGCCCCGACCGCCAGCAGAAGACCGTCTACCGGCTGCGCGACGGCATCGGGCCGCTCAAGGAGCTGTGCTTCGTCGCCATCGATCACAAGGACCGCATGGTGGCGTCGATCCGCAACTGGCCGATCCTGATCAACGAAAAATGGCC
>PLYQ01000236.1 GCA_003153415.1 Rhodospirillales bacterium | reverse complement strand
ATCTGTTCGATCAGTAGACAGGCTTCGACATTGGAGCGGGGCGTTACAATACGCCCCGCTTTTCATTATCCCTGGTTGAGATCGTTCAATGACGAATTGCTGACGCCTTCAATCATTGCCTTTATCTTCAGAAATCAGCGACTTCCGAAGGCGGTAGATCGAGGGTGTATGTGTTCGGCCTGTTGAAGCGGCGCGAACGGCCGCTGGCCATGATGCCCTCCGCGAAGCGGGTCCCGACCAAAAGCACGCTTTCTAAGATGCTCTGGCACGGATGGATTGTCCCTCTCCTCGGTTGTCGACCGGCTTAATGCATCACCGTCTCGTTGCCCCTCCCAACCTGTGGAACACAGTCACTGCTGGCACCATAAGGTCTGCGTCGCTCGTCCAAAGCGCGTCCTCGCACCCCGCTAAGAGATATTGCGCCTACGGTGCAATTATTCTATCGTTTGAGCTAAGTGTGGGATCCGTGCGGAGACGAGTTTGAGCTTGGGGCGAGGCTCGTTCACGCGCGGTTGTTTGGTGGGTACGAGCGAGGATTGACGGCGTGTCGTGTTAAGGCGCCCGACATTTGCATTGAGCTGTGGAGCGCAAGCTACGCGCCGTTTCTGCGTGGGCATCGCCCCATGGCTTCCCTTCCCCGAGCAAATCGAGACCGTCCGCCGCGGCGGACTTGCAAGGCTTAGTGTGTTTGGCAGTTCGTTTAGTCGAGCGACAGCAGGCCTAATGAGAAATAGCGAAGGACCTTCCTGATGGCACGATCACATCCAGTAGACGTTCATGTCGGTCTGCGCGTGCGCCAACGGCGTACCCTGCTCGGCATGAGCCAGACAAAGGTCGCCGATGCCGTTGGCCTGACCTTTCAGCAGATCCAGAAGTACGAACGCGGTTCCAACCGCATCGGCTCTAGTCGCTTGTTCGAATTCGCCAAGGTGCTCGACGTGCCGGTGTCGTATTTCTTTGACGAGATGCCGTCCAATGCGCTGGCCGGCCGGCCGATGGCGGGCCGCGGCCGCAAGGGTTTCGGCGAGGCGGACACGCCGTTCGAGCAGGAGAAGGATCCGCTGATCAAGCGCGAGACGCTGGAACTGGTGCGGGCCTACTACAAGATCCGCGAGGCCCGGGTGCGCAAGCGCATCTTCGAGATGGTCAAGGCGGTCGGTGCCGCCAGCCATGCCGAGGTCCTGGGCGGCCGAAAGAAGCGCTGACGATTGAGAATGGTACACTCAGTGAAAAATGCACTTTTGCCATCAGTAGACTGAGTCTGATGCGGAGTTATTGGGGGTCACTAACAGTGAGCAAGAGCGAGCCGGGGTCGAATCTCATGTTGGTCGGCTGAGCGCTTTCTAGCTGCCTGGTATCGAGCTTTCGCAATGACGCCGATCGGACGACGTAAGCTGCTCGCCTCGTTGCCCGTGGCGTCGCTTGTCGGGACCTCTGCTGCTGCGGAGCAGATGAAGGTCACGCTTGGCTTGGGCGAAGCGACTGGCGGCTTTGCGGCCTATGCAGCAACCCTTGTCGACGCCATCAGGGCGGTCGATCCCACCTTCGAAATCAAGGCGGTACCAACCAAGGGAATCCCGGAAAACGTTGCGATGCTTGAGTCTGGTGACCTCGACATCGGTTTGGTGTTTGGTGAGGTTGCATACGAGCTCTTCAAGGGGATCGGCCGGTCACCGACTAGGCTCAAGGTCATCTCCGTGATGTACTCGACGCCCGTAATGTTCGTCGTACGGGCCGACAGCCGCTATCGCCGTATCGGCGACCTCAAGGACCATCCGATCGTTTGGAACGGTCGCAACTCGAATCTGGCCGTTCAGGCGCGCTATGTGATGGATGGCCTCGGCCTCAATATCGATGAGGACTTTCAGGCGATCTATACCGATCAGCTCTCGGAGGGGCCGCAGATGGTGATCGACGGCCAAGCCGCAGCGTTGTGGGGTATCGGCAACCGCTGGCCAGGGTTCGTCGAGGTCGCCAACAATGCGCGTGGTGCGCGCTTTGTCGTTCCTAGTGCCGACCAAATCGCGCATATCCACGCCAAGCACGGCTTTTTGACGGGGCTGACAGTACCCGCCGGTCTTTACCGTGGTCAGTATGATGCAATCTATACAATCGGTGGTTGGAATTTTATCCTCGCGCGCGCCGACCTCGACGATCCCGTTGGTTACCGGTTGGCGTCGTCGCTTTACAAGATCGACCGTGCCGGCGCCTTATCGAGGCAGCTCACGGAAACGACTGCGAAGAACACCCTGGCCGCAATCCCCGGTCCGGAGTTTCTGCAACCGGGCGTGGCGCGCTTCTACATGAAAATGGACCTGCTGAAATAGCTAGGGCGTGAGGTTATAGATCCGTAGAGAATGCCTCGATCACATCGTCGTCTTCGGCGAGGGCCATCTGCGCCGGATCCTCGCTGCATATGCCACCTATTATAATGACACCCGGACACACCTCGCGCTCGCCAAGGACGCGCCGCTCCGTCGTCCCGTTCAGCGGTGCGGCCAGATCGCTGCGCGGTCGATCCTCGGCGGACTTCATCATGAATACTGCCGGATATAGTTTGTGGTAGGGACAGCCATATTGTGGGTGACTTGGTGTTATTTGGTTGGTGTGTGATACGCTGGGTCGGCTCAATTTTTTGACCATACGAGAATCACTGCTGTGGCCACAACGTTCACCACGCTGGTTAGCTTCAATGGCACTAGTGGGACAAATTCCTGTGCCGGTCTGATCGCCGACACCTCGGGAAATCTCTTCGGCACGACAATGAATGGCGGGGCGAACAACCAGGGCACGGTGTTCGAGATCACCAAGACCGCTAACGGGTTTGCCAGCACGCCAGCCACACTGCTCAGCTTTAGCGGCACCAATGGGGCAACCCCTTCGGCCGGTCTGATCATCGACGCCTCCGGGAACCTCTTCAGCACGACGATGAACGGCGGGGCGAACAACCAGGGCACGGCGTTCGAGATCGCCAAGGGCACGCAAGGCTTCGCCAGCGCGCCTGCCACACTGGCTAGCTTCAACGGTACCAACGGGGCAAATCTTCAGGGTGGTCTAATTGCCGACACCTCGGGGAACCTCTTCGGCACGACATTGAACAGCGGGGCGAACAATCACGGCACGGTGTTTGAGATCGGCAAGACCGCTAACGGCTTCTCCAGCACGCCGACCACACTGCTCAGCTTCAACGGCACCAATGGGGCAACCCCTTCGGCCGATCTGATCATCGACGCTTCCGGGAACCTCTTCGGCACGACATCGGCAGGTGGAGCGAACAATCAAGGCACAGTGTTCGAGATCGCCAAGACCACTAACGGCTTCGCCAGCACGCCAACCACACTGGCTAGCTTCAACGGCACCAACGGGGCAAATCCGTCTGCCGGTCTGGTTGCTGACGCCGCCGGGGACCTCTTCGGCACGACATCGGGGGGTGGGGCGAACGGCGTAGGCTCGGTGTTCGAGATCGCCAAGACCACTAACGGCTTCGCCAGCACGCCAATCACACTGGCTAGCTTCAACGGCACCAACGGGGCAAATCCGTCTGCCGGTCTGGTCGTTGACGCCGCCGGGGACCTCTTCGGCACGACACACGATGGTGGGGCAAACAACCTGGGCACGGTGTTTGAGATCGGCAAGACCGCTAACGGCTTCGCCAGCACGCCGACCACACTGCTCAGCTTCAACGGCACCAATGGGGCAACCCCTTCGGCCGATCTGATCATCGACGCTTCCGGGAACCTCTTCGGCACGACATCGGGGGGCGGGGCAAACAACCAGGGCACGGTATTTGAACTGAGTGGGGTGGGCTCATCGTCACCGCCTATCTTAAATCTCACAGGCCCATCGAAAAACTACGCGATTACAGCGACAGCGGGCTCGTCGGTAATCACCGTTCAGGACAAGGTCGGAACCGATGGAACTGACACACTGACAAACACCCAGAACATTCAGTTTACTGACCAGACGATCGATTCGACCTGGTTCACCAAGACCGCGAGTCTCTCGCCTTCTCAGATCGTAGGCCTTACCGAACTCTATATCGCTTCGTTCAACCGCGCTCCCGACGCGCTCGGTCTGGACTATTGGGGCAGCCAACTCAGCAACGGGATGTCGCTCAACAACATCGCCGCCAGCTTCTTCGTGCAGCCCGAAGCGGTGGCGGCCTATCCCGTCGGCCAATCGACGCCCACGTTCGTGAACCAGGTGTACAACAACGTGCTCGGCCGGCAGGCCGACACGGCAGGTCTAAATTACTGGGTGGGCCAGTTGCAGAGCGGCAGCGTCGGCAAGAACAGCTTCCTGCTCGCCATCGTCAACGGCGTGATCGGAGCGGACGTGCAGTACCTCGCCAACAAGGAGGCGGTGGGAGCGCACTTTGCGCTGGCGCAGGGACTATCTGACGCCACCTGGGCCAAGACCGTCATGTCAGGTGTCAATGGCACGGCTGCCAGCGTGACGGCGGCCAACACCCAGACCGACGGCTTCGCCGCGACTGCCGCTACCGCCGCCGGCACCGAACTGGTCGTCAAGATCCTGGGCATCATCGCTTAATAAGACTACGCCCACACATGGCACGTTTGACCTGCCGCCGGACCCCGAGGATGTCTGTTCATGAGGGAAGACCGGAGGTCGTCGACGCACCGTCAAAACAGCGCGATTGACCCACAACGAACTTGGCAGGGCCACTTACTCGATCAGCTCGTCGGCGCGGGCGAAGCGCTGAATGGCCTGCAACCCAAGTATGGCTTCACCAGAAACTAGGAGAATGTTAGCGTAGAGTTCATTCCAAGGGGTCTCCTGGAATGTCGATTGAAACCTGGGGAGGTAACATGAACCTGAACCGTCGCCGCATCGTCGGGTGCGCGCTGTGTGCCGTGAGCGGACTGATCGCCACCGGTGCTTCCGCTCAATCCGGTGCGCCAGCGGCCACGCCCGGCGTCAAGCGCCAGATCNNGAGATCGAGCCAGGCGCAACCGTTGCGCGCCACACTCACCCGGGGATCGAGTCGGTCTACTTCTTGGAAGGCGGTGGCGAGCTGTCCGTCGATGGCCAGGCCGTCCGTCAGATGAAGCCCGGCGAAGCCTTCCAGGTTCCGGCGGGCGTGCCGCACGGTGTAAAGAACGGCAACAAGACGACGCGGGGCGTCGCGACTTATGTCGTCGAGAAAGGCAAGCCGCTCGCCTCGCCGGCCTGATCAGCGTTTCGGACCGCCGCCGGGCCAGACCGGGCTTTTCCCGAGCTCAGGCTAGCCGGCCGGCGCGCCGGAGGCAGCGATGGCATCAGAGACGGGCAGGGAGTAATCCCGGTTCGCCGCAACGAAGCGCATGCCGATCATGGCACGAATGCGAAGTGGCGACCGGCTCCTGAAATGTCTGATGGGGGTAGACCAGAAGTGATGGTCAGAGGGTCAAAACGGCGCTCGTGACCGAGGCTGTGTGAAAACGTTGGACTCCGTTGTTGGGACGCAACAATGAAATCGAAGACGTAGTCTCAGCCAATCATTTACTGTGCGTGAGGCGAGCGGTTTGAATCAATCTTGCGTCCAGATGACCCGCAGAACGGTTTTCACACAGCCTCGACCCTGAACGGACATCGCGGAACGGCTTACTCGATCATCTCGTCAACCGCCGCTTCAGCGCCGCGCGTTTGCAGCGATCCAAAATTCACCGCGGCCGCGACAGCATTATGGTGGAAGGCGCTGCGCGGTCGCTACAGTATATTCGGGGCCGGACTGCAGTAGGGTCTCACCGAGCGCACCGCCTACGCAGGGATTGGTGGCGCGCCGTTCGCCGCCGAGGACTCGTTTATGTTCAACTTCCGCTACCTCCCATTCGAATGACGACAGTGGGCATGACCTCCAAGCCCTTCGGCAAGGCCATTGGGTTGTTGGTCCTGTGCCTGTGCGCACTGGCGGTGCCGGTGCGCGCCCAGCCTGCAGCCGCCGCGCTGCAGGCGCTGCTCGACGACTTCGTGAGCGAGCAGCGATTGCCCGGAGCCGTCCTCGGGGTCACCGGGCCGCCGCTCGACGCGGTTGTGGCGACCGGCATGCTTGACCGCAAAACCGGCGCACGGGTCACGCCGCAATCGCGCTTCTACATTGCCTCGGCCGGCAAGATAATGACGGCCACGGCGACCCTCCAACTCATCGACGAGGGACGCGTCCGGCTCGACCAGCCGATCGCGGAGATCCTGGTCCCCGCCGGGTCGCTCGCGCGGTTGCCCAACTGGGGCAGCGTGACG
This sequence comes from Rhodospirillales bacterium, assembly GCA_003153415.1. Lineage (GTDB taxonomy): Bacteria > Pseudomonadota > Alphaproteobacteria > Reyranellales > Reyranellaceae > Reyranella. Next base: position 2,176 of record PLYQ01000236.1, on the reverse strand, counting down.
GTGGAGCAGCTCCTCAACCACACCAGCGGCATGCCCGACTATTTCGACGACGAATACCAGCAGGCCGCCGTCAAGGACGCTCGCATGCTGGTCGATGTCGAACGGGCCCTGTCGTTGCAGCTCGACGAGAAGGCGAATGCGAAGCCGGGCGCCAAGCACGATTACTCCAACACCAACTACGCCCTGCTCGGTCTGATGTTGGAGCGCGTCGACGGTGCCGACCTCGGCACGGTGCTGGCGCGACGCATCTTTGTGCGCTCCGGCATGACAGCGACCACAGTCGGCGCTGATCCACGCCAGCCGTCAGTCGCCTCCGGGCACGGCTCGAAGCGAACGCCGTCGGCGCGCGACAACCTGATCGCCTATGGATCGAAGCTGGGCGACGGGCCGGCAACGACGACGGCGGGCGACATGGGCCGCTTCCTGGCGGCGCTCTTGCGCGAGAAGAAGCTGCTGAAGCCCGCCGCCCTGCAGCGCATGCTCGCCCCCTCGCGCCGCGAGGCGGGCTACGGGCTCGGCATCGAGATCAGCGGCACCGACTTCGGACCCTGCTATGGCCACAGCGGCAGCGTCACAGGCTTCAAGGCCGAGGCCTGGTACTACGCTGCGCGCCGGACCTCGATCGTTTTCCTCACCAACGGCGAGTTCGGCACCGACGCCACCGACGTCGTCGCGCGTGCCGCCCAGATCGTTTTCAAGTCGGCGCGCTGAGAGCCCCGCGCTGGCTTCTGCGGCACTCAGGACGGCATGGGCGCCAACTTCGCACATCCAAGGTCAAACCGACGCGAATGACCGATGCTGTCGAAAAAGTCTNNTCGCTATGTCGCGAGTGGGTAATAATCGAATTCGATCGAATGATGCATTGATTCGATGTTGTGCGCTTGTGGTCGATCTTGAATCAATGTTGCGCGCTTTGGCCCCCAAAATCGTTTTTCGACAGCATCGACCCGTAGCGGACTTCGCTCAGTCTGCCCCGCAACTGAAATCAGGCCTATGTCCGGCGGTTCGCAACGTATGCGTTCCGAACCCCCGGTTTGAAGCCACAACTTTCATAGAAGCGATGGACGGGAGGATCTTTGCGGCCGCTTTGAAGTAGGACGTGGAAGCAATCTCCGGACCAGGCCTCGACGAGAGCAGCTTGAACGACCGCCCGACCATGGCCCTGTCCTCGGAACTCGGGATGGGTTACCACATTTTCGAGGAACCCATGTCCACGTCCGCTACGCAGAAGATTTGGGGCGGTGATAAGCATGCAGGTCGCCGCGATCCTGGCACCCGCGTCCGAAACAAAGACGGCCACACCTTTGCGCGTTAGTGTTTCTGACCAGATGCTTTCGGCACGGTCGGGCGGCTCCGCGATCGAACTTACTTCTGACACTCGAAAGAGATCGAGCAACCGCTCAAGATCGGCTGCGTCGGCGAGCCGCGCTTTGGGCATCTGCGCACCAGTGGGGTGACCGAGTACGCGAATCATCCCGATATGCTCGCCCACCACTTCTACGAGCTCGTCTTTCGCAATTTCTGATTTGGTTGCCATCTTAGAATACCCCGCTCATCAATCTGCGGTTAGTTGGGTACTCTAGCTGCTGCGCTACCAAGCAGCCAAGGCCGGCATCTGTCTGCTCTCAAAGGTGAAAAAAATGCCCTCTAGGCCATCTGCTCAACTTTCTGGCGAGGATGCCAGATTCCCGTCCACGCGTTTCGCGCCTTCATGGGCACGGTGCCAAGGTGGCGCCGACTTCATCCAAATATCTGCGTCTACCCGAAAGTCCGAAGCGTCATCCAGGCTACCCACCTTCACGGCCAAAAGATTTGGATTACTGTTGGGTTGCGAGAATACGTGAACGCCGCAATTCTCACAGAAGCTATATCCGCCGAAGTCCGGCTGGGCTTTATAGACTTTGGGCATTCCCTTCAGCAGCGCAAATCCCGCTCGATGGAACACCATACTGAGATTTGGGTTACCGCCTGATACGTACTGGCAGTCACGACAGTGACAAGCGATCCCCGCTATTGGAGTGCCCTTCACTTCGTATCGGATGGCGCCACATCGACATCCTCCGCTTCTCACCAGCACCGTTGACATCTCTATCTCCATGATGAAACGGCATCTTATCCTAATTATGATTGCCAGCCGGTAGCAATGTCGGCTTCTGACCCAGGCTGTGTGAAAACG
>PLYQ01000101.1 GCA_003153415.1 Rhodospirillales bacterium | reverse complement strand
ACCGGCTCGCTCGGCATGCTGCCCTCGGCCTCGCTCGGAGCACCCGATGCGACCGGCCGGCGCAAGGCACTGTACGAACCGATCCACGGCAGCGCGCCCGACATCGCCGGCAAAGGTCTGGCCAATCCGCTGGCCGAGACGCTAAGCTACGCCATGATGCTGCGCTACTCGTTCGACCTCGGCAAAGAAGCCGACCTCGTCGAGACGACGGTCGAGAACGTCCTGAAGGCCGGCTACCGCACCGCCGACCTATTGGCCGGCGGCAAGACCGATGGCATCAAGAAGGTCGGCACCCAGGAAATGGGCGACGCCATCGTCAAGGAACTGGATCGGCTGGCCTAAGCTGGACCGGAGCCGTCGACGCGGCATTTTCCGGGATTCTCACCAGTTTCTCACCGGTTTCTCACCTGCGTGAGAAACATCGGATATCGATGGCATAAGGCTTTTACGGAAAGTTTCTCACTTTCCAGCTCCCACCCCTCGCTCACATCTCTAGCGGTCGGCGTCGACCGCCTGATCCACGGCCGTCGCGAACGACGCCATCTCGGCGGGTGCAAGATCGGACACCGCGCGCATTTCGAACCCGCCATGCCGCCACTCGGCCAGCGCGAAGCCCGAGCGCTGCGTGACCTTGGGTGCCGCGTTGCCGGTTGACGACGCCGGCCACAGGGTCAGCGCCACGCGATGTTGGTTGTGACGATAAACCAGCACCGACACTTTGCGGCCGTCGACGATGTCGAGACGGCCGCCCTCCAGCGGATAGCCGCCGGCCGTGAGGTCGTGCACGGGCGGGGAATAGTCGATGCGGCCGGCAAACCACGGCTTCACCGTATGGCGGTCGGACGAGGCGACATCGACCGCGCGTTCGCTGCTGGCGACGCGCAGATAGCCCGAGACCAATTCGTCCGTCTCGCGCGCACCCTGGCCGGAGAGGCTCCCACCCAGCCAGCCGAGGCCGATTGCCAGGACAAGGCTTGCCGCCATCGCCGTCCAGCGGATTCGCTCGCGTGGACTCTTCGGCTGAGCGGTCGCTGCAATCGCCCGCAGCTCGCGCTCGATGCGCGCCCGCAAGAGGTCGGGCGCCGGATCGGCCGGCAGCTCGCGCAGCAATCCACCCATCGTCCGCGCCGCTTCGAGCCGCCGCCGGCAGTCGGGGCAGGTTTCCAGCGCCAGTTCAAAGGCCGCGCTGTCGGTCGCCGACAGCTCGCCGTCGACATAGGCGTCGACCATCGCCTCACAAGTCGGGCAATCCATGGCCCCTCCTTCCCAGACGGCCGCGCAAGTCGGCCGCCAATTTCTCCCGCGCCCGCGCCAGGCGCGACATGACGGTCCCGATCGGCAGATCGAGCACCGTCGCGATATGCTTGTACGAAAGATCCTCGATCTCGCGCAAAACCAGGATCTCGCGCATCTCGACCGGCAGGGCCGCCAGTCCCGCCGCTACATGGCGACGGCGGTCGCTGGCCACCGCGCTCTGCTCGGGATCCGGGCCGTCGGCGGCGCGGCTCTCGATCTCGTCCAGCGGCTGGTCGGTGGCGCCGTTGCGCGTCCGCTGGTCGTGCCAGACGTTGCGCACGATGCGCAGCAACCACGGCCGCGCCTCGCCGCCGCGAAAGGCGTGGAAGTAGCGCAACGCCCGCAGCATCGCCTCCTGCGCCAGATCCTGCGCCGCCACCGGATCGCGCGTCAGCCAGCGCGCGAAGCCGTAGACGGCGTCAAGATGCGGCAGCATGACGGTGCGGAATCGCGCGACCGTGCTCGGATCTGGCGTCGCGGCATCAGGTTTCGGAACCTCCGACATACCGCCCATAGGACAACAATACCTCCCGACCGTCGATTTTATTCCAGCCGAGAATGCGGGGAATAAAGCCTGGCGGCCTGCGGTAGTTCCCAGGAGTTCCGATCGAGCAACCTTGGGAGGCTTTCATGCTGCAGCCGGATCGTCGCGATTTCCTCAAGCTGGCCGGAGTGGCCGGCGTCACCTTCACCGCCGGCCTGTTCCCCGGCCAGCGGGCGTCGGCGCAGGCCGCCGGAAACTTCCATTTCGTCCAGTTCTCCGACACCCATTGGGGCTTCAGCGGTCCGCCCAATCCCGATGCCGAACACACGCTGGAGAAGGCGGTGGCGACCGTGAACGGGCTTGCCCAGCAGCCCGACTTCATCGTCTTCACGGGAGACCTGACGCACACGACCGACGATCCGAAAGTGCGCCGCGAGCGCATGAAGCGCTTCCGCGAGATCGTCTCGGCGTTGCGCGTCAAGGACGTGCGTTTCCTGCCGGGCGAGCACGATGCCTCGCTCGACAAGGGTGAAGCCTACAAGGAGTTCTTCGGCGCCACCCACTACACGTTTGACCACAAGGGCGTGCATTTCATCACGCTCGACAATGTTTCCGATCCCGCTGCCAAGCTGGGTGACGAGCAGCTCGCCTGGTTCGCCGCCGACCTCAAGCAGCGCAAGCCCGATGACCGCATCGTGGTGCTGACCCACCGGCCGCTGTTCGACCTGCAGCCGTCATGGGACTGGACGACGGCCGACGGCGCCAAGGCAATCGAGCTCATGATGCCCTACAAGAACATCGTGGTGTTCTACGGCCACATCCACCAGGAGAACCACCACATGACGGGTCATATCGCCCATCATGCGGCGAAGTCGCTGATCTTCCCGCTGCCCGCGCCGGGCTCGCAGCCCAAGCGCGCGCCGCTGCCCTACGATGCCGCCATGTCGGGTCTCGGCACGCGCGACGTTACAATGGCGGACAAGGTCACGCTCGTCGAACTGCCGGTCGCCAAGGGCTGAGCCATGAAGCGTAGAGTATTCGCCGCGCTGCTGATCGGCAGCGCGGTCGGGGGAAGCTTGCGCCTGGCGGCGGAAACCTCGAACGAGGTCAAGATTCTCGCCATGAAGTTCGACTTCACGCCGGATACGGTGAAGGCGAAAGTTGGTCAGCCGATGACCCTGGTGCTGACATCGATGGATCGCATTCATGGATTCAAGATGCCCGACTTCGGCATCCGCACCGACATTCTGCCCGACCAGGAGACGCGCGTGACGATCACGCCGCAGAAGGCCGGAAGCTTCACTTTCTTCTGCGATATCTTCTGCGGCGACGGTCACGAAGAGATGAACGGAACCCTTGTCGTCGAGGCCTGACACTCGCTACTTCGCCAGCGACCCAACACGCCGCGCACAGTACCGCCCAACAAGCCGCTGCGGCCTTTGCGGCCACCGGACTTTAGCCAAAGAGCCGCGTCCATAGTAGGGTCGCGCCATGGCTCCTCCCCGTCTTGCTCTCGCCGTGATCGGCGACGAAATCGGCCCCACCCTCGACGAGATGATCTCCTTTGCCCACGAGCACGGCATCAAGCGCCTCGACATGCGCACCGTCGGCGGCCGCAACCTGCTCGGCATGACCGCCGACCAGGTCATCGACATCAGCCGCACGCTCGAAAAGGCCGGCATAAGCGTGCCGACCTTCGTGTCGCCGGTGCTTAAATGGCCGGCGCCAGGCAAGGCACCGGCGGGTGGCCGGGTCGACTTCGCCTTCGATCCGGCGGAATGCCCGGTCCGCGATCCGCTGCTGCATGCGATGGATGTCGCGGTCATCCTCGGCGCGCGAAACCTGCGGATCTTCAGCTATCTGCGTTACAGCGGCTTCCGGCCATCCGACATCTCCGTGTCCGACTCCGAGCTGACAGGGCTGCTCGGGCATGCCAAGCACTACGATATCGTCTTGCAGCTCGAGAACGAGCCCGTCTGCAATATCGGCAACATCGCCGAGCTCTCGGCTTTCTTCACTGCGCGGAACGCAGAAGTGGAGGAACTGGATAGCGACGCCGTAATGGAAATCTACCTGCGGCCCCTGGTCGACATCGCCAATGCCTGGTCGACCGGCGAGCGGCCGAACGATGCCGACATCGCAGTCCTCGCCCCGTACACCACGGCAATCCATCTCAAGGACCGCGATCTGGCGGCCGGCCGGACCGTGCCGCTGGGCGACGGCAACGTGCCGTGGGCCGCTGAACTCAAGCGGCTGCTGGGCGGCGTCGAGGCGAACGAAGTGCTGGCCAGCATCGAGACGCACTGCCCCCAGGATCGTCGCAACGCCACGGCCCGCTCGGTGGCGGCAATACGCCGGATCGCCGACGAAATCGGCGTGGAGATCGTGTAGGAACGGCCGATGCGTAGCTTTTCGTTCGTGACCGTGGATGTCTTCACCGACACTCGTTTCGGCGGCAACCCGCTGGCCGTGTTTCCCGATGCGCGTGGCCTCTCCGATGGCGAGATGCAGTCGCTGGCCGCCGAGTTCAATCTCAGCGAGACGACCTTCGTTCTGCCTCCAACGGACCCCGCTAACACCGCTCGGGTGCGCATCTTCAATCGTCGACAAGAAATGCCATTCGCCGGCCATCCCAATGTCGGCACCGGATGGGTGCTGGCCGGCATGGGCCGTGCCCTTGACGGCGTGTTGCGCTTCGAGGAAATCGCCGGCCTGGTCGAAGTGCAGGCCACCTCCGGAGTCGTCACTATCGCAGCGCCCCAGCCGCTGTCGCTTGGGCCCGAAATGCCCGTCGACCTGCTGACAAGCTGTGTTGGCCTCGCGGCCGGCGACATCGTCGTAGACTCGCACCACCCGGTTGTCGCGTCGGTCGGCAACTCCTTCTGCATCGTCGAGGTCGCACCGGCAGCACTCTCCCGTGCCGTCCCCGATCTTGGCCGGTTCCGGCAGGCGGCCGCTTCATTCACGGCGCTGGGCCCCAACCGGCTGCCGCTTTACCTCTATGCTCGTGATGGCGCCGATCGCCTGCGGGCGCGGATGTTCTCGCCGCTGTCGGGCACCGTTGAGGATCCGGCCACGGGCAGCGCCGCGACACCGTTGGCCGCCCTTCTGCTATCGCTGACCAAGGACGCCGAGCGACGCTACCAGCTCACACAGGGCGTCGAGATGGGCCGGCCGAGCCTGCTGCTGTGCACGGCCCGTCGAGGCGCCGACGGCGTCCGCGCCTCGGTGGGCGGCGGCTGTGTGCCGGTGCTGAAGGGTGAAGTCTCGCTCTAGCCCACTTGAACGATAAATCCTGCGCGCGGGAAATGGACGACGACGTCGCCCGCCCGCGGATCGCTGCGCACAATCGAGATGCGGTCGGCCGTCAGCCCGACCAGGACGCCACTCACCGGCACCTTGCCGGTGTCGTCGGGCACGATGCTGAGTTTCTGGCCGGCCTTGAGTCCGCTCGGATCGTTTGCCGCGACGCTGGCGGTGGCCGGTGTCGCAGCCTTGGCGACGTCGAGCGCTTCGGCGCCCGTCATGTCGGCAGGCTTGCCATTGCCGAAACTGGCCATGCGGTCGGACCAGTCGACGATACGGGGCAGCCGGTCGAGGGGCGGCACCGCCTTGCCGGCGCCCAGGCGCGCCTTGAGGAACCATACCGGATTGTAAAGCGCGCAGTCGGCCAAGGTCGGCGCTGTGCCCAGCAGGAACGGCCGGCCGTCGGCCAGCATCTCCTCCGCCAGCACTAACTGCGCATAGGTCTGCTCGGCCGCAAACGGCGCGGCGGCCTTGAGCTTGGCGGGATCGAACGAGCGGCCGGAGAATTCGCTGCGGTCCTTGTAGAAGGCCTCCGGAAGCTTGTCGCCGATCGCGCCCATGACGATGCCTACAGCCGGCCAGAAGATGTTGCGGTCGATCCACATGGTGAGCGCACGCGCCTCGCCTTCCTTGCCCGGCGGAAGGAGCGGCGGCCGGGGTGCGCACTTCTCGAGCTCGAGCATGATGAGCTGGGTGTCGCAGTAGATATCGGCGCCGATCTGCAGCACCGGCGTCTTGCGATAGCCGCCGGTCAGCGGCATCAGGTCGGGCTTCGGCATGATGTTGGGGATCTGCACCGACTTCCAGGCGAGCTGCTTGATACCGAACGCGACCCTCACCTTCTCCGAAAAGGGCGAATTGGGATAGTGGTGGAGGATCAGGTCGGACATGGTCACTCCTGCCGTCAGTGGATAGTCGCCAGCGCGACCAGAATGGCAAATCCCGTCCCGCCCGCAACGGCGAGCTGCCAAGCCCGGGAATAGAGCCACGTGCGGTGCACCACCAAGCTACCCAGCCGCTTCAGAGCCGCATCGTCAAAGCCCAGAACGCCATCGGCAATGCGGTCGAGCCTGCGACCGAAGAAGCCCGGTTCGACGTTGATCACGGGAAAGGCGAAGCCGCAGCTCACCACGCTGAGCAGCAGGCTGACATGGCCGATGACGAAGCCGATCGCCTTGATGGTGGCGCCGGACTCGGCGAAAGGATCGGCGCTGCGCACCACCACGAGGTAGGCCAGCGCCGCCACGACGATGGCGTTGAAGCGCAGCAGCACCGAGGTCTTCGAGTCGAGCACCGACAACAGCGCCCGCAGACGATCCATGGCACGAATTCTCGCCTTGTCGTCGGGGGTCGACGAACCGACCTCGACGCGCGCGATGTCCAGCATTGCTTGCGCCAGGCTCATCCGCGCAGCGCCTTGATGTTGGCGGCATACTTGGATGGTCCGCCGCCGAACACCGCCGTGCCGGCCACCAGCACATCGGCGCCGGCCTTGATGCAGCGCTTGGCAGTCTCGGGATTGACGCCGCCATCGACCTCGAGATCGATCTTCTTCTTGCCGAGCGCATCGATCGCCTTGCGAAGTGCTGCGATCTTGGCGAGCTGGCTTTCGATGAAGGCTTGGCCACCAAAGCCCGGATTGACGCTCATCACCAGCACCAGGTCGAGGTCTCCCAGCACGTGCTCGATGACGGCGAGCGGCGTTGCCGGATTGAGCACGCAGCCCGCCTTCTTGCCCAGACTCTTGATGAGCTGGATCGTGCGATGGCTGTGCGGGCCGGCTTCGGGATGGAACGAGATCACGTCGGCACCCGCCTCGGCGAAGGCCGGCACCAGCGGATCGACCGGCGAGATCATCAGGTGGACGTCGAAGGGCTGCTTGCTGTGCTTGCGCAGCGCCTTCACCACCATCGGGCCGATCGTGAGGTTGGGTACAAAGTGGCCGTCCATCACATCGACATGGATCCAGTCGGCGCCGGCCGCTGTTACCGCCTCGATCTCGGACCCGAGGTTGGCGAAATCGGCCGACAGGATGGAAGGGGCGATGCGGACGGGCGGTTGCGGCATGACGGGCCTCAGGTGCCGGGACGGGTCGGCGCTTCCCAGCCGCGGCGCCGGAAAGGATTGGTCGGAAAGCTGCCGAGCATCTTGAGCTCGCCTTTCTCGGAGAAGAATTCCAGCTCCTCGAGCGCGAGACGGACGCTACGCTGCTCGGGATGACCCTCGACCTCGGCATAGAACTGCGCCTGCTCGAAGCGCGCGCCGCTCAGGTAACTTTCCAGTTTCACAATGTTGACGCCGTTGGTGGCGAAGCCGCCCAGCGCCTTGTAGAGCGCTGCGGGAACGCTCTTCACCCGGAACAGGAAGGCGGTCATGCAGTGCACGGTGCGCCAGTCGGGCGTCGCAGGCTCACGCGAGAACACCAGCATGCGCGTGGTGTTGTGGTCGGCATCCTCGATGTTCCGCGCCAGCACTTTGAGATTGTAGATTTTGGCGGCGAGCGAGGAGGCGATGGCGCCGACGCTCTTGTCGCCGATCTCGGCGATCTCGCGTGCTGCACCTGCCGTGTCGCCATGGACCAGCGGCTGGATACGGTGCTCGCGCAGGAAGTTGCGGCACTGCGACAGCGCCTGGACATGGCTCTTGGCCGATTTGACGGTCTGGAGCGAGGCGCCGGGCAAGGCCACCAGGCAATGCTCGACCCGCTGGAAGTGTTCGGCCACGATCTTGAGCCTGGTGTGCGGCAAGAGGCTGTGCAGATCGGCGACCCGGCCGGCGATCGAGTTCTCGACCGGAATGATGGCGAGCTCGGCGCGGCCGGCCTGGACCGCACCCATGGCGGCATCGAAGGTCGGGCACGGCAGGGTCGTCATGTAGGGGAAGGCAGCATGGCAGGCCATGTCGGAGTTGGCGCCCGGCTCGCCCTGGAAGGCGATCGTGTTGCTGACCTTGCCCTTAACCTTGGCCTTCGCCATGCCGGAACTCCCCCGCATTCGCTGGTCTTGTGGGCCGGTTGTTTCGCCCGCCGGATCACCGCCGTCAACCATTGGGTCAGAGGCGAAAAACCTCGCAAAATCCGGCACTTGCGACGTTCCGCCGCGCGAGCCTGAGGCGGCGATCAGATACTACTGACGACGGTCCGGGCGTGCTACAGCAACGCCCAATAATTCGATACTAAAAATTGCCGCTGCGGGATTTGACTATGGCCAATTTCAACACGGTTGCGGGCTGCGTTCTGGCCTCGGCCCTCTTCGCGATGGTGGTTGGCAAAGTGTCCAACGCCGTGGTCCATCCGCACATGCTGGAAAAGCCGGCCATCGCCGTGGCCGACGCCGCCCCCACCGAGACGGCCGCCGCTGCGCCCGCCGCCGAGCTGGCGCCGATCGGACCCAAGCTCGCCGGCGCCAACGTCGAGGCCGGCAAGGCGATCTACATGAAGCAGTGCTTCGTCTGCCACACGATCGACAAGGGCGGCGCCAACAAGGTCGGCCCCAACCAGTGGAACGTCGTCGGTCGCAAGAAGGGCAGTGGCGAAGGCTTCAGCTACTCCTCGGCACTGACCGCCAAGGGCGGCGAGTGGAGCTACGAAGATATCAACCACATGATCTTCAAGCCGCAGGCCTTCATCAAGGGCACCAAGATGGCCTTTGCCGGCCTGCCCAAGGAGCAGGATCGTGCCGACGTGATCGCCTACCTGCGCACGATGAACGACTCACCGCCGCCGCTGCCCTAAGGTGACGGGACTCCGGTGACCGGATCGGTTCCCGTCAAGCTGGTCGCTCTGGCCCAAAAACTGGCTGATGCCGCGCGGCCGATCGCGGCGCGCTATTTCCGCACCCCCGTCACCGTCGACGACAAGAGCGATAGAAGCCCCGTCACCATCGCTGACCGCGAGGCCGAGACGGCGATGCGCGATCTGCTTTCACAGCACGTTCCCGAGCACGGGGTGTTTGGNNCTCGATCCGATCGACGGCACCAAGGCCTTCATCACCGGCCTGCCGATCTTCGGCACCCTGATCGCGCTGCTCCACCGCGGTGTGCCGGTGCTCGGCATCATCGACCAGCCGATCCTGAAAGAGCGCTGGCTGGGCGTCGCCGGCGAGCGCTCGACCTTCAACGACAAGTCGATCTCCGTGCGCGCCTGCCCTACCCTCGATCGCGCCTACATGTACTCGACCGCGCCACTGATGTTTCCCGGCGCCTCCGCCCAGCGCCACGAAGCGCTAACCCAGAAGGTAAAACTCTTCCGCTGGGGCGGCGACTGCTACGCTTACGGCCTGCTGGCCTCGGGCCATGTCGATCTGGTGGTCGAGAATTCGCTCAAGCTCTACGACTTTGCCGCGTTAGCGCCGGTGATCAAGGGCGCCGGCGGGCTGATCACCGACTGGCGGGGCAAGGAACTCGACATGACGTCCGACGGCTCGGTGCTGGCGGCGGGTGATGCCGCGATCCATCGCGCCGCCGCACGATTGTTGGCTGGCTAGCCACGCCAGAGCGCGCGCTCTATATCGAACCACACCGAGTCGATACAGCGATAGACGACGTTCTTCCGATAGGCGAGACCAAGTCGCGTCATCACCGCCTGGGACGCGCGATTGTCGGGCTTGGTTATGGCGAAGATCAGTTTCATATCAAGCGTCCGGAAGCCGAGGTCGAGCGCAGCGCGGGCCGCCTCGGTGGCGAAGCCTTGCCCCCATGCATCGGGATGCAGCGACCACAGGACTTCGGTCTCGCCGAATTCCGGCACGAAATTGAGGCCGGCATGGCCGATCTGCCGGCCCTCGCGAAAGACGCCCCACGGTCCATAGCCGCGCTCCCGCCACCCCGTAGCGTAGCGATCGATCGCGGCGTACGCAGCCTCGATCGGATCGGCGGGTGCCGGCAACATCCATTTCACCACGTCGGGATGGTAGCGGATGGCGGCATAAGCCTCGGCATCGGCCGACGTTAGCGGCCGAAGGGTCAGGCGGTCGGTCCGGAGCGTCGTCATCTTTACACAACTTTACACGGCCGAGAGGAACGCGAAACCGCGATCCTCCATATCACCGTCACGGGGAACGTGACCCCAAACCGATGGAGACTGAAATGGTAAACCTCAACATCAAGACAATGCTGGCCGCCTTGCTCGCAGGCAGCATCGCGGCGACGGCCGGCGGTCTGGCCTATGCCAAGACCGACGGCGCTCGCTTCGATCCAGCCAAGCTCCAGGAGCACACCGAGAAGCGTGTGGACCGGGCGCTCAAGGGCACCGATGCCACCGTCGACCAGAAGAAGAAGATCGTCGACATCCTGAACTCGACCTTCACCGACATGAAGCCGTTGCACGACAAGCGGGTCGAGAACCGCAAGGCGATGGCCGACGCGATGCAGGCGCCAACCATCGACCGCGCGAAGATCGAGCAGCTCCGCGTCGAGCAGATGAAGGTGTCCGACGAGAGCTCCAAGCGCTTCACCAAGGCGCTGGAGGATGCCGGCGACGTGCTGAGCGTCCAGCAGCGTCAGGCTTTCTTCAAGAACTGGAGCGAGCGTCGCGGCAAGCGCCACGGCTAATCGGCCACGGATGACATTGGGGCCGCCTCGGCCCAATACTGGGCTAATGGCCGAGCGCATCCTGATGATCGACGACGATAACCGCCTCGCCGGGATGGTTTCCGAGTATCTCGGCGGGGCGGGTTTTCGTTTGACCATAGCGGGCACAGCGCGCGAGGGCGAGGCCTTGCTGAAGCGCGAGAGCTTCGACGCGGTGATCCTCGATCTCATGCTGCCCGACGCCGATGGGCTCGACCTCTGTCGACGCCTGCGCGCCATGAGCGACGTGCCGATCCTGATGCTGACCGCGCGCGGCGAGCCGATGGACAGGGTGGTCGGGCTCGAGATCGGCGCCGACGACTATCTCGCCAAGCCCTTCGAGCCGCGCGAGCTGCAGGCCAGACTGCGCGCCATCCTGCGCCGCAAGAGCAGCACGCCCCGGACCGAGATCCTGCGCTTCGGCCGTCTCGAGATCGACAAGGGCGCGCGGGTGGTGCGGCTGGACGGCGAGGAGCGCGCCATCACTTCGCATCAGTTCGCGATCCTCTTGGTGCTGGCCGAGCGTGCCGGACGCGTGCTGTCGCGCGACGCGCTGA
>PLYQ01000145.1 GCA_003153415.1 Rhodospirillales bacterium | reverse complement strand
GTGCTGGCGATCGGCATCGTGGTCGACGATGCCATCGTCGTGGTCGAGAACGTCGAGCGCTATCTTACGCAGGGCATGTCGCCCAAGGCCGCAGCCCACAAGACCATGGACGAGGTCGGCGGCGCGCTGATCGCCATCTCGCTGGTGTTGATCGCGGTGTTCCTGCCGACCGCCTTCATCTCCGGCCTGCAGGGCTCGTTCTACAAGCAGTTCGCCATCACCATCGCGGCGTCGACGGCGATCTCGGCCTTCGTGTCGCTGACCCTGTCGCCCGCCATGGCGGCGTTGTTGCTCAAGACCCATGCGCTGTCGCCAATCGAGCATGCCAAGCCCACTGTGGGCGACCGCCTGACCGCGCCCATCAACTGGTTCTTCCGCCATTTCAACCACGGCTTCGAAGGATTGGCCAACTTCTACGGCCACGCCACGGCGCGGCTGATCCGCATGGGCGCCATCGTGCTGGTGGTCTATGGCGGGCTGCTGTTCCTCACCTTCAATCGTCTGGACTCGACCCCGACCGGCCTGATCCCGCAGCTCGACCGCTCCTACTTCATCGCCGCCATGCAGCTGCCGCCCGGTTCGACGCTCGAACGCTCCGACAGGCTGGTGCGCCAGGCCTCGGAGATGATCACGAGCACACCCGGCGTGGCCCATGCCGTGACCTTCGTCGGCTTCGACGGCGCCACCTTCACCAACGCGCCCAATACCGGCGTGATCTTCGTGCCGCTGAAGCCGTTTGCCGAGCGGGCCAACATTCCCAAGGAAAAGATCCTGGCCGAATTGCGCGGTAAGATGTTCTCGCTGCGCGAGGCTTTCGTCTTCGTGCTCGAGCCGCCCTCGGTGCCCGGCATCGGCACCGGCGGCGGCTTGAAGGGCTACGTGCAGGATCGCGCCGCGCGCGGCCTGCCGGCGCTCGAGGGCGCCACCTGGGCGCTGGCGGGCGCTGCCGGCCAGACGCCGGGCCTCACCCAGGCCTTCACCCTGTTCAGCACCCGCACGCCGCAGATCTGGGCCGAGATCGATCGCACCAAGGCCGAGCAGCTGGGCGTGCCGATCGGCCGCGTCTTCGAGACCCTGTCGGTCTACATGGGCTCGGCCTATGTCAACGACTTCAACATTCTCGGCCGCACCTATCGCGTCACGGCGCAGGCCGACAACCCCTTCCGCCTGACCTTGCGCGACGTGGCCAACCTCAAGACCCGCAGCGCCGGCGGCGAGATGGTGCCGATCGGCTCGGTGGCGACCTTCTCCGACACCACCGGTCCCTATCGCGTGGCGCGCTACAATCTCTACCCGGCGGCCGAGGTTCAGGTGGCGCTGGTCCGCGGCTTCTCCTCGGGCCAGGGGATCGCGGCCATGGAGAAACTCGTCGACAAGGTATTGCCCTCGGGCTTCGGCTTCGAATGGACGGAAATCGCGCTGCAGGAAAAACTCGCCGGCGACACCGCCAGCATCGCCTTTGGGCTCGCCGTGGTGTTCGTGTTCCTGCTGCTGGCGGCACTCTATGAAAGCTGGCTGCTGCCGCTTGCCGTCATCCTGATCGTGCCGATGTGCATCCTGGCCGCCATGATCGGCGTCAACCTGCGCGGGCTCGACCGCAACATCCTGGTCGAGATCGGCCTGGTCGTGCTGGTCGGGCTGGCCGCCAAGAACGCCATCCTGATCGTCGAATTCGCCAAGCAGGGCCATGAAGCGGGCTTGAGCCGCTACGACGCTGCCGTCGCCGCCGCCCGCACGCGGCTGCGCCCCATCCTCATGACCTCACTCGCCTTCATCCTGGGCGTCGTGCCGCTGGTGTTCAGCACCGGCGCCGGCGCCGAGATGCGCCAGTCGCTCGGCACCGCAGTGTTCTCCGGCATGCTGGGCGTCACCCTGTTCGGGCTGGTCTTCACGCCGGTGTTCTATGTGATCTCGACGGGCCTTTCGGAGCTGCGCTTCAAGTGGCGCAAAAAGGACATCGAAGTCACCCTGGACGACACTTGAGGGAGTTGAGATGACCAAGCGCGGCTTTGCTGTGAGTGTGACGGCGCTTCTGCTGTTGGCGAGCGTCGGCTGGAGAATAGTGCCGTCCGCCGCTGAAAGTGCGCGCGTTGTTCCCGCACCCGCGCTCGAAGAGCCGCCGGGCCAGGCGACGTCCGAGACAGCCGTGCTGGCCGGCGGCTGTTTCTGGGGAGTGCAGGGCGTGTTCCAGCATGTCGAGGGCGTGACCAGCGCCGTGTCAGGCTATGCCGGCGGCGACAAGGCGACGGCGGAATATGAAAGGATCGGCAGCGGCCGGACGGGTCACGCCGAATCGGTGCGCATCACCTACGACTCGCGCAAGATCAGCTACGGCCGCCTGCTGCAGATCTATTTTTCGGTCGCCCATGATCCGACGCAGCTCAATCGGCAAGGACCGGATATCGGCACGCAATACCGGTCGGCCATCTTCCCGGCCGATGCAGATCAGGCCCGGATCGCGCAGACCTACATCGCCCAGCTCGACCAGGCGAAAGTCTTCGCCCGGGCCATCGTCACCCGCGTCGAGCCCGGCCGCGCCTTCTATCCGGCCGAGGCCTATCATCAGGATTACCTAACTCTGAACCCGAACGAGCCGTACATCGTCCTCTACGACCTGCCGAAGATCGCCAACCTCAAGCGCCTGTTCGCCGACCTCTATCGCGCCGAGCCGATGCTCGTCGCCAAGACGGGCACGTCGAACTGACGGAGATCAGCCCGGATTCGGCCGCAGCACCCTGTGCAGGTCGAGCACCGGCGGCTCGCATCCGAGCTGAGACAGCAAGGTGTGGACCTGGGCGCGGTGGTGAGTCTGGTGATTGAAGAAATGCGGCAGGATGACCTCGACGGGATCCTCCGAATCCATGCCGGCATTGTTCACGTAGCGAAGCGACCGCTCGAAGAAACCAGCCGGGGGCTTCGCAAAGAACACCTCGATGCGGCGGTCCATCGCGGCGCGCGCCTCGCGCAAGGCTTCGAATTTGTCGAACAAGATGGCACCGAGGTCGGTCGAGGGATGCGCGCCGCCCTCGAAGCGGGTCATCCAGATCGTGTCGCCCAACAGCAGGTGGTTGAGCGTGCCGTGCACGCTTTTGAAAAACGCCGCGAGGTCGCTCCGGCGCTCTTCGTCGGAGAGTCGGCTGCAAGCCTCGTAGAGCTTCTCGTTGGCGAGACGGTTGTAGCGGGCGTACTGCGCCCAGGGCTCGGTCATGCCCCTGTTTAGCGGGCGGCGAACGAAACCCAACGGGCAATATCGCGGATCAGGCCGGCCACGACGGCGCCGCGGATACGGTGCGCGCGGGTGATGTGGACCTGACGGTCGGGGGCGAGGATGGGAAAGGGGATCGGACGCATCATGGCAGCCTCCAAGGGATGAAAGAAACTTAATTCCTCTCCGTTCAATGGTTAATCGGTCATCATTGACGAACACTCATGAATATAATTCAATAGTTGAGCAATGATTGACCATGCGAGCGAAATGGCCGCGTTCGTCCGGGTGGTCGATTCCCAAGGCTTTTCGGCCGCCGCGCCGGCGCTGGGTCTGACGCCCTCGGCCGTCAGCAAGCTGGTGACGCGGCTCGAAACGCGGCTGGGCGTGCGCCTGCTGCAGCGTACGACACGGGCGCTGCATCTCACCGAGGAGGGCGAGGCCTTCTACGCCGCCGCACGCCGCATCGTGGGCGAGATCGAGACGCTCGAGAGCCAGATCACCAANNTCTCTCAGAATTCCTCGAACGTTACCCCGCGGTGCAGCTCGAGCTGCTGCCGACCGACCGGGTGATCGACATGGTCGAGGAAGGAGTCGACATCGCCATCCGCATCGGGCGGCTGGCCGACTCGAGTTTCATGGCGCGCAAGATCGGTGAAGACAAACGCCTGGTCTGTGCCGCCCCTTCCTACCTGGCGCGGCACGGCACACCGCGCAAGCCGCAGGATCTCGCCCGACACATCTGCATCCTGTTGCGCGACCGTACCTATCTCAATCGCTGGGAGTTTCGTCTCGACGGCGAGGTGCGCGAGGTCGAAGTCACCGGCCGGATCGGCGTCAACGAGGGCGAGGCCCATCTGCAGTTTGCCCTGCGGGGCATGGGCATCGTGCGGCTCACCAGACTCACCGTGGCGCAGGCGATCCGCGAGGGCAGGCTGGTGTCGTTGCTCGAGGACTTCTCAGCCGACCAACCGGTGCCCATCCATGCCGTCTATCCGCACCGCCGGCATCTTGCGCCCAAGGTGCCGGCGTTCGTGAATTTCCTGCTCGAGAAGTTCACGCCGCCGCCCTGGGAGATTTGAGCCGCCGGGTGATGCTAGAGTGGCGCAAGCAATGGGCGAAACCCAGGGAGTAAACATGGACACCGACACCGACCTTTTCGTGCAGGCCTTCTGGGTCAAATGCCATGAGATCATCCGGCCGGAAATCGATTCAGCAATCGGCGACCTCAGGAGCGCGGGCCATGACGCCGGCGTTTCGTCCCAGGAATATTCCTCGGTTCCCGATCGCCTGCCCGCGGAAGTCGGCCCATCGCTCACCCTCGCCATCCGCCCCAAGGGCGCGTCGGACGGCGTTCACCCAGCAATCCAGTTCCACGGCGACGTCGCACGAAAAACCGTTGCGGTGAGCACGTCGGCCGGAAAATCCAGCAGCTACGACCTGGCGGCTCTTGGCACGCCTGAAGTGAAGACCGAGATCGACGATTGGCTGGCCAAGCTCATAACCGCCTCGCCCGCTTGACGGCAGAAGGCTAGGTTGGGCGTCCACAGGAGGACAGCCGTATCCGACACCATCGACGATCTGTTCCGCCGCTTCGGCAGGGCCTTCAACAAAGCCGATGTCGATGAGATCGCAGCCTGCGTCACCGGCATCGACGCCAAGGGCCAGCCGTTCGACCGCTACGGCATCGCTCTCTACGAACTCAAGGATGGCAAGATTTCGCTGAAGGACAGTTACCTCAAGGTCGACTAGGTCGACTGACCAGACCCTAGTCGAGGCCTTCGAACAACGCCGTCGAGAGATAGCGTTCGGCGAAGTCAGGCACGATCACCACCACCCGTTTGCCGGCGTTTTCCGGCCGCGCACCGACCTCAAGGGCTGCAGCGATGGCCGCACCTCCGGAAATGCCGATGGGAATGCCTTCGAGCGTCGCCATGTCGCGCGCCGTCGTGAAGGCGGCGGCATTGGCGACCTTGACGACCTCGTCGATCACCTTGCGGTCGAGGATGTCGGGCACGAAGCCTGCGCCGATGCCCTGGATGGGATGGGGCGTATGCTGGCCGCCCGACAGGACCGGGCTTGCCTCCGGCTCGACGGCAACGATCTTCAGGTTGGGCAGCCTGGGCTTCAGCGCGTGGCCGACGCCGGTGATGGTGCCGCCGGTGCCGACGCCGGAGACAAAGAAATCGAGCTTGCCGGCGGTGTCGCGCCAGATCTCCTCCGCCGTGGTGCGGACATGGACCGCAGGATTGGCCGGGTTCTGGAACTGCTGCGGCATGAAGCTGTTGGGCACTTCCTTGAGCAGCTCCTCGGCGCGGGCGATCGAGCCCTTCATGCCTTTTTCGCGCGGCGTCAGCTCGAGCCGGGCACCGAGGAAACGCAGCATCTTGCGCCGCTCGATCGACATCGAGTCGGGCATGGTGAAGATCACCTTGTAGCCGCGCGCGGCGGCCACGAAGGCCAGCCCAATGCCGGTGTTGCCCGAGGTCGGCTCGATGATAGTGCTGACGCCAGGCACGATCTTGCCGGTGCGTTCGGCCGCCTCGATCATCGAGACGCCAATGCGATCCTTGACCGATGACATCGGGTTGAAGAACTCGAGCTTGGCCACGATTTCGGCCTTAATGCCATCGCGCGCCGGCAGGCGGTTGAGCCGCACCAGCGGCGTAGCGCCCATCGTCTCGGTGATGTCCTTGTAGATGCGGCCGCGGAATTCAGTGCCGATGGTGGGTTGGGTCATGGCGACATTCTAGTCCCAATTCGACCGGGATCGCATCTGAAGCATCATCTTTAACGGCGCGAACTCAACGGGAACAATTTCCTGGACTTTTCGCGCATTGATACTGTTCCCAGAATATTCGGGCTTCTTCCCTCTCGGGTCCGCCTTGTTCCTTGTATTGAACAAGAGCGACATGTGACGCGACTATAGAGACGATCGTCAGCAGGAGCGCGCCCATTACCGTGCGGCTTGGAATGACCGTCTTGGTCGTCAGAAAAAAGTAGCCCTGCGCCGCCGCGAAGGACATCGCTGGAACGAAGTCCATGCGGTAGCGCATGGCGAGGTAGTCGGCCGCAAGCAGGAAACCAATGCTCACAAGCTCGGCCACAAGCACGCCTGCGACGAGCGCTCCGCCGCTCGGCAGCAAAGCTCGCCCGCGAAAAATCTGACGAAGCCCCAGCCCGGCCAACAGGAGCGGCACAGTCGCGGTAAGGGCGAAGGCGCTTTGGGGCCCTTCGACCTGGTCATAAAGGTCATGAAGACCGCCGAAGAGCGGCTGCAATTCATCGATCCAGGATCTTCCAAGGAAATAGTAGGAGATCGAAAACGGCAACCTGAGCAGATTCACTTCGCCAAAGGAGTTCAGCACAGCGAGGCGGTGCGTGTTGTCCGCAATTTGAACATGGAGGCGAAGGTCCATGAACGTCAGGGGCGAGCCCCACCGCAGGTAGTTCACCGTTCCACATATCGCGACGAAGGCAGCCAGGACGATGGCCGGCCCAAGCACCCTGCGAATGCTCGCGGCGCCGCGCGTGTCAGCGAACAGGGCGAGGAACAAGATCCAGCTTGTCGCCAGATAGAGGCCGATGCCTTCCAATACGCGACAGTTCAGCACCAGCCCCGCGATACCGGCGAGGACGAGCAGGTCGCGCGACCGGAGCTCCGCGCCGACAAGTATCCTCCTCAGCACCATGTAGTTGAACGCCACGCTGAGAGCCGCCGCCCAAAACACCGGCTCGTTGTAAACATAAGCCGACCCCAGGCTGGTCAGGACCGCGCCGGCGAATAGCGTGCCGACCACGAGAATGTGGAACAACAAAGTCTTGCCCGCTGACGGCGCGGAGCGGCGATAGACAACCACCAGTGTCGCGACGAGAAAACTTGCCAGCCCGCAGACCGCAATCCAGCACGACAATCTCGCGATCTGCAATTCGTAGAGGGCGCCGATGGGGATCAGGGGCAACCTCAGGAACGCCGGGAATATTCCCCAGTAGGTAATTGTGTGCCCATTCCTGATGAATGCCTCGCCGCGGATGATCGCCGGGTCGATCGTCACATCTCCACGAAGGAGATGCGCCAGCATGTCATTGAAGACCAGCGCACATAGTTCTGTCCCGAACGGGTTCCAGCCGCCGTTGGTGAGCAGCGCGAAGTAGTAGACGCAAGCGACCGCGGTAAGTGCGCCGGCAATGGCTACATTGCCTCGATGTTTGTCGATACGACCGCCCACCTCACCCGTCATGCGGGACACCCACGAGTCATGCGGTCTTGATACTCCACCGCACGGTCGTTCCCCAGACCAGCAGCAGCAGGAACGCCTGGCCGGACAATGACCAGCCGATGCGTTCGGCCCACAGACTGGTGCGCTCCAACCGCAGGGGTGTGCGTCCGGCAGGAACGGTGAACGCCACCAGACGCAACCGCTCGGTGGGGAATAGCGGCAACATCGGCACGGATTGCCAGGCAGGAAAGTAGAAGCGGCGGAGCACGACTCTCGTCCGCACGTCGGCCTCGACCTCGGCCCGCATCGTGCCGAAAGGCCCTGGTTCGGCGCGGCAGACGCGCGCGATTGGCGTGCAGGTGATCAACGGCACTGCCGCGAGCGGCTCCAGCCCGAGGTCGGCGTAGCGGAGGTTGGCAGGCTGCGGATAGCCGTCCGGCTCGTATTCCTTGACGTCGCGCCGCGGCAGCGGCGTGTTCTCGCGCGTATAGGCGATGCGGGTCACCGCATCGCTCACGATCAGCACTTCCGCGACCCCGAGGACGGCGGCGGCGGCGCCAAAGAGATAGATCGCGCCGCGCGGTAGACCCTTCAGCGGCACGAGGCAAAGGGCGGTGATCGCAGAGAACTCAACCGCCACCATCAGCCGCCAGGGAAACTGCGCCTTGGGCAGCTCGGGCAACTGCCAGAACCACGGCACGAGGCCGGACAGCAGCAGCAGGCAGAAGAGACTGGTGCCGGCCCAGAAGACCCGCTCGAACGGTCGGCGGAAGAAGATGCAGACGCAGGCGGCGAACAACGCGTAAGTCACGGCGAGTAACGTAATGATCCACATGATATAGGTTTCAGGCCAGCGTCCCGGCGTCACTAGGAACCAGTTCTCGACCTTGTAGAGACCGGTCCAGAACTGCTGAGCCGAGATCGAACCCTGCAGCAGGAGCGCCGGCGCCAGATAAATTGCCGCCAGGGCGATCCCCAGCGCAGCGCCTATGGCACTGCGAACGAGCGCATCAGGCCGCCGCTCGCGATAGAGAATATAGAACGGCAGCACCGTCACCGTGACCAGCATGGCGGTCGGGAGGTGCGACAGCAGCAGGGCAGCGTAGGCAACCGCCAGTCCCACGGTGCTGCCGCGACGCCGGTCGGCGACCAGGCCGATCGCCAGCACGACCAGCGGCAGGATGGCGTAGGCGGTGAATTCCGCGAGCGCTCCGCGCATGTAGTGGTCGACCATATGATAGGGCGCCGCCATGTAGGCCAACGCGCCGAGCAGCGCGGCACGACGGTTTGGCGTCAGATAGGAGAGCCAGGCATGCATGGCGAGCCCTGACACCCACAGGATCAGGGTCGCGGTGACCGCGAGCCGGTAGCTCACGGGCAACAGGTTGAGCGTAACCACACTCACCGTGGCATCGATCCAGAACGGTAGCGGCGGGTAGAAATAGA
Source organism: Rhodospirillales bacterium (assembly GCA_003153415.1). GTDB lineage: Bacteria > Pseudomonadota > Alphaproteobacteria > Reyranellales > Reyranellaceae > Reyranella. Next base: position 17,028 of record PLYQ01000145.1, on the reverse strand, counting down.
AGGCGGGACTGCCCAACCCATCGAACGAATCGGGCATCCAGCGTGGGTAAAGCACGCCGGTACGAAATTGCTCGGCGAACTGGGTTGCCCAGGTGAGGTTCTGCGGCGAGCTGTGGCTCGCCAGGGTACCGAGCAGCAGCGACGGCGCCAGCAGGACGATGGCCGCCAGCCCCAGCAGAAGCGGCGGCCGCCCAAGTACGAACCGGCCCACCGCCAAAGCTATTCCGCCGCCGCCCGTTGGGCGGTGACGTCGGGCGCGAGGCCGCGCTCACACGGGTTGCCGGAACGATCGATCAGGGGAAACAGGGCATAGTCCATCATGAGCTCACTCATGCTTTTCCCAGCAGCGCGGCGCGGAAACGATCCTTCAGATGCGCACCGTCCTGCGGCGGCATGACGAATTCGAGCTTTTCGACCATCACCTTCACCAGCCGGAAGATCGGGCCCTTCTTCGTCCGTACGTCCTTCACGAATTGTGCCACATCACCCGCTTCGCGCACGATGGTGCTATCGGCGATGCCGCAGCCTTTGGCGACCAGACTCAGGTCGGTACCGGCGCCCGAATCGGTCGGACCGTTGTTGCGCGGGCTGGTGTGCGTGGCCTGGTTGCCGGTCTCACCGAACTTCTCGTTGTCCAAGACCACGATCGCCAGATTGTCGGGCTGCTGCGTGGCCACCGTGGCCAGCGAACCCATGCTCATCAGCATGTCGCCATCGCCGGTGATCACCAGCACGCGTTTGCTCGGCTGTGCCATCGCGAGCCCCAGACCCATGCCGACCGGTGCGCCCATGGCGCCCCACAACGGCATGTTGAGCGGCCGATCGCCGGCGTTGGTGATGTCCCAGTTGGACGAGCCGAGACCGGCGATGACCAGCAGGTTGTCGTCGGCGCCTTTCAGCAGTTCCTTGACCAGCGGGCGGCGCTGCAGTGTGGCTTTGCTCATGCCTTTTTCTTTCCGAAGTCCTTGATGCCGATCAGCTTCTGGCGCAGCAGCACCGCGACGGCCTGACCGCCGTTGAACGCGGCGCGCGCCGCGGCATCGACCGTCGCCTTCACTTCGCTCGCCTTGTCGACCGAATAGAGCAGCACACCCATCGCCTCGAGCACCTTGGGCGTGCCCTGGCCCATGGGAAACTGCCAGGAATTGAACTCGCCATAGTCGCCGCGCATGGTGATCAGCGTCAGGAACGGAAAGCGCAGCGTCTTGGTCAGTCCCATCAGGTTGATGGTGTTGCCGACACCCGAACTTTGGATCAAGAGCACCGAGCGCTGGCCGCCCAGCCACGCGCCGGCGGCGAGTGCCACGCCCTCCTCCTCGGTGGTGAGCGGCACGGTGCGAATGGAGTTGGACGTCTGGCAGGCCTCGATCAGCCGCGAATGGCCGGCGTCGGGCACGTGATAGACCTGCCTGACCTCGTGGTCCTGCAGGACATCGAAAATCTGTTCGCGCCAGTCGATTGTCATTGCGTCGGCGTTCATGTCTCTCCCATCAACCGAACTTGATCATACTTCCCACCACTTTCCCAACATTTCCCACCCGCGTGGGAAACCTCCGATGCCGATGGCATCGGGGTTTTAGCGCATTCTTCCCACTTTCTCACTACCCCGATCTCCCAAAGGTTCGTTCGGCGCGAACCGACTGCTCATCGATCGACTTTCGCCGCCTTGATCTCCCAAGGTCCGGGATTGAGCACCACACCGGAGACCTTGCCGGTCTGGTCGCGCACGAAAGCCAGCCGTGTGCGATCGCCAACGTCGGTGTGGAACTCTGTCGCCGAAGTGGCCTTCACCAGGACCGGTTTGTCCTTCTCGAAGTCGAGGACCGCCCAGCGGCCGGTTGCGACGACGGCAAGAGCGCCGTCAACGACCTGCACCCGGATTCGGGCGCCGGGCACGCGGATGGGCTCGCGGACGATCGCGACGTCGATCGCAGCCTGATCCTTGCGGGCGATTTTCAGGCGAACCGTCGTGCCGGCTTGACCGCGCAGCTTGTCGAGCACCGGCTCGAGGCCGAGGCCCTTCAGGGGCGCACCGTCGATCTCGGTGATTTCGTCGCCGGCCCTCACGCCGGCGCTGGGGCAGAACCGCCCACGCCAGGGCATCGCGCCACGACGGCCGAAAGTCGTCGACGAAGACCGCGCCGGTCCAGATCCAAAACAGCGCGGGAATGCCTATCGCAAGGAGCTGCAAGGGATGCAGCCAGGGGAACGCGTCGATGCCGTCGACCGACGCGACGGCAACGCTGAGAGCGAGCAAACCGCTGAAGGGGCCCGACTCCGTGCGCCGCCAATCGCGCAAAAGGACAATGCCCGTTACCAGCCAGATCGCGGCCGTTCCGGTTCACAGGGCAAACTCGGCAGGCAGCATCAGAACGGCTTCAGCACGGCCAAGAAGACAATGCCGATCATCAGCACCGTCGGCACTTCGTTCCACCAGCGATAATAGCGAGCGGGCCGGGTGTTGCGGTCGGCCTCGAATTCCTTGCGCCAGCGGCCGTATTTGTGGTGCACGAGGGTGAGGCCGACCACGAGGCCGAATTTCATCTGCCACCAACCGGCGAGCCACCAGTCTCCCCGCCAGGCGAGCGCCAGGCCGAAGATCCAGACCAGGACCATCGCCGGGTTCATGATGCCGCGCATCAGGCGGCATTCCATGATCTTGAAGGTCTCGCTCTGCTTGGAACCTTTCTCGGCGTCGGCGTGATAGACGAACAACCGCGGCAGATAGAGCAGGCCGGCCATCCAGGAAATCACCGCCACGATGTGCAGTGCTTTCAGGATTTCGTAGAGCATAACGCGCTCCGTACCAGGTTCGCCAAGCCGGCGATGAACAGCGGATGCGTGCCGACCGTCGGCACGCGGATGTAGGTGGGCACCCCGCTTTGCTGGGCAAGGCGGCGATAGTCGATGTCGAGCTCGACCAGCGTCTCGGAATGTTCCGACACGAAGCTCAGCGGATAGAGCACAACCCCTGCCTTGTCGGCCGCGGCGCGGCGGATTTCATCGCCCGTCGACGGCCCGATCCATTTCAGCGGTCCGACGCGGCTTTGATAGCACACCGACCAGTCGAGGCCGCCGATCTTGCCCGAGATCGCAGCAGCCGTCTGTTCGACCTGGCTTTGATAGGGATCGCCCGCCTTGATCATCTTTTCGGGCAGGCCGTGTGCGGAGAACAGCACCCGTTTGGCGCCCGCGCCGGCCTCGGCCAGTCCCTGCTTCACCAGCTCCACGGACGCGGCGATGAAGCCCGGCTCGGTCGGATAGTTCGTCACCTCCGCCGTCGGCACAGCGAACTTCGCCGTGTCGTTCCACGCCTTGAACGACGACCCGGTCGTGGTCGTCGAGAACTGCGGGTAGAGCGGCAGCAGCACGATGCGGTCCGGTGTGAAGCGCTTGACCGAGCGCACGACGGCCTCGGTCATGGGATGCCAGTAGCGCATGCAGACATAGCCACGCCATTCGTGCTGGCCTTCCAACGCCGCCTCAAGCGCACGCGCCTGTGCCTCGGTCTGGCCGAGGATGGGCGAGCTGCCACCGATTTGCGCGTAAATACCCTTGGCCTTGACGGCGCGACGGCTGGCAATGAACCGCGCCAACGGCAGGCGCAACCAGGTCGGCAAGCGGATGATCGCCGAATCGCTGAACAGGTTGCGCAGGAACGGCTGCACCGCCTCAAGCGAATCAGGCCCACCTAAGTTGAACAGGATGATGGCGATCTTCATCGAGCAATCTTCACGAAGCGCCCGGCTTCCAGTTCCGCACGATCTCGACCAGGTGCGCAACATTCTCCGGCGGCGTCTGCGGTACCACGCCGTGGCCGAGATTGAACACGAACGGCCCGCCGCCGAGCTTGTCCAGGATGCGAGTCGCCTCGTGCTCCAGCGCTTTGCCGCCCGCCACCAGCATCAGCGGATCGAGATTGCCCTGCAGGCAGATCTGCGGCTGCAGTTCCTTGGCCGCCCAGTGCGCGCCGATGCCAGTGTCGATCGACAGTGCCGCAAAGACATCCGGCCGACGGTACATCAGCGCCGCAGGGCCGACGGCGCGCGGGAAGGCGATGACAGGAACACCGGGGTGACGCTCACGGACATTCTTGGCGATGCGCACCATGGGTTCCAGCGACCAACGGAAAAGCTGCTCCTCCGGCAGCAGACCAGCCCACGTATCGAAGAGCTGAACAGCATCGGCGCCAGCGTCGATCTGATGACCAAGATGATCGACTACGGCCTCGACCAGAAGATCGATCAACAGGCCGAAGGAATCGGGATGGCGAAAGGCCCAGCTCTTGACCTTGGCGAAGTCGCGGCTGCTGCCGCCTTCGATCATGTAGCAGGCGAGCGTGAAGGGCGCTCCGGCGAAGCCCAGCAGAGCCGTCTGTTTTGGCAACGCTGCCCGTGTCTGGCGAATCGCGCGATAGACCGGCGCAAGATGGTCGGGCAGCCGGGCTCGCGATAATTTTCCGAACTGGGCCGGATCGGTCAGAGCTTCAAGCTTCGGACCTTCGCCGTCCTCGAACCAGACCTTTTGGCCAAGCGCGTCGGGCACCACCAGAATGTCGGAGAAGATGATCGCTGCATCAAAGCCAAAGCGGCGGATCGGCTGCAGGGTAACCTCGACCGCCTTGTCCGGCGTGTAGGCTAATTCCAGGAAAGACTTGGTCGTGGCCCGAAGCGCGCGATACTCCGGCAGGTAGCGGCCGGCTTGGCGCATCAGCCAGATCGGCGGCGACGGAAAGCGTCTCCCGGCTAAAGTATCCAGGAATTTCCCGCCGCTCAAATCTTGTCCCTCATGCTTCCTCTTACTCTATTCATATTAGGTAGTAGCAGTAGTAGGGCCTGTGGAGCATGGGGATGCGCCTCATTAGACGTTCCTCCCCAGTGGCCTGTGGATCGGACAGGGCTGATTTCATGTCGAATCGCGGCGTGATTCCCGATTCGAATGTGTTGCCTTACTGACTATCCGCAAGGGATGGGAGTAGGGGTCGGAAAGGCGAGTCGGGTCCTGAATCGGCGCTCTGTCCGCTGACCCGCCGAGAGTCCCCGCTTTACCTTGGTCAATCCCGCGTTCCTCCCGAGCGCGCTGTGGGGTAAAACGGACCGTGGCCAACCGCAATTTTCACGTCCATCTCCTATCCGACTCGACCGGTGAGACCGTGTCGAGCGTCGCCCGCGCCTGCCTGGTGCAATACGAGGGTATCTTTGTGCAGGAGCATGTCTGGTCGCTGGTCCGCACGCGCGGCCAGATGGACAAGGTAATGCAGGCGGTCGAACACGACCGCGGGCCCGTGCTTTACACCCTGGTCGATCAGGAGCTGCGTGACGCGGTGCGCGATCATTGCCGGCGCCTGCAACTACCCTGCGTCGGCGTGCTCGACCAGGCGATGAGCGTGCTGGCTGTCCATTTTCATTCCAAGAGCGAACAATGGCCGGGCCGCCAACATCAGCTCGACGAAGGCTACTTCGATCGCATCGACGCCATGCACTTCACGCTGGCGCACGATGACGGCCAATCGACCCACGATCTCGAAGACGCCGACGTCATTCTCGTCGGACCGTCGCGTACGTCAAAGACACCGACCTGCGTCTATCTCGCCAATCGCGGCGTGCGTGCAGCCAACATCCCGTTGGTGCCGGAAGTGCCGCCGCCGGCCGAGCTCGAGACGACCAAGCGGCCCTTGGTGGTCGGGCTGATTACTGATCCTGAGCGGCTGGTGCAAATTCGCGTCAATCGCCTGCGACTGCTGCAGCAGGAAACAGAAACCGAATATACCGACATGGAACAGGTGCAGCGCGAGATCCAGGATGCGCGCCGGCTCTATGCCCGCCGCAAATGGGCAACCATCGACGTCACCCGCCGCTCGATTGAAGAGACGGCCGCCGCCATCCTGCAGATGCTGGCGACGCGGCGCGAGCAGCGGATGAAGGCGGGAGCAGTATCGGACTAGCTGAAGGACGACTTAAGGGAGGCGATCATGAAGTATCGTCTCGTTGCATTTGGTCTGCTTCTTGCTGCTTCATCGGCGTCGGCGGCGGATGACATTGACGTCAAACGCGGTGCCGACACGCTGGTCTTTGGCAACTGCGTGCCGAGCCTGGTGGTCGAAAACAAATCGGTGGAGACCATCGACTATCTGCAAGTCGACCTCGTGGTCGCTCTCAACAGCGGCCAGGAACGCACCGTCGAATTGAAATCGGCTTATCGGGAAGGCGTGCTCTATCCCATCCTACCCGGAGGAACCGCAACCTTGAGGCAGCATCTCGATACTTCCCGGGCGATTGGCGTACCTTGCGGCGAGGTCACCGCGCGCCGGGCCGCTCGCACTATTTGCGAGGCGGCTGGTGGCAAGGCTTGCGCCTCCACAGTCTCGGTGCAGCCATGATCAAGCGCAGGACGGTTCTCGGCGCGGCAGGAGCATCACTCCTGGCAGCGCCCGCCCTTGGGCAAGCCTACCCCAACAAGGCGCTGCGCATGATCGTGCCCTATCCGCCCGGTGGCGGTACCGACGGACTCGGTCGCATCACTGCCGACCGGCTGTCGGAAAAGCTCGGCCAGCAGATCGTCGTGCATAACATCGGCGGCGCCTCGAGCACGCTGGGTTCCGACACGGTGCGTCGTGCCGACCCGGACGGCTATACGCTGCTGTTCAATGCCAGCCTCTTCGCGCTTGGCAAATACATCTTCGCGGCCTGCCCCTACGACCCGCAGACCGACTTCCGGCCGATCGCCCAGGCCGGCGAGGCGCCGCTGGTGCTGCTGGTCAATCTCGATGTGCCCGGCACCGACTACGCCAGCACCATGGAAGCCATCGCCAAGGAGCCGAAGAAATATTTCTTCGCCTTGTCGTCGGGCGGCTCGGCCGGCCACATCGCAACACTGGAATTCCTGCGCCGCATCAAGCTGCCGCTCGACACCATCCTCTACAAGGGCACGGCGCCGGCCAACGCCGACCTGTTGAGCGGCAGCGTGCAGCTCTTCATGGATCCATGGACGACGTTGCTGCCGCTTGCCCGCGCGGGCAAGGCGCGCGCCCTGTTCGTGACGTCGAAGCTTCGCACCGGGCTTGCGCCGGAAATTCCCACGACCGAGGAGATCGGGTTGAAGGATTTCAACATCAGCTCCTGGTATGGCGTGTGGGCGCCCAAGGCCACGCCCGACGCCGTCGTCGATCGGTTGGCCGTCGCCATGGCCGAGGTCAGCAAGGACCCCGGTTTCATCGCCAAGACCGGCGGGCTTGGCATCGTGCCGACGGCACGCGGGCCGCAGGACTTCGCCGCCTTCATCAAAGGCGAAGTCGAGACCAATACCGCGCTGCTGAAGGACGCGGGCTACAAGCCGGAGTGACCGCCTTTGGCGGTCATCCGAGTCGCGCGGGGTAACCCCGCGCTTATTTGCGAGGGATCTACCGGCTCAGCTCGGCGGTGGCGCCAGGCCGCCCGCCCATTACGAACTGACACGGCTGTCGTTGACGGCGGGCTGGCGCATGGGCAGTGGCATCTCGCCGGGCTTCTTCAGGAGGTAGACGATCAGGCCGGCGATGGTGCCGACGGTCAGAAGGACGAAGATCGCGAGGGCGACGGTGCTCATGGTGCGCCACCTGGAGAGCCGGAACCGAACTTGTTGGCGACATCTTCGTTCTGATGGAAGGGACCTGGCTGGACTTCCTTGCGTGGACGCAGCAGCCAGTACATTGCTCCTGGAATCCCGACGAGGAGAAGAACGATAACGGCGATTGTTAGGTACACCTCCACCTCGCCTACTCCGCCGCCTTCACCAGCGGCTCGAACCGGGCGTCGAAGTCGCGGATCGATTGTTCGACGGTGTCGCCGACCTGCTTGAGCTTGGCCGGGTGCAGCACCTTCAGGCCGAACAGGTCCTTGACGTAGAACACGTCGACGGCGCGCTCGCCATAGGTGGTGATGTGGGCCGAGGCGATCTGCAGGTTGAGCCTGGTGAGCGCGCGCGTCACGGTGTGCAGGAAGCCCGGCCGGTCGCGGCCGTTGACTTCGATCACGGTGAAAGTGTCCGACGCGTTGTTGTCGACCAGCACGCGCGGCTGGACGGTGAAGACGCGGTCGCGCTTGGGCCATGAGCTGCGCTGGGCGTCGAGCTCGCGCGGGATGTCGAGGCGGTTGCTGAGGGCCATCTCGACCCGGGCGGCGAGGCGCGCGAGACGCTGTGGACCGTCGAACGGCTTGCCCTCGAGATCCTGGATCCAGAAGGTGTCGAGTGCCATACCGTTGACCAGGGTGAAGATCTTGGCGTCGACGATGTTGGCGCCGCTGATCGCCATGGCGCCGGCCAGGCGCGCGAACAGGCCGTGCGTGTCGAGCGTATAGATCGTCACTTCGGTGACCGAGCGCTCGCCGTCGATGCGGTGCTCGATTGCCAGCGGCTGGCGGTCGCGCTCAGCGCGGCGCACCAGCTCAGCCTGCCGCGCCAGAGTGTCGGGCGTAAAAGAGAGCCAGTAAGGCGCATAGCCGCGCGCGAAATGCTCTTCTTTCTCAATATCGGTCCAGCCAGCGAGGCGCTGGGCAACCTCGGCCTGGATCGCCTTGATGCGTTCGCCGCGGCCGCCGGCCAGAGTGCCGCCCGACAATACCTGCTCGGCGGCGTGATAGAGCTGGCGCAGCAGCGCTGCCTTCCAGCCGTTCCATACATTGGGGCCGACGGCGCGGATGTCGCATACCGTCAGCACCAGCAGCAGCCGCAGCCGTTCGGGCGATTGAACGAGGGCGGCGAAATTCTCGATGGTCTTGGGGTCCATCAGGTCGCGCTGGAACGCCGTGCCCGACATGGCGAGGTGGAAGCGCACCAGCCACGCCACGGTCTCGGTCTCGGCGGCGCTGAGGCCCAGGCGCGGGCCCAACTGGTTGCCCACTTCGGCGCCCAGCACCGAGTGATCGCCGCCGCGGCCCTTGGCGATGTCATGCAGCAGCAGGGCAAGATAGAGCACCGGCCGCGACAGGATCTTGTGCACGACCTCGGCGGATAGCGGATGGTCTTCCTTGAGCGTACCGTTCTCGATGCCCGCCAGGATGCCGATGGCGCGGATCGTGTGCTCGTCGACCGTGTAGGTGTGATACATGTCGTGCTGCGTTTGTGCCACGACACGACCAAAGTCAGGAACGAAGCGGCCGAACACGCCGGCTTCGTTGAGCCGCCGCAGAGTGGTCTCCGGATCGTGCCGCGAGGTCAGCATCTCCATGAACAGCCGATTGGCCTCTGGATCGGTCCTGAGCTTGTCGAGCAGGCGGATGTTCTGGGTGATCAGCCGGAGTGTCGCGGGATGGATGTCGAGGCCATTTTCCTGCGCGACATGGAACAGCTTCAGAATCGCCACCGGATCCTTGCTGAAGGCGTCGGGTGCGGCGACGCCCAGCCGCTCGCCGTCGAGCTTGAAGCCGTCGAGCTGGCGCGGCCGCAGGGTCTGCCACAGGGCGGCGAGCTTGGGCTTGCGCCGGTGGCTGTCCTCGAGGGCGGCGATGAAGATGCGCGTCAGATCGCCCACCGTCTTGGCATGAAGATAGTAATGCTTGGTGAAGCGCTCGACGCCGCGGCTGCCCGGCCGGTCCTGGTAGCCCAGCCGCCCCGCAATCTCACGCTGCAGGTCGAACGACAGCCGGTCATCGGCGCGGTTGGTCAGATAGTGGATGTGACAGCGCACGGTCGACAGGAACCGCTCGGCGCGCTCGAAGTGCCGCGCTTCCTCCTTGGTCAGCACGCCTTTGGCGACCAGCTCGCCGGGCTCGCTGACGCGGTAGAGGTACTTGGCGATCCAGAACAGCAGGTGCAGGTCGCGCAGGCCGCCCTTGCCCTCCTTGACGTTGGGCTCCACGACATAGCGCGAATCGCCCATGCGCTGGTGGCGCTGGTCGCGCTCGCTGAGCTTGGCCTCGACGAAATCGCGTCCGTCGCCGCCGGTGAAGCGCTGGGCGAAGGCCTTCATCAGCTCGTCGAAGAGTTCGCGGTCACCCCACAGATAACGCGCCTCGAGGAGCGCCGTGCGGATCGTGTGGTCGCGGTCGGCGTAGCGCAGGCTCTCGTCGACTGTGCGGGTGGCGTGGCCGACCTTCAGCCCCATGTCCCACAGGAGATAAAGCATGAACTCGACGATCTGCTCGCCGCGCGGCGTCTGCTTGTAGGGACGCAAGAACAACAGATCGAGGTCGGAAAGCGGCGCCAGCTCGCCGCGGCCAAAGCCTCCGGTCGCCACCACGCCCAGCCGCTCCGCAGCGCTGGGATTGGCTGCGGGATAGGCATGCCGGTTGGCGAAGTCGAAAATCACCCGGATCAGCTGGTCCATCAGGAACGAGGTGGCGACCAACACCGCGGGGCCGTCGTTGCGCAGCGGCCCCGGCTCCTCGAAGCGGCGGCGGATCTCGGCCCGGCCCGTTGCCAACGCCTCGCGCAACAGCGCCAGCACCGGCACGCGCGGCGGCTCGCCGCCCGTCGGCAGGTCCTCGACCAGGTGGGCCAAGGCCTCCTCCAGGACGCGACGACGGATGATCACGCGCCGGTCGGGGATGCGGTCGTAGGGGGTCGGCATGGGCGCGCGATACTACAGGGCGGAAGGCCTGTAAAATAGGACCATGCCCCATCCCCTCACCCTCGCCGTTTTCACCAAAAACCGCGTCAATCCGGCCTACGACGCGGCCCGGATGGCGGCCGACCGGGTCGCAGCGGAAGCCGGCGCCCGCACGATCCACTATGTGCCCCAGACGCCTGACCACGTCGGCCAGCAGAAGGCGCTGGTGACCGAGGCACTGGCTGCCCGTCCCGACGCCGTGCTGCTCAATCCGACCGACGACGTGCAGATGCAAGAGGACCTGGCACGCTTTGCCGTTGCGGGCATCCCGGTCGCGCTTTTCATCAACCGCATGGTCGGCACGTTCCTGACGTTCGTCGGCTCCGACGACGAGGCGATCGGACGGCGGGCAGCGACGGCGCTGTGCAAGGGCATGGAGGGCGAGGGCTGCGTCGTGGCCCTTGAAGGCCAGCAATCGGTACCGACCAGCCGGGCCCGGGTGCGCGGCCTGCACGACGCGCTCAGCCGGTTTCCGAGGATCGAGCTGCTCGGCTTGAACGTCGGTCACCTGATGCAGGCGCCGGCCAAGGCGGCGATGACGGAACTGCTGGCGGCGCACCCGCGCATCGACGGCGTATGGGCCGCCAATGACTTGATGGCGTTCGGCGCGCTCGATGCACTTACAGCGGCGGGCCGGTCGGCCAAGGTGGTCGGCATCAACGGGCTTCCGGTCGCGATCGAACACATCGAGCGCGGCACCATGCTGGCGAGTGTCGATTTCAGCGCCTTCAATATTGCAGCGATCGCCACCCGTGCCGCGCTGCGCCATTTGCGCGGCGAGTCGGTGCCGCCCGAGATCATGACGCCGGCCGAGCTGATCGACCGGTCGAACTATCAGCGCTGGAAAGTGCCCTTTGCCGAGCGGGCCTGTCCCGCCTGGGACGAGATCGTGCGATAGTAGTCGGACGATGGGCCGGGTCACTTCCCTGATCGCCTTGGCGATGCTGGCGCTCGCGTCGCCGTGCGCTGCGCAAACGCGTCCCGTTCCCGCGCCGGCCGTCAATCAGCTCGATCTCAACACCGCCAGCCACGACGATCTCATGACTCTCGACGGCATCGGCGAAGTGCGGGCCGACGCCATCATCCGGGCACGGCCGTTCCGCGCCAAAACCGAGCTGGTCGAGCGCCGGCTTATTCCCGAGGCGCTGTACGACAAGATTTCCGACAAGGTGATAGCCCGCCCGCCGGCAACGCCGCCACCCGGCCGGCCACCGACGCCGACGCCGCCCAAGCGGAGCTGACGTCGTCATGGCCGGTCCCTTGGAGCACCCGACGATCTATGCGCTCGGCACGCCCACCCCGTCGCGCGCGGCGCCGGGCGCGATCTCCGTCATTCGGCTGAGCGGCCCGCGCGCGCCCGACGCCCTCGTCTTCCTCACCGAGCCGCGCGCCTTCGAACGCGGTCATTCGGCGCGCGATCCGGCATTGCCCGAGCCGCGGCGCATGGTCGTGCGCGCGCTGCTCGATCCGCTGAGCGGCGAGGAGATCGATCGTGGGCTCGTCGTGTGGTTCGAGGCGCCCAACAGCGAGACCGGCGAAATGATGGCCGAGCTGCATCTGCACGGCGGCCGTGCCGTGGTGAATGGCGCGCTTGCGGCGTTGGGGCGGCTGGGTTTCTGCCGTCTCGCCGAGCCGGGCGAATTCACCCGGCGCGCCTTCGAGCATGGCAAGCTCGATCTCACGCGGGCCGAGGCCATCGCGGACCTGGTCGCCGCCGAAACCGATCAGCAGCGGCGGCAGGCGCTGCAACAGATGGAAGGTGCGCTGCATGGTCTCTATGAAGACTGGCGCACGCTGGGGCTTCGCACGCTCGCCCATCTCGAGGCGGCGATCGATTTTCCCGACGAGGATCTGCCGGCGGGCATCGCTCATGGCGTGCGAGCCGGCATCACCGAGCTTCAAGGCGAGATAGCCGCCCATCTCGACGACCGCCGCGGCGAGCGGCTGCGTGAAGGCCTGCACATCGCCATCATCGGCCCTCCCAATGCCGGTAAATCCTCGCTGCTCAATCTTCTGGCGCGGCGCGACGCCGCGATCGTGTCGGAGACCGCGGGCACGACGCGCGACGTGATCGAGGTCCATCTCGATCTCGGTGGCTGGCCGATGGTGCTGGCCGACACGGCGGGCTTGCGCGAGGCAGGCGATGCCATCGAGCAGGAAGGCGTGCGTCGCGCCAGGGCGCGCGCCGCATCGGCCGACTTGCGACTTCTGGTGCTCGATGCGTCGGCTGACTGGAAGAGCACGATGCGCGATCTCACGTCTACGACCGAACGATGGAATGTCGCGCACGATATCGTGGTGGCGAACAAGGTCGACCTCGCCGCCGTCGATGCCGTGGGGGTCGTGGCGCTGTCGGCCAAGTCGGGCGCTGGCCTCGCCGAATTGCTGGCCCGCCTGGAACGCTCGGCTGGTCTTTTGATGGAGGAGGGCGCCGCGCCGCCGCTCACTCGCGCCCGCCATCGCGAGGCGCTGATGGACGCTCACGCCGCCCTCGGACGCGCGCTGGTGGCGCCGGAGGTGGCGCTTGCCGCCGAAGACCTTAGACTGGCGATGCGGGCGCTCGGGCGGATCACTGGTACCGTGCGCATCGACGAGCTGCTCGACGTCATCTTCCGCGACTTCTGCATCGGCAAGTAGGCGGAACCGACTCGCTGTGCGGCCCGTTGTTGTCTGGGATGCACAGGTCATCGAAGCGCAGGGACAGCCTTACTCCCTATCGCGCCAAGCGCGACTTCGGCCGGACTCAGGAGCCGGACGGCAAGGCTGCCAGGCCGGCTACCGCGCAGCGGTTCGTGGTGCAGCGCCATGACGCCACGCGACTGCATTACGACTTCCGGCTGGAGCTCGACGGCGCCTTCAAGTCATGGGCGGTGACGCGGGGTCCTTCGCTCGATCCGCACGACAAGCGACTGGCCGTCGAGGTCGAGGACCATCCGCTCGACTACGGCGACTTCGAAGGCACCATTCCCAAGGGTCAATATGGCGGCGGTACGGTCCAGCTCTGGGATCGCGGCACCTGGAGTCCCGAGGAGGATCCGCACAAAGGCCTCAAGAGCGGCAACCTCAAGTTCAATCTGGATGGTGAGCGTCTGCACGGCAGCTGGGTGCTGGTGCGTATGCGTCATGACCGGAACGGCGGCAAACGGACCAACTGGCTGCTGATCAAGCATCGCGACAAGGCAGCGCGCGAGGGTGACCGCGACGCCCTGCTCAAAGACCCCAAGTCGATCGCCTCGGGCCGCAGCCTGAAGGAGATCGCGTTGGGCACTGGCAAGGCGCCGACGCCATTTATGACCGGCAAGAAGCGCACGGCCGGCGCGGTATGGGACAGCAAGAAGAAAGATGGTGGCGAGAAAGCCGCCGCGCCGAAGACTAGGGCGCTGGCCAGGAAAATCCGCGTCATGCCGGGCTTCATCGAGCCGCAGCTGTGCAAGCTGGTCGCGCGCGCTCCCTCGACGCCAGGCTGGGCGCACGAGGTCAAGTTCGATGGCTATCGCCTGCAGCTCCGCGTCGAGGACGGCAAGGCGGTGTTGCGCACCCGCAAGGGGCTCGATTGGACGACGAAGTTCTCGGCCATCGCCGAGGCGGCGGGAAAGCTGCCGGATTGCTTGATCGACGGTGAGGCTGTAGCGCTCGACCATGCCGGCGCCCCGGACTTCGCGGCCTTGCAGGGCGTGCTCTCGGAGGGCAAGTCGGAGGATCTGATCTTCTTCGCCTTCGACCTGATGTTCGTCGAGGGAGAGGATCTGCGGCCGTTGCCGCTGTCCGATCGCAAAGCGCGCCTCAAGGAAATACTGGCAGGCCTCAAGAGCAAGCGGCAGCGCGTGCGCTATGTCGATCACTTTGAGACGGCGGGCGATGCCGTCCTCGAGTCGGCCTGCCGCATGCACCTCGAAGGTATCGTGTCCAAGGAACTAGCCGCGCCCTATCGTTCGGGCCGCGGTGCAAGCTGGACCAAGGCCAAGTGCCGCGCCGGGCACGAGGTGGTGATCGGTGGCTGGACAAGCGAGGGCAATAAACTGCGCTCGTTGCTGGCCGGCGTGCATCGCGGGAAAAAACTGGTCTATGTCGGCCGGGTCGGCACGGGTTTCGGCGAAGCAGTGATGCGCAGGCTCCTGCCCAAGCTCCAGGAAGTTGAAAGTGCCGCCAGCCCGTTTGCGTCAGGGGCGAGTCCACCCAAAGAGAGCAACATGCATTGGGCCAAGCCCGACCTGGTGGCTGAGATCGAGTTCGCCGGCTGGACCGGTGCGGGCAACGTGCGGCAGGCCGCCTTCAAGGGGCTTCGCGCCGACAAGCCGGCCGCCGAGGTCGTCGCCGAAAAACCAGTCAAGCCGGAGAAGGCGAAGATGGCCAAGCCAGTGCCTGCGCCGAGGCCCACGTCCCTGGCCGCGCCCAAAGCCTCTGGTCCCACGGTCGTGATGGGGGTGTCGATCTCCCATCCCGACAAGCCATTGTGGCCGGACGAGAAGCCGCCCGTCACCAAACTCGAATTGGCGCACTATTACGAAGCAGTCGGCGACTGGATGATCGACCACCTGAAGGGCCGGCCCTGCTCCATCGTGCGCACGCCAGACGGTATCGGCGGTCAGAAGTTCTTCCAGCGCCACGCCATGCCGGGCGGCTCGCATCTGCTCAGCGAAGTGAAGGTGCGCGGCGACAAGAAGGCGTATCTTCAGATCGACCGGGTCGAGGCGTTGGTGGCCACCGCCCAGATCGGTGCTACCGAGCTTCATCCCTGGAACTGTCAGCCCGGCGAACCCGACGCGCCGGGTCGCCTGGTCTTCGATCTCGATCCCGCTCCGGACGTGAAATTCGCCGACGTCATCAAGGCCGCGATAGAGCTGCGTCGCCGGGCGGAGGCGCTGGGCCTCGTGGCCTTCTGCAAGACCACCGGCGGCAAGGGCCTGCATGTCGTGGTGCCACTCGCTTCAGACAGAAAGAGCCCGGACTGGGACACTGCCAAGATGTTCGCCAAGGAGATTTGCCGACGGCTGGCGGCCGCACAACCCGACCGCTACGTGCTCAACATGGCGAAGAAGGAACGCACCGGCCGCATCTTCCTCGACTATCTGCGCAACGACCGTACGGCGACCGCCGTGGCGCCGCTGTCGCCTCGCGCGCGCGAGGGCGCTGCCGTTTCGATGCCGATCGAGTGGTCTCAAGTGAAGGCCGGTCTCGATCCCAGGCGGTTCACCGTGCGCACCGCGCCAGCGCTCCTGAACAAAAGCCGACCCTGGCGCGATTATGCCAAGTCGGGACGGCCGCTGCGCGCGGCCGTCGAACGACTCATCAAATCCAAACAATGAGGTTCCGTCATGGCCAAGCAGCAATCCAAAGCAATGAAGCCGACCTGGGAAGGCCATCTTCGCCTGTCCCTGGTGACCTGTCCCGTGGCGCTCTACTCGGCGACTGAGCGGACATCCGAGGTCCATTTCAACCTGATCAACCCCAAGACCAACAATCGCATCAAGATGCAGACCGTCGACGCCGGCACCGGCAAGGTCGTCGAGCGCGGCGATTTGGTGAAGGGCTTTGCCGTCTCCAAGGACAAGTACGTGCTGCTCGACAAGGAGGAACTCGATGCGGTGAAGCTCGAATCGACGCGTATCATCGACATCGAGGAGTTCGTGTCGGCCGACACCATCGACCGCATCTACTGGGACGAGCCCTATTACCTCGCTCCGGCCGGCAAGACCGGCATCGAAGCATTCGCCGTGATCCGCGCGGCGATGGCCAAGCAGAAGAAAGTGGCGCTGGGTCGACTGGTGCTCCACACGCGCGAGCGGGTGTGCGCGTTGGAGCCGCGCGATGCCGGAATTCTGCTCACGACCTTGCGCAGCCATGACGAGGTGCGCGACGCCAGCGAGGTGTTTGATCACACCATGCCCAAGCCTGAGGCGCGCATGCTCGAGATCGCCGAGAAGATCATCGAGCAGCAGGGCGCCAAGTTCGACCCCTCACACTTCACCGACCGCTACGAGGACGCGCTGCGCGAGCTGATCGCCCGCAAGAAGAAGGGCCAGCCGCTGGTTTCGACCGCGCCGCTGGAAGACGAGGACAAGGTGGTCGATTTGATGGAAGCGCTGAAAAAGAGCTTGCAGGGCGGCGGTGGGCCGTCGCGCGACAAGGCTGACCGCTTCCTCAAGGCGCACGCAAACAAGGCGAAGAAGAAACCGGCATCGCGCCGGCGCGCGGCCTGACCGAGGGTCTGCTAGGCTGGGAGGATGACCAAAATCCTTCTCACGCGACACGGCCATGTCGATGGCATCAAGCCCAAGCGCTTTCGCGGGCGCGCCGAGTTGGCTCTCACCGAGCTCGGCTTGCGCCAAGCCGATGCGCTGGCCAGCCGCATCGCCGCGCAGTGGAAGCCGGCCGCGATCTATACCAGCGGCATGCAGCGCTGCGTCGTCACCGGCGCCAAGATCGCCAAGGCGTGCGGCGTA
>PLYQ01000189.1 GCA_003153415.1 Rhodospirillales bacterium | reverse complement strand
CAGTCGGGGCTGACCATCGCCTTCGCCCTGATCCGGGATCGCGTGCGCAATATCCTGGCGATCGACCGGGCGCCGGAAGGCAGCGAGGGACCCTGGGTCACCTTCGCGCGCATGCCGACCTTGCGCAGCCCCAAGGACCAGACGGGTCCCGACCTTGGCGTTCCCAGCCTGACCTTCGAGGCCTGGTACGACGCGCTCCATGGCGCGCGGGCCTTCGAGAGCGTGCACCTGATCACCAGCCGGGATTGGCACGATTACCTGCAATGGTACCGCCGCCTATTGGGCTTGCCGGTGCGCAACGGCGTCGGCGCCACCGCGATCGCACCCGGGCAACTCGATGACGGTGGGCGCTGCCTGCTGGTGAGCTTGTCCTCGGGCGAGGTGCTGGCGACGCGCAAGCTGGTGCTGGCCACCGGCCAAGACGGCACGGGCGAATGGTGGATGCCCGACTTCGTGCGCGCCCTGCCCAAGGATCGCCGCGCCCATACCTGCGAAATGATCGACTTCGACCGACTGCGCGGCCGTACCGTGGCTGTGCTGGGCGCCGGCGCCTCGGCCATGGACAATGCCGCCGTGGCGCTCGAGCACGGCGCCGAGGCGCATATCTTTTGCCGCCGCGCCGAGCCGTCGACGGTGCAGCGCTACCGCTGGCTCACCTTCGCGGGCTTCCTCAAGCACATGAGCGACATGCCCGACGAATGGCGCTGGCGCATCATGGGCAACATCATGCGCGCCCGCGAAGGCTTCCCGGCCGACACCTACAAGCGCGTGATGGCCTTCCCGCAGTTCAAGCTGCATGTTGGCCGGACCTGGACCGACGCACGGATGGAGGACGGACGCATCCGCATCGAGACGCCGCGCGGACCGTTCCACGCCGACTACGCGATCTGCGGCACCGGCATGCGCCAGGATGTCGGCCTGCGGCCCGAGCTTTCAGCCTTCGCCGACAAGATCGCGCTATGGCGCCATCGCTACACGCCGCCGGCGGGCGAAGAGGATCCGCTACTGGCCGCCTTCCCCTATCTCGGGCCGGACTTCGCCTTCCTCGAGCGCACGCCGGGCGAGGCGCCGTGGCTCGGCGACATCCATCTGTTCGGTATCGGCGCGACGCTGAGCTTCGGCCCGTCGGGCAGCAGCATCAATGCCATGACGACGGCGATTCCCCGGCTGGTGGCCGGCCTGACGCGCGGGCTATTTGCCGGCGACCTGCCGCGCCATTGGGCGTCGCTGCAGGCCTACGACGAAAGCGGGGTCGAGCTGGACCGCAGCCGGCTGACGTAGGAATTCGTGCATTTGCCGGCCACGGTGGCGGGCGTAGCAACGTCGCTAAGGACCATAATCGTCGATTCGGACTCGCTGGGCTTAGGATGGGCAACACCACGTCCAGGAGAACGAATGTTATCGATTCAGGACCAACACTGTTTTCGACGGTTTATTTAACGGCGCCGAGCGAAGCTCATGAGACCCATGAGGTTCATGAGGTTCATGAGTCTCATGAGGATTGCGGAAATCATCCGGAAATTTCGACCTTATTTGCCATTGCTCATGAGAAAGCTTTTATTCGAGCGCGGGGTGTGCCGGGGAAAGTGGGAAGAATCGTCCAAAAGGCTTACGCCATCTACATCGAAGGCTTCCCACGCTCGTGGGAAACCGTGGGGAGACTAGGCCGTGTCGCCGAGACAAATGTCGAGCGCGCGGGCGGTTTGGATCAAGGTGCCGTCGGGATCGAGGGTGCGCGAGCGGCCGACCACCTTGTCCAGCGGCACGTCGATCACCTGGCGGTTCCACCAGCCGACCATGCGGTCGGCCTTGCCGGCGGCCAGCAGATCGACGGCGCGGACACCGAGCGCGGAGGCCAGCAATCGGTCCTCGGCGGTCGGCATGGCGCCGCGCTGCACGTGGCCCAGCACCGTGGCGCGCGCTTCCGCACCGGTCGCCGCCATCAGGCGGTGCGCCAGCCACTCGCCCACGCCGACATGGGCCGGCGCGTCGTCGGCGGGACCCGCCGCGTCGTCGGACTGGCCGGCGGCTTCGGCGACCACGACCAGCGCCGAGGTGCGGCCGGCGGCGCGCAGCTTGGCGATGCGCTCCACGACATTGCTCAGGCGCCAGCGCACTTCGGGCAGCAGCACGATGTCGGCGCCGCCGGCGATCGCCGCGGCGATGGCGATATGGCCGGCATCGCGGCCCATGACCTCCAGCACCATGACGCGGTCGTGGCTGGCGCCGGTCGGCTGCAGTCGATCGAGCGCTTCGGTGGCGATGGCGACGGCGGTCGAATAGCCGATGGCGCGCTCGGTGCGGCCGACATCGTTGTCGATGGTCTTGGGGATGCCGATGAACGGCACGCCCGAGGGCGCCAGCAGCCGGCGCAGGATGTCGAGGCTGCCGTCGCCACCGACGCCGATCAGCCCGTCGAGGTCGAGCAGGCTCAGTCCCTCGACCATTTCGCCGGAGCGATCCTTCAGGCTGCCGTCCGGCATGGGGAAGGCGAAGGGATTGCCGCGATTGGTGCTGCCGAGGAAGGTGCCGCCTTGGCGTGCCAAGGCGGCGTCGAGGCGCGCCGGATCGAGCGTCTCGGCCGCAACCGGCCGGGCAAGGAGGCCCAGCGTGCCGTGATGGATGCCAACCGTCGTCCAGCCGTGGCCGCGATGGGCACGCAGGGCCACGGCGCGGATGGTGGCGTTCAGCCCGGCGCAGTCGCCGCCGCTGGTCAGGATGCCGATTCGCTTGGTCATGCCGCCCTGCCGTGATTTGATGGTACTCCGTGAAACTAGCAGCTCTTGCCCTGTTTGCCCTGTCCGCGCTTGCCGTGGCCGGACCGGTGCGCGCCGGTCCCTACGAGGAGGCGAAGGCTACCTACGACCGCGGCGACTACGCCGCCGCCCTGCAGATATGGCGGCCGCTTGCCCAGGCGGGCGACGTCAAGGCGCAGTTCTGGCTGGGCGCGATGTACGATCTCGGCCGCGGCGTGCCGCAGGACCATGTCATGGCGGCTTCGTGGTACCGCTACGCCGCCGAGCAGGGCAATCCCAACGCCCAGCACAATCTGGCTCATATGTACGAGATGGGCCAAGGGCTGCCGGCGGACTATGCGATGGCGGCGGCCGTGCTGTGGTACCGCCGCGCCGCCGAGCAGGGCTATAGCGCCGCCCAGCTCAATCTCGGCGCGCTCTATACCGAGGGCCGCGGCGTCAAGCGCGACTATGTGCAGGCCTACAAGTGGCTGACGCTCGCCGGGGCGGCGCACAACCGCAACTTCGTCGCCCAGCGTATGACGCCCAAGCAGATCGCCGTCGGCGACGAGCTTGCGCGCGCCTGGACAGCCAAGCCCGAACGCTGATCAGCTTGGGCGACCGAGGTAACGATGGCTGCGGGCAAGTTGGGTCTCGTCGTCGCGGGTGAGCTTGCCGGAGCGCACCAGCAGCTCGCCGTCGACCATCACGTCGCGCACCGACCTCGGGCTGAGCGAATAGATCAGGTTCGATGCCATGTCGTGGGCAGGCGTGGCTTCCAGCCGGTTGGCGTCGAACACCACCAGGTCGGCGCGCTTGCCCGCCTCGATGCTGCCGGTCAGCCGGTCGATGCCCAACACGCGCGCGCCCTCGATGGTGAGCATGCGCACCATCTGCTGCACCGTCAGCACCTCGGGATCGTCGGCGCGCATCTTGCCGGCGAGGGCTGCGAGCCGCGCTTCGGCCAGCAGGTCCATGCTGTTGTTGGTCACCGTCCAGTCGGTGCCGAGCCCGATCGGCACGCGGCCGATCAGCTGGGCAAGCGGCAGCGTGCGCGCCTCGATCTTGAGATTGCTGGCCGGGCAGTGGGCGATCGGGATGCCGTGGCTCGGCCAGGCGGCGAACTCGGCGTCGCTGAGGTAGAGGACGTGCGCCGCCACGGTGTTGGCGGTGGCAAGTCCCGCCGCCTCGAGGCAGGCCAGCGCGCCGGCATGGCCCCGCTTGCGGACAATGGCGACCTCGGGCTCGTTTTGCGCGACGTGGATGAACACGCGCGCGCCGGTCTTCTCGGCTCGCCGAGCGACCTCACGCAACAGGGCGTCGGAACAGGAGTCGAGCGCATGCGGCGCGATGCTGGCCGAGACGCGGTTGGCCGGGTCGGTGCCGAAGCGTTCGAGCACCGCCTCGGCGGTCTTCCAGTCCGCCGGCCCGCGCGAGTCCAGGAGGGTATGGCCCACGATGGCGCGGATGCCCGACTGTTCGATGGCCGGCGCGATCTTGTCCATGTCGCCCAGCCGGTCGGCAATGCAGGTGACACCGTTCAGCAGGAACTCAGCGCAGGCGGCCCGAACCGACGAGACATGGTCGGCGACGGTAAAACGCTCCTGCCCGGGCACGGCGTAGCCTGCCGACCAGAATTCGCGCGGCCGGTCGTCGGCCAGGCCGCGAAAGAACGCGGTTGCGGCGTGGGTGTGGACGTTGATCAGGCCGGGCGTCACCAGGGCTTCGCTGCAGTCGATGACCGTATCGTCCGGCCGCGCCAGGGTGCCGGGCGCGCCGATGGCTTCGATGGTGCGACCCTCGATCCGGATATCGGCCGCCGGCAGGAAGCGGTTGTCGGCGTCGACAGTGAGGACCGAGGCTTTGGAAAGGACGATGGCCATGTCAGGCCCGCCGATTGCGCTTGGAGCGCTTGGCGGGTTCTCGGGTGGGAGCTGCGAGGAAGCTGCCGAACTCGGTCAGCCTTTGCCTTATGTGGTTGATCATCAATCGGGCGGGCGGTGACAATCGGCGATGGCGCGGCACCAGGATGCCGATGCGGCTGTCGGAGAGGCCTGGCTCGGCCAGCGGCACGTGCACCAGCTCGCCGCGGCGGATTTCGTCGATGAAGCCGATCGGCGTCACGAAGCCGATACCGAGGCCGCGCACGATCACCTGGCGCATGAACTCGATCGAGTTGGAGACAATGCGCGGAGAAAGGCGCGCGCCGCTTTCGGCGAATTCGGTGGTCATGATGGCACTGAGCAGCCAGCGGTCGTTGAGCATGATCACGGGATGGCGGGCGCATTCGGTGAGCGTCAGCACCTTGGCGCCGGCCAGCGGATGGTTGGGTCGCATGAGCGCGCCGATGGCGGTGCGGAACTCCGCCACCACATCGACGCCGGACAGGCGGTTGTCGACGAACAGCACGCCGAAGTCGCTGTCGCCCGAGCGCAGCGCTTCGGCGATTTCGCTGGGATGCACGGTCAGCACCGTGAAGTTCACCCGGGGATGCCGGGCGGTCATCTCGGCCACGATCTCCGGCAGGAAGCGGGCGAGCATGGATTCCAGCGAGATGATTCGCACCGTGCCGCTCACCGTGCCGCCCAGGCTGGCAATCTCCGCTTGCGCCCGCTGGAACTCGATCTGGGTCTCGCGCACGTGGCGGAGCAACAATTCACCGGCCGCGGTCGGCCGCACGCCAGCGCGGCTCCGCTCGAACAGAGGCACGCCGATCTCGTCCTCCAGCCGCAGGATCTGCCGGTTGACCGCCGAGGAAGCGACGCTAAGCGCCTCCGCCGCCTTGCGAATCGAGCCCTGGCGGGCGACGTGGTCGAAATAGCGCAGGACGGCGGCGTGCATTGAATATCACTCTTGCCGGGGTGGTGCCGAAACGGCAGCGTACCGTGCGAAAGAATGTTCTTTTCGAGAGCACCCTTCGTCAATAGCGTTTCACATCCGAATTGGGGGAACAGCCATGCGCCATCTGAGTTCACGCCAGCTCCGCCGTCGTATTCTGCTCAAGGGAGGCGCTGCCACCGGGTTCGCCGCGGCGGCCCTGCTGCCGGCCGGCGGCTTCGCCCAAGCCAAGACCCAGACGATCAACCTCCAGCTCGGCTGGCTCGCCGGCAACAACCAGATCGGCGAGGTCGCGGCCAAGAACCTGGGCTTCTTCGAGGAGGAGAAGCTCAACGTCGTGATCCAGCCCGGTGGGCCGAGCATCGACGGCGTGGCCATCGTCGCTTCCGGCCGCCATGAGGTCGGCCAGGTGTCGTCCAGCCCGTCGCTGATGCTGGCAGTGTCGCAGAAGATCCCGGTGATGTGCTTCGCCACTGGCCTGCAGCAGCATCCCTACGCCTATTTCTCGCTGCCCAAGAAGCCGGTGCGCGCGGCCAAGGACCTGATCGGCAAGAAGGTCGGCATCCAGGCCACCGCCAAGGTCCTGCTGAACGCACTGATGAAGAAGCACGGCATCGCCGAGAAGGACATCGAGATCGTCATCATCGGCTCGGAAATGACTCCGATCCTGACCGGCCAGACGGACGTGGTGAGCGGCTGGGTCACCAACACCACGACGCTGAAGCCGCTCGGTCCCGACCGCATCGACTTGCGCCTGTGGGACGCCGGCGTCCGGCTCTACGCGCTGCCCTACTACGCCACCAAGGACACGCTGGAGAAGAAGACCGAGATGGTGTTGGGCTTCACGCGGGCGATGTCGCGCGGCTGGGAATATGCCCTGAAGAACACCGACAAGGCGGTGGACTTCCTGGTCAAGGAATATCCCAACCTCAAGCGCGACGACGAGATCGAGGGCAGCAAGGCGCTGCTGAAATTCGCCTTCAATGCCAATACCCAGGCCAACGGCTGGGGCGCATTCGATCCCGCAGTGTGGGCCGAACAGATCACGCTGTACGACGAGCTGAAGCAGTTCACCGCCGGCGCGCCCAAGCTCGACGACGTGATCACCACCACGATCCTCGACGCGACCAAGGACGTACGTCCGAAGATCGGCTGATGATCCTCCGCAATGCCACGCTGCCCGATGGCGGCCGGCATGACATCGAGATCAAGGACGGCCGGATCGCTGCCTTCCGGCCGCCGTCGCCCGGGGAGTCGGCCGGACTTATCCTGCCGCCGCTGGTCGACGGCCACATACATCTCGACAAGACTTTGCTCGGCCTGCCCTGGATTCCCAACCAGGCCGAAGGCAACGGCGTCGCCGACCGCATCGAGGCCGAGCGCAAGGTGCGCNNAGGAATCTGCAGGCGATCCTCGAAGTGCGCGAACGCTTCCGCGATCTGGTCACGATCGAGATCGTCGCCTTCCCGCAAAGCGGCATCGCCCGTTCGCCTGGCACGGCGAAACTGCTCGAAGAGGCGATCGTGCAGGGCGCGGACCTGGTGGGCGGCCTCGATCCTGTCGGCATCGACGGTGACCTCGAAGGCCATCTCGGCACGATCTTCGGGATCGCGAGCAGACGCGGTGTCGGCCTCGACATCCATCTGCACGACGGCGGCGAAGGCGGTCTGGCGCAGATCGTGGCCATTGCCCAACGCACCAAGGCGCTCGGCCTCAAGGGCAGGGTCGCCGTCAGTCACGCCTTCGCGCTGGGTTCCGTTTCAAAGGAACTCACCCTCAGCACCGCCGACCTGCTGGCCGAAGCCGGCGTCGCGATCATGAGCCACGGGCCCGGCGCCGGCACCATGCCACCGGTCAAGCTGCTGAAGGAGCACGGCGTCGAGGTGTTCAGCGGCTCCGACAACATCCGCGATGCCTGGTCGCCCTTCGGCAATGGCGACATGCTGGAACGCGCCATGATGGTGGGCTATCGCGCCAATTTCCGGCACGACCATGAATTGATGCTGGCGTTCGAGATGGTGACGTCCGCCCCGGCGCGCGTGCTCGGCCTCAAGGGCTACGGCATCAAGGTGGGCGGCCCCGCCGATCTCGTCGTGGTCGACGCGGACTCGGTTCCCGAAGCGGTGGCCACGCGCCCGCGCCGCAAGATGGTGATGAAAGCCGGAAGGGTCGTCGCGCGCGACGGCGCGCTGGTCTGATCAGGCGGCCTTCGCGGCCGTGACAGGTCCCCAGGACTTCAGCACCGGCAGCACTTCCCTCGCAAACAGCTTCAGGCCGCGCTC
>PLYQ01000183.1 GCA_003153415.1 Rhodospirillales bacterium | reverse complement strand
CAGGTTGGTGACGATGAATCCAACCGTTGGATAAAGCTGGCCCGGGTGCCACTCGACCTTCGCCACCACGCGGCGCGGTGTCTTCCAGCTTTGCGCCTGATAGCTGAAGTTGGCGTAATACCGTCGAACCTCGCTCGGAGGACGACCAACAGGGGGCTTGAGCAGGTAGCCGATCCTCTGTTGAAGAATCTGATTGGCAGGTAGCCGGATCGCGTACTTGTAGTGTTCGGCCTCCAGGAACTCGTAGACCTCGGGGTTGGCGAAGGCGGCATCGGCGCGGAAGTAGCGGCGAAGGTCGCGCTCCCGGTAACGGGCCACGACCGGTTCGAGCACGTCCTTCCAGCCGTCCGCGGAATGGACGTTGCCTGGGCGTAGTGCAGAACGCTCCAGATCACCGAACTGGTTGAACACGAACAGCGGATGGTAGCAGGTGCAGGCGAAGTGGCCGTTGTAGGCGGTGCCTTCCTGATCGCCATGGGTCGGGCTGACACTCGAATCCATATCGAGCACGATTGACCTCGGCGAGCGCCGGCCATGAACGCGGTCGATCCACCGCCCCGAGAGATCGGTGAGCGCGGCGAGGTTCTCGTCACTCGCGAGCCACTCCGTCTCCAACCGCCCCATCTGGCTGGTCGAAGCCACATCGCGCTCGATAGACTTGCCGCCGACGATCCAGCGCATCGCAGGATCACGTCCCAGCCGGTCGGCGTCGTTGACGTCCTCGTATCCGGCAAGACGACCGAATACCGACTGGCGCAGCATGCCGACAAGATCATGCCGCCCGTTCCGCCCCGTGCGACCGTCAACCAGGTGTTGCTCCGCGATGGCCATCAGGCCGAGCGCGTCATCGAGTTCGCGATAGGCCAGCAGTCCGGCATCGGAGGTGACGCTCGAACCGTGGAACTCCAGCTTGAGGCGGCGGTCGAAATCGAGTCGGAGAGCATCGGATTCGGCTTCACCCGCTGGCTGCGCCATCATTGCCCTCGATCCAATGAGATAAGATGCCGAATTTTATAGCTCAAAAGGAATCAGCGCGGGCCAGTTCAGTGGTTCATCCGGGAAATGCGGGTTAAATGCTGCTGCGGTGCGGCCAAGAAGCCGACCGTTCGCAACAAACGGCAGCGTCACTGTTGTGGCGACGGTTTAAAAACGGCGAAACCGGTGCTGCGGTTCCGCCGCGCTTTCCGATAGGGTGGTGGCTGTCCTCATCGAGGCTTTAGGGGCGACGATTTTGTCGATCAGGGTCATTTCTCCCAGGCCGCCGCGTGCAAGTTCGCGGGCTTCCTCGCACCTGTCGTGATGAACGAATGCCGGTAAACGCCAATCCGTCCCTCGCATTCCAGCTTGCGGTCACGCAGTACCGGCTGGGTCGGCTCGACCTGGCCGAAACCGCCTGTCGCGACGTGTTAAAGGGGCAGCCAAAGCATCCCGGCGCGCTGCACTTGCTGGGTGTCATCAGCCTGCGCCGCTTCAAGCCCGCGGCCGCCGTCGAATGGTTCGACCGGCTGCTCAAGTTGAAGCCCGATCTGCCGGACGTGCTGAACAATCGCGGCATGGCGCTGCAGGATCTCGGCCGCCCCAAGGAGGCGCTGGCGAGCTTCGACGGCGCGCTGAAGCTGAAGCCCGACTATGCCGAGGCGCTCACCAATCGCGGCGCCTTGCTGGTCGCCGCGAGGCGCTTCGACGAGGCGGCCCGCACCTATGCGCGCCTGCTCGCCGTCGCGCCGGACCGCTCCTATGCTCGCGGTGCGCTGTTGGCGGCCCGTCTTGGCATGTGCGACTGGACTGACTTCGAGTCGCTGTCGGCAGACGTTGCGGCGCGCGTTGAGCGCGGCGAGTTCGCCGACGACCCGACGGCCTTCACCTGGCACAGCGTCTCGCCCGCGCTGCAACTGCGGGCGGCCGAAATTTATGCGGCACGCCAGTGGCCATCGCCGCCGCTTCCCGCCTCGACGATCGTACGGCCCGAGCGTGAGCGCATCCGGCTCGCCTATTTCTCGGGCGATTTCCGCGAGCATGCTGTGGCCTTCAACTTCGTCAACCTGTTCGAACGCCACGATCGCGCGCGCTTCGAGGTGTGGGGCATATCCTACGGCCCCAACGACGGCAGCCTGATGCGGGCGCGCCTCGAACGCTCCTTCGACCGCTTCATAGACACCCGCGCCATGGATGATCAGAACATGGCGCAGATGATGCGCCGCGAGGGCATCGACATCGTAGTCGACTTGACCGGCTTCACCGGCGGTAATCGCACCGCCGTTCTGGCCCATCGTCCCGCGCCGATCCAGGTGAACCATCAGCTGTTCGGCACGGGTGCGCCCTTCATGGACTACATCGTCTCCGACGCCACGATCGTTCCCGACCATCTTGCCGGCTTCTATCGCGAGCGGCTGGCGCGCCTGCCCGACTGCTGCATGGTGACCGACGACGCCCAGCCGATCGCCGAGGCGCCGCCGTCGCGCGCCGCGGAGGGGCTGCCCGAGCAGGGCTTCGTCTTCGCCTGCTTCAACAACGTAAACAAGATCCTGCCGCCGCTGTTTGCTGTCTGGATGCGCCTGTTGCGCGCCGTTGAGGGCAGCGTGCTGTGGCTGCGCCAGGACAACGCCCTTGCGCTCGCGAACCTTCGCCGCGCCGCCGAGCAGGCAGGCATCGCGGGCGAACGGCTGGTGTTTGCCCGGCGCGTGCCCTTGCCCGAGCATCTAGCGCGCCATCGCCTGGCCGACCTCTTCGTCGACACCTTCCCCTACAATGCCCACACGACCGCGGTTCATGCGTTGTGGGCGGGTCTGCCCGTGCTGTCGGAGCGCGGCGAATCCGCGCCGTCGCGCGTTGCGACCAGCTTGCTGAAGGCCGTCGGCTTGCCGGAGCTCGGCGTCACCTCGCTCGGGCAGTATGAAGCGCTGGCGCTCGACCTCGCGGCCCATCCCGAGAGGCTCGCCGCGCTGAAGGACAGGCTCGCGCAAGCGCGTACGACGGCGCCGTTGTTTGATTCCGATCGCTATCGGCGCCATCTCGAAAGCGCCTATGGCACGATGTACCGGCGCTGGCGCAATGGGCAGGCGCCCGCGAGCTTCGACGTGGCGCCGGAAGAGCCGTCGTCCTAGACGACGACGTTCACGATCCGGTTCGGCACGATAATCACCCGCTTGGGCGTCTTGCCCTCAAGTGCGCGTACGATTTCAGGCAGCGCCAGCGCCGACTTCTCGGCGACATCTTTAGGCGCATCCTTGGGCAATTGCACGGTGCCACGCAGCTTGCCGTTCAGTTGCACCGCCACCGTCACCGTGTCGTCGACCAGCAGCGCCGCTTCGGCGACCGGCCAGGCGGCGTCGGCGAGCAGGTTCTTGTGGCCGAGCGCTCCCCACAGCTCCTCGGCCAGATGAGGCGTCATCGGGCCGATCAGGCGCACGAAGATCTCCAGCGCCTCGCGCAGCGCCCACTTGGTCGAATCGTCCCTGGGCTCGACCGAAGCAATGGTGTTGGCGAGTTCGTAGAGACGCGCTACGGCCTTGTTGAAATGGAAGGCCTCGATGTCGGCCGACAGGCCCGCGACGGTCTTGTGTGCCGCCCGGCGCAGTTCGCCCGCCGCCTCGGAGAACGACGGGGGCGCGGCCGCGCCGACGGCCGGCAGGTGCGCCATGGCGTCACTCGCGATGCGGTGCAGGCGTTGCTGGAAGCGCCAGGCGCCGGTGACGCCCGCTTCCGTCCATTCGAGATCGCGCTCCGGCGGGCTGTCCGACAGCATGAACCAGCGCGCGGTGTCGGCGCCGTAGTCGTGGATGATCTGGTCCGGGTCGACGACGTTCTTCTTCGACTTGGACATCTTCTCCGAACGACCGACTTCGACCGGGCTTTTGTCGGAGGCGCGAACGACGTTGCCGCCGGAGGTGCGTTCGACTTCCTCGGGCAGCAGCCAGGCGCCGTCGGCCGCTCGATAGGTCTCATGCAAGACCATACCCTGGGTGAACAGCCCGTCGAACGGCTCGTCGCGGCTGGTCATCTGCACTTCGCGCATGGCGCGGGTCCAGAAGCGCGAATAGAGCAGATGCAGGATCGCGTGCTCGACGCCGCCGATATACTGGTCGACCGGCATCCAGTAGTGGTTCTCCTCACGGTCGAACGGAGCTGTCGCCAGCCTCGCTGAGGTAAACCGGTCGAAGTACCAGCTCGAATCGACGAAAGTGTCGAACGTGTCGGTCTCGCGCCGCGCTTTGCCGCCGCAGCTCGGGCAATCGACATGCTTCCACGTCGGATGATGATCGAGCGGATTGCCCGGCCGGTCGAAGGTGACATCGTCCGGCAGCTTCACCGGCAGATCCTTTTCCGGCACCGGCACGACGCCGCACTTCTCGCAATGGATCGCCGGAATCGGGCAGCCCCAGTAGCGCTGGCGCGACACCAGCCAGTCGCGCAGACGGTACTGCGTGGTGCCTTTGCCGACGCCCATCGCCTCCAGGCGCGCGATTACCCGGGCCTTGGCGTCCTCGACGTCGAGGCCGTTCAGGAAATCGGAGTTGATGATGATGCCGTCCTCGATGAAGGGAGTATTGGCGACGCTGAAGCTCTGGGCGTCGGCGTCCTTCGGCATCACCACCGGGATGATCGGCAGGCCATACTTGCGGGCGAATTCGTGGTCGCGCTCATCGTGGCCGGGGCAGCCGAAGATCGCGCCGGTGCCGTACTCCATCAGCACGAAGTTGGCGGCATAGACCGGCATGGTCTTACCGGGCATCAAGGGATGCTTGGCCAGCAGTGGCAGCTTGTAGCCCTGCTTCTCGGCGGTCTCGACTTCGGCGGCGGCCGTGCCGGTCTTGCGGCATTCGGCAACGAAGCGCTGCAGACCGGGATCCTTTGCCGCCAGCTCGGCAACCAGCGGATGCTCAGCCGACAAGGCCGCGAAGGAGGCGCCGTAGAGCGTGTCTGGCCGCGTGGTGAAGATCTCGAGTTTGCCGCGATCCTGCCCGGACGGGTCGATCAGCTGCCAGAACACGCGTGCGCCGCGGCTCTTGCCGATCCAGTTGGCCTGCATCAGGCGCACCTTCTCCGGCCAGCGCTCGAGCGTGTCGAGACGCGACAGCAATTCGTCGGCGAACTGCGTGATCTTGAGNNTCCCAGTTGACCCAGGCCTCCTTGCGGTAGGCAAGGCCCGCCTTCCAGAAGTCGAGGAACATCTTCTGCTGGTGGCGGTAGTAGCTGGGATCGCAGGTCGCGAACTCGCGGCTCCAGTCGAGCGACAGCCCCATCGGCTTGAGCTGCGCCTTCATGGTGGCGATGTTCTCGTAGGTCCAGGTTTTGGGATGGGTCTTCTTCTCGATCGCGGCGTTCTCGGCCGGCAGGCCGAACGCATCCCAGCCCATTGGGTGCAGCACATTGAAGCCCTTGGCGCGCTTGTAACGGGCGATCACGTCGCCCTGCGTGTAGTTGCGCACGTGGCCCATGTGGATGCGTCCCGATGGATAGGGGAACATCTCCAGCACGTAGTATTTCGGCCGGCTGTGATCCATGACGGCGCGGAACGTCTGGCGCTCGTCCCAGACCTTCCGCCATTTGGCTTCAGTCTCGCGAAAATTGTAGCGCGGCGGTGACGGCGCTGGTGACGACCACACGGACTGGCTCCCAAAACAACTGAGGCCGCAGCGGATGCAAGCTGCGGCCCCTTAAGTCAAGCTTTGTAGAGGATTCTAGCCGCCTTGCGCGATACGCAGCTGGCGAGCCCTGGTCAGGATGGCGTTTTCGATGTCGGTATTGGTGCGCGGATCGACCTGGGCATCGACCCAGTTGGCATTTTTGGGGCCAGTCGTCTGCTTGAAGACCGCCACGCGCACGCCGTCAGCCCTGAGGTCGCGGTCGAGGATGGTGATCTGAACCTTCATGCGCTCGTTGGGCGCCTCGGCCGGGGTGTACCAGTCAGTGATAATCACCCCGCCGAACGGATCGGCCGATACCAGGGGGATGAAATTGATGGTGTCGAGCGAGGCCCGCCACAGGAAGGCATTCACCGCCACGCCTGAGCCGTCGCCGCCATCTTTCTTGTCGGCCTTGGAACCAAAGATGCCGCCTGGCCCGAACAGGCTGCCGGTCTCCTGGTTACGGCCGCCCAGGCCGGCCTGCAAGTCACGTATGTTGCGGTCGCCGGAGGGTCCGGACCGCTTTTCTGTCACTGCATTCGGGTCGCCGCCACAGGCAACGAGACCCAGCGTCAGAAGGCCGACGACAATAAGGCGGATGGGATGTGACGAGCCCGACATGGTGGCGCCCCTGGCTATAGTGGCCTTGATATCATCCTGATATCGCCCGCGGTTTGGCGGCGCGGCGGCGGTCGGACAATAAGCGTAGCTTCGGTGGACTGCAACCCTCGGAACATTGTATTTTACATTGGTCTTATTATTAAACTAACACCAAAAGGCTTTAGTTCTTATACAGAACTTGGCCGCGTAAGGGTCATTTCAGGCGCGCGATAGTGAGCCGGAAGCAAGCCCGAATTGTGACAAAGACGCCACAGGTGCGGAGAGAATCGTGCAGCGGCGCGACCATTTCTTGACCCTGCTTTCCGGCCAGTGTTCTATTGCGTGGCCGTATCGGCGGGGGCAGTGCGTGGCTGCGTTCTAGGCTCCCACATTCCGCCGGACGGACAGGCCTTTTGGTACGTACCAGTTTGATCAAAGAGAGAGGGAGAATGATGAAAAAGCTTCTACTGGGCTCGACCGCTCTGGTCGCCGGTGGACTGATGGCCGCCCCGGCCATGGCTGCTGATCCGATCAAGATCGGCGTTGGCGGCTACTACCAGTTCTTCGTGCAAGCCGGCGGAATCGAAGGGTACTACGCGCTTAACGGCACGTCGACCCAATACAAGGGCGTCAACTTCATTCAGGAAGGTGAAATCCATTTCATCGGCCAGACGAAGCTGGATAACGGCACCACCGTTGGTATCACGGTCGAGCTCGAAGGTTGGAACGCCGCCGTTACGACGGTGACCGGCACCGGCTCGGTTCGTCAGATCGACGAAGCCTTCCTGTTCGCCTTCGGCGACTGGGGCCGCGTCGAGTTCGGTTCGCGTGACGCCGCTTCCTACCGTATGATTTACGGTTCGCCGTCTGCGCTGCTGGGCTGGGGCTTCATCCAGCACAACTCGAACTTCGTGTGGGCCAATGGGGCGAACGCCGTCAACAAGGCGTTCTTCCACGTCACTGACAGCGCCATCGCGGGCGCGATCCAAGACGCGAACCGCATCAACTACTTCACGCCCCGCTTCATGGGCTTCCAGTTCGGCGCCGGCTACGCACCGAAGATCAACGTGAACGCTGCAGTGGGCCCCGGACTTGTTGCCAGCATCTGCGGCTTTAACGACGCCACCACGTCGGCTAACTGCCCGACGAACGACTTTTCATACCAGGACATGTTCGACGTCGGCGCTAACTACCTGAACAAGTTCGGTGATGTCACCGTCGCTCTCTACGGTGCGTTCATGACCGCTTCGTTCGTCCCCGGCTATTCGCCGCTGGCGAGCGCGGCGAGCTTGGTCAACGGCGCCAACCTCGCCAGCTGGAAGCAGTGGAGCGCCGGTGTGCAGTTCGGCTATGCCGGCTTCACCGTCGGCGGCTTGATTGGCTACGACAACAACGGCCTCGGCTCCAACTACTACACCGGCGGCGACAACGACACCCGCTTCTACACGGCGGCGATCATGTACGAAACCGGTCCGTGGCAACTGTCGGCTGGCTGGGTGGGTTCTTACAACGACAACGGCAACGGCTCGGGTTCGGTCGTGAATATCGCGTCCGGCAGCAACGCCGCGACTATCGGCGGCGCGACCACCTCGGCTGCCGCGTTCGGTCAGAACCAGAACGCCGGCGCCTTGGCCTTCGGCATGGAAAGCGCTCAGAAGTTCGAACTTGGCGCCAACTACGCTCTCGGCCCTGGCATCAAGCTGGTCGGCGGCGCGATCTATTACAACGTCGCAGGCCCCTCGAATGCTGTCGCTCAGCAGTCGTGGCTGGTCATGCTCGGCATGGACCTGCGCTTCTAGTCGCAGGGACCC
>PLYQ01000241.1 GCA_003153415.1 Rhodospirillales bacterium | reverse complement strand
TGGACATCGACGCGCTGCACGACGCCATGAAGGACGGCACGGTGCAGGCGGCCGGCCTCGACGTGCTGCCGGAGGAGCCGGCGAACGCGCAACGCCGGCTGATCGCAGCATGGCAGAAGAACGAGGACTGGATCCGCCATCGCCTGTTGCTGACACCGCATTCGGCGTTTTACACGCCCGAGAGCATGCGCGATAACCGGGCCTTCGCGGCCCGCACCGCGGCGCGCTTTCTGCGCGACGGACGGCTGGAGAACTGCGTCAACAAGCCATTCCTGATCCCGAAAGTGTGAGGCAGCGGCAGCAACGGGAAGGGCGATGCCGACACACCGGCCGCTCGCGACGAGCGGCACGGTCAGCTGGACCGACAAGGTCTCCACCGCTCCACTGGCTGGACACCTGCCGGTCAGAGTTCGAATTGAAGGCGCTCTCCACGTTGCACCGCAACATCTCCGAAGGTCGCAGTGAGTCGGACAGATAGCGAGTCGCAGCAGTGAGCAGGGTGGCGTATTGTCGGCCCGGCGCCGTTTTAGCGCCAGCATCGCGAACGACCACTCGACAATCATGCCCCGGAGAAATCGGGGCAAGATAGGCCCAAGGGGCCGAAATCGTGCTCCGAAATGGCGTCACTCGGGGTCGGTTTCGAGCGCGAATGTGCCGGTAAACCGGGCCTCTCTCGCGAAGCGCTAACCGTGGAGAAAAGTTAGCGCGCCTCGCTGGCGGACAAACAAGGATTCGAACCCGCGGTAGCTGTTTGATGCTTGCATCACCGAGGGCGACAAGGACGATTTGATCACCTCTATCGCGAGCGACATGAGCGAATGGGAAAAAGGCCCATTCCACTGGCCTCTTTCGCGTCGTTGTTCCGGTTACCCCTCGCGTGCGCTTCAAAAGAGTGCGAGTTCGCCGCCCAGCACACGGCTGGAGAAAAGTTCGCAGGTTGTCGGTCTGCCTACCAATCAGGATTCGAAATGATGGTGGCTGTTAGCCAACTTCCGTTTCGGTGCTGACTATTGTCATGTTGCAGACGCCACACCATGAAACGCTAGGGCGTCTTCCGCCTTTGCATGGTTCGTCGCGGGCGCGCCCTCGCCCGCAACGCGAACAGCTCGGCGGGCGTGCGTTTCTTCTCCGCCGGTGTCCAGGTGAGATAGAAGTTATAGGGATCCGTCGCCTTCCAGCTCATGTCGAAATCGCCGGCGCTGTAGTAGGCGTTGGCGGGCGGGCAGTAGTAGTAGGACAAGACGGCGTATTGGAAGGTGATCACCGTCCATTGGCGCGCGGTGTTCCAGAAAGCGTTGCCGGCATCGGGATCGCCGCCCATCTGGCTGAAGTCGACATAGGGCGACCAAGGCTGGCTGTCGCCAATGGTGATGCTGGTTTTCTGGCCGATCTGCAGCGCGTTCCAGTCCACGCCCGGCTGCCCCTTCGTCGTGTTGTCGATCAATCCCTGCGGCTGGATAGTGAAGGCGCCGCCGCCCGGCAGGCTGACCGTGCCGGAAAACGCCATGAAGCCGGGTGTCGCCCCCGGCAGGATGTTGCCGGCCGCCACCACCGTGCCGCTGAGCGTGCCGCTGCCCTGGAGGGCGCCGCCCGGCAGGCTCGTGCTCTCGCCGACGGCGGCAATGGTGACGTCGCCGCTGACCGTGCCGCCGTCGAGCAGGAGGGTCCCCGACTGGCCGACCGTGACGGCGCCGCTCACTGCGCCGCTCACCCACAGCGTGGCGTTGCTGTTGACGGTGATCGCGCCCGAGCCGGTCGCGCTGTTGGGTCCCGCCGCGGTCAGCGTCCCGGAATTGAGGTTGACCGGCCCCGACAGGGTGGTCGAATTGTCGGCTTGCAGCACCAGCTCGCCGGGGCCGCACAGGGTGAGGCCACCGGTGCCGCTTACGGTCGAAGAGATGGTATTGCCGGGCGAGGAGTTGGCGCTGGCATAGACCACGGCTTCCGACGCGCCGAAGGAGAGCGTGCCGCCGCTGATCGGCCCGCCGTTCAGGATCAGGCCGGCGAAGTCGGCCGCCGTCTGGCCGCCGATCTGCAGGAAGGCGCCGGTGGCGTCGATGCTGCCGCCGTCCATCTCCAGCGCCGCCACCGTCACGGTGTCGCCCGTGTTGATCGTCTGGGCGCTGTCGGGGTTCACCTGGTAGATCATGTCGCTGGTTGCCAAGTTGATGTCGGTCGCGTCGGACATGTAAACCTTGGCCGTGAGGAAGCCGTCGAAGCCGGAGGAACCGTAGTTCAGGAAAGCGCCCGAGCCGGCTTCATCGTTGTCCTGGCCGACGATCCAGGGCGCCACCATGCCGTTGCTGACGTTGGGCAGGTTGTCGACGCTGCCGGCGACCACCACATTCTGACCCCCGCCCAGGATGGCGAGGCCCTGGCTCGGTTGCAGGATGAGCGTGCCGGCCGCCGTGCGCGTGAGATTGGACGTGGCGGCGTCGGTATAGCCGCCGATCGTCACCGTCGCCAGACCGGTGCTCTGCAGCTGCAGGACGCCGCCGCCCGCCTCGACCGCAAGGGTGGAGTACTTTGCGCCCGACGCGATCTCTACCGCCAGCGTGGACGCGCCCGGCGACAGCACCAGCGTGCCGCCGCTGCCCAGGATGATCGGGCCGAGGCCGAACGGCGTGCCGGTCGTGAGCTGGCTGGCGACGCTGCCGCCATTCACCATCAGCCAGCCGGTCAGCGCGTTGGTGTTGGTCAGCAGCAGCTGGCCCTCGCCGCCCTTGTAGAGCCCGCCCGCGCCCGCCAGGGGCGCCAGCACCTTGAGCGTGCCGCCGTTGGTGTCGATGGCCTGCATCTTGGACGACTGGTTGATGGCATCCGGGATCTCCCAGGTCGCGGGCACGTAGCCATTGGCGGGCAGCACCGCGTTGGAGATGGTGAAGATGTCGGCGCCATTCACCACGGCGAAGCTGTGGTCATGACCCTGCGTGCCGCTGACCACCCAGCTGAAACCCCCGCCGGTGTCAGGCGTCTTCAGCGTGTACTTCGCGGGCACCGGCACGATCTTGACGGTCTGCGGATTGTCGCTGGGGCTCCACTGGTCCTTCTCGAAGGAGGGCGGCCAGGGGTTGTTGAGGGTGATCGTGTTGCCGGTGGTGTCGACCGTGAGCGGGCAGAGCACATGACCGCCGTTGGATGTCAGCACCAGGGGCTTCGACAGATCGGCCGGCCCGTACCAGGCGACATAGAAATCGGCGAGCACGATCGAGTTGGCGCCCGGCGTGACGTTGGGGGCGAGCGCGTCGGAGAGCCACTGCAGGGTGCAGGGAACGGTGTACGTCCCGGATCTGTAGCTGTAGGTATATTGCGACGGCGGGATGCCGCAGGCCGACAGGTAGGTCGCGATGCCGAACTCGACGCCATTGGTACCTTCGGGAACGGACGTGGCCAGGAGGCCGGCGATGATCAGCTCGAGGTTGACCGTGTCCTTGTTGTCCTGGTCCTGGGTGATGATGAACGGACCGGGCGCCAGCTGCGTGAAGCCGTTGTTGTAGAGATAGTACAGGCCCATCACCAGCGCGGTCGGTCCGCAATAGGTCCAGCCATCGCCCGGCACGAGCTGGCCCCACGAACCGAAATCGGTCTGGACGATGGAGGGCGTGTTGCCGTTGGGGTCTTTCCACGTGGACATGGGCAGCTCCGCGAAGAGGCTTCACATCGGTTGCGGTCGGCCGGACCTGCAACCCTCACGAGCCAGGAGACTAGAGCGGATTTGGATAGGTCCGCAACTTGGGACTGCGTAAGCATTTACAACACAACTGAAACAACGGGATCTGGGGATCTGCTTGTGTCTCAGTGTAGCGGGCAGTCTGATTAATGAGCCTGGCGCACAACGTGCCGGTTATGACTACTCATCGAAGCTCCATCGATGCAGCCCTTGCGGCCGTCACCATTCGACCGTCCATGCCGTCTGTCGGCAGCCCAAGGAAGGCGAGCGAGGTTGGCGCAATATCGAGAAGACTTGTGGGCACCATGATGTCGCCCGCTGGGCATGTAGGATGATTGATTAGCAGAAAAGGACGAATTTCGTCGGTACCCCATCCACCGTGCTGGCCGCAGCCGATATCCTCTGGCTTTCCTGGTACCGCGACGGTCCAACGTTTGCCCGCCACGCCGTGCGGATTGTGATCGGCGCGTCCGGCCATGTTGACCGCGGCGACAATGCCGCCCTTAGGCGCGAGTCCGCGTTGTCCGAGATCATCGCCAGCCAGCACGCCATCGGCCCAAGGCTCACGGCGCATCGCCTCAAGGCAGCCGAGCAAGGGCACGCGCCCCCGATCGGTCGCATAGAGAAGCGCCGCCGTGCCCTGGCTTGCGACGCCGACGTCGCCCTTATTCAGCGCGTCTCCGAGGCCATGCTCCGTAAGCCAGTCCTCGAGGTCGAGAGCGTCGCCAATTGTCTCCTGCCCGTGGTCGGAGCCCACCATGAGCAAGATGTCTTCGCCTGCGCGCCGCAACGCTTCGACCGAGTCGACGACACGCTGAACGCAATCATCAGCATTGGCGAGGGCCGTGAGGTGAGCAGGCGAGCCAAGCGGATTGCCGTGCAGCGTGTGATCGGGATCGCATAGCCACAATACCGCCACTGCCGGCTTACGCTCGTAGAGCACCTCGTGACAGAATCGCTCGGTCATCACTCGGTAACCGGCCGAGTCGTGACTTACGGCGAGCGCCGCCGTACCGTCGATCGGCATTCCGCCAGGCGCGAATGAGCCGGCGCGGTGATAGACATGGCCGAAATGCTCAGGGTCAAGGAAGTAAGCGGCGCCCGGCGAAACGTTCGAGAACGCGACGAAGCCCCCATGGTCTGCCACGCGCTGTGCAATCGTCGGACGATGAAGTGTAGTACCGGTAGCGCGACGCAAGTGGTCGCGGAAATCCGGCAGTCCGACGTCGCGCACGACGATGCGGCCGTTTTCCATCAGGCCCATGCGATTGCCGTGTAGCCCGTGATGGCCGGCGGTGCAGCCAGTAGCGATAGAAGCTGCGGAGACGCGCGTTACCGACGGGAAGACTGCACGATGGTCAGTACACCATTCGCTTCCCTGCCGTAGGCGGTACAGAAAGGGCGTGCTGCTGGCCGTTACCCAGTTACGCCCGACACCATCGCAGCAGACGAAAACCACTCGTCGCGACTGAGTCATGCTACTCCTCCTCGGGTGCCTACCAGTCGAGATTCGAATTCGCGGTGACGACCGATGTTACGATGCGGAATCACAAAAAACTCATGCGAGTTGTTTCGATGGTAGCTCGCGGCAGAGGCGAAGGCATCCGGTGCAGGCAGGGCGGCATTTTGCGGACGAACATCGGAAACAACCACTCGACAATCATGGCCCAGAGAAAGCACGCCGAAAGCGCCCGAACCGATCGAATTTGGAGCCGAATTATGCGGCGCATGATGGTTGTTTTGTACGAGGAAAAGCCCGTGAAATCGGCGTCGTTCGCGCCGCATGCGCGGCCGGAGAGAAAGTTCGCGGCCTCGCTGGCGGAGCAACAAGGATTCGAACCCGCAGTGGCTATTCGCTTTTCGGAGGCGACTCTTGGCATGGAATTATCCGCTGTGCCCGATCTTCGCAATGCCATGATCCGCCGTGGACTTGAGAAAGTAGGCAAAGGAAGCGTGCATGCGCTGCCGACATAGGGTCGGCAAACAGCATGGAGCCTACGATGACGAAGCAAAGAAAGACGACCAGTTCTGGCAAGAAAAGTAGAGCTGCCGCGGCGCCAAAGACAAAGCTCGAACAGCTGGAAGGCATGCTGCGACGAAAGGACGGCGCTACCGTCGCTCAGATTGCTACGGCGCTGGATTGGCAACCGCACAGCGTGCGCGGCGCGATCTCAGGTTCGTTGAAGAAAAAGCAAGGCCTCGCCATCACCAATGCGACGACCGAAGACGGTACCTGTGGCGCGAGGTCACCTATACGAGCCTCTCGACCATCGCACGAGCCATCACCGGTACGGCCTGGAGTGGCCCTCGGTTCTTTGGGGTTCGTGCTCTCGGCAAGCGACCGGAGGACCTAAGTGGTGAACGAGCCAGGGACTTTGCGGGAACCGGCAATGCCCGAAGGACCTAATCGTCGGCAAAGTCGAAGCGTCTCGCAGACGCGCGGGAGCGCGCAACGATGAAGCCGACCGAACGAAAGGACTTCCGCTGCGCAGTCTATACCCGCAAGTCCACCGAACATAACCTGGACCTTGAGTTCAACTCGCTCGACGCCCAACGGGAGGCCTGCGAGGCCTACATCAAGAGCCAGGCTCACGAAGGCTGGCGGCTCCTTGCTGATCGTTATGACGATGGCGGCGCCTCGGGCGCTTCGCTGGAGCGCCCCGCCCTGCAGACCCTGCTGTCCGATATCCGGGCCGGTAAGATCGACATCGTGGCGGTCTACAAAGTCGACCGGCTCACCCGGTCGCTTGCCGACTTCGCCAAGCTGGTCGAGTTGTTCGACCAACACGTAGTGTCGTTTGTCTCGATAACTCAGTCGTTCAACACCACCTCGAGCATGGGAAGGCTCACCCTCAACGTGCTGTTATCTTTCGCACAGTTCGAGCGCGAGGTAATCGGCGAGCGGGTGCGTGACAAAATCGCCGCCTCCAAGCGCAAGGGTATATGGGTTGGCGGACCTGTGCCTC
The DNA here is from genome assembly GCA_003153415.1 of Rhodospirillales bacterium. Lineage (GTDB taxonomy): Bacteria > Pseudomonadota > Alphaproteobacteria > Reyranellales > Reyranellaceae > Reyranella. The sequence goes on along the minus strand of PLYQ01000241.1, from coordinate 9,934 downwards.
TGGGTTACCGGGTCGCCGACAAGAAGGTTTTCGTGGTACAGGAAGAAGAGGCAACAGTCCGCACCATCTTTACCCGCTATCTTGAGCTTGGATCTATTGGCGTCCTGATCGAGGACCTCGACCTGCGCGGTGTCCGCACAAAGACCAGTCGTCTTGTCAACGGCAGGGTACGGGGCGGCATCCGTTTTGGTACCGGCGCACTTGCTCATCTGCTCAAGAACCACTTTTACATCGGCGAGGTCGTTTATCGGGGCGCCACCCATCAAGGGGGACATCAGCCGATCATTGAGCGGCAGCTGTTTGAGGCTGTGCAGGCCAGGCTTGCCGAAAACGCTGTTGGCCGGCAGATGAGGCTCAGAGGCTCGCCGGCCATTCTGACCGGCCGCATCTTCGATGACCGCGGCAACCGCATGAGCCCGTCGCACACCAACAAGCTCGGCGTGCGTTACCGGTACTATGTGTCGCATGCGATCCTGCAGCAGCGAAAGGTCGATGTTGGCAGCATCGGGCGCGTGCCTGCCGCCGAGATCGAAAAGCTCGTACTTGAGGGCGTCTACGGCCACCATGCATCAGTCGGCAAGGCCGAAGACGCTTCCATCTTGGCAGACCGCGATCTGATTGAACAGCACGTCCACAGCGTAACCATCAAGCCTCAGGGACTGGAAGTTCGACTCTTCGCGAGAAGTCGGGCATCGGACGACACCGGCATCCTTGGAACCGACGGACCACAACCCAACACTCCGCCGACGACCGTCATCACCCTGCCCTGGACGTCTCCAAGTTTTGCCGCCGTCAAGGGAATCGTTCATTCCCCCTCTGCAAGAAGACCCGAGCTGAAGCCCGAGAGCCGTGATGCCGTGCTCACCGCTATCGCCAAGGCCAGACGATGGATTAACGACATCCGACAAGGTCGAATTGCTTCCTTCGCAGAGATCGCAAAGCAAGAAAACCAGGGAGAACGGCATATCCGCTTGTTGGCTTCCCTCGCCTTCGTGTCGCCCAGGATCATCTCGGCGATCGTTGATGGCACCGCGCCTGCGGACCTTACCGTCACCGGTATTGCCCGGGCTTTGCCGTATTCTTGGGCTGAGCAGGACCAGAGCGTCGGTCTTCTTTAGTAACTGCTCTTTGGAAACAACAGATACTGAAGCCTGAGTGAACTGTCGGCGCTAGACGCCCAATACTCAGCTCCATTGACGGGTCTCAGTCGCCTATCGAACCAGTCTTGGGCACCCCGAAACGGAAATTGAAAAACGATGAGCAGAGACTGGACCTGGAAACGGGTCCTTTTCTCGTGCACAGCCTTTGAACCGGCCGATAGAGACCGGCACGTATCAACCTAACCCTCTGAAATGTCGTCACTTCTGCCACACCCAGAAATCGCGTTACAGAGACTTGGGTAGCTGGCTGGGGCGCCAGGATTCGAACCTGGGAATGGTAGAATCAAAATCTACTGCCTTACCACTTGGCGACGCCCCAGCAGGCGGGCGGAACATAAGGGCTAACGGCAGCCGGCGGAAGCCGGAGAAATCGGGCGGGCGGGCCTAGTCCGCCGCCGCCGCGGCGCGTTTGAGGGCATCGCCGGGCACAAAAGTCCCGTCGGCATAGAGCAATGCGGTAGCCTCGGCGTCCAAAGCGAGGTCGACGATCTCGCCGATATAGATCGTGTGCGTACCGGCCGACAGCCTAGTCACCAGCCGGCAGTCGAACGACACCGGGCAGCCCTTCAGCACCGGCGCGCCCGTCGTGAGCGCAGTCCATTCGCCCATGTCGCGGAAGCGCTCGTCGCCTTCCACGCCATCCATGCCGGCGAAACGCTCAGCGATCTTGCGGTGCTGAGGCGCCAGGATATTGACGCAGAAGAAGCCGGCCTCGCCGATCGGATCGTGGGCGGAGGCCGTCTTGTTGACGCACACCAGGATCTGCGGCGGCTCGGCCGACACCGAGCAGACGGCGGTCGCCGTCAGCCCGCCGCGCAGCTCTTGGTGGCGGGTGGTGATCAGGGTCACGCTGGCGGCGAGGTGGCGCATGCCCTTTTTGAAGGCAGCCGCATCGATGGTCATGACCGGACTCTAGGGCAGGCCGGCCGCCGGCCGCCACCAGAAAGGGCCGCTAACCGCCCGGCCGGGCAGCGAAATCGTTCGCTGCGTCAGCCGACCGACGCTTGCCGCCGCAGCCCGCCGACCGCAACAAAACCTTCACGAGACTGACGTTCTTAGCGGTTGCCCCTTCCCGGCCGGCCGCTACGGTCAGACCCTGCATGGACCAAACGCTGGAAATAGGCGCCCGCCAAGCCGGTGGTCTTGCCCCCGACACGCCGCCCGACATCGCCTTGCGGCAGATCGTGGCGGAGTGTCACGCCGACCTCCTGAAGTTTCGCACCGTCGTCCTGCTCAGCCGACGGTCGGTCGGCACCCACCAGACCCGGGTGGCGCTGCGCCGCATGCGCGCCGCCTTCGGCCTGTTTAGGGACGCCGTCGAGGGTACGAGCGATCGCCGGCGGGTGCGGGCGTTGGCGGCCGAAGCCAAGTGGCTGGCCGGCGAGTGCGCGCCGGCCCGCGACCTCGAGGTCTTCCTGAGCGAGACGGTGAGCGACGTGCCGCCCGTGGTGCGTCGGGTCGCCAACCGGGTGGCGCGTGCCCATCTCGAGCGGGCGCGCAGCGCGCTGTCGGGCGCCCGCTTCACCGCCTTCGATCGCGAGCTCTCGGCCTTCATTCAGGCCCGGCCGGCGACAGCAGGCGGCCGCCTCGACGCGTTCGGCCAGCCGCTGCTCGAGCAGCATCATGCCAAGGTCGAGCGTCGTGCCCGCAAGCTCGACAGCCTTGACGGCGATCGCCTGCATCGCCTGCGCATCGCCATCAAGAAGCTGCGCTACGCTGCGTCCTTCCTGCAGCCCGCCTTTGCGTCGCCCGCCTTTGCACCGGGGCCGGCGAACGCCTATATCAAGGCGACAGTGCGCCTGCAGGGCGCGCTCGGCGCCTTGAACGATCGCGCGGTGGCCGCCCACATGATGGCCGACATCGCGGTTGCGGCCCGCCCGACGGAGGACGTCGCAAAGCCGCTGCGAAACCTCGCCAAGCAAGCGGCCTCCGGCGAGAAACGCCGCCGCCGCAAGCTGCAGCGGGCGTGGAAGCGGTTCAGGGAGGCCGGGCGGTTCTGGCGCGTCTGACGGCGAAGCCGTCTTAGGAGACAGGACGACCATGACCGATACGCAAACTGCCGCCGAACAACGCATCCCCGTCACCGTGCTGACGGGCTTCCTGGGCAGCGGCAAGACCACCCTGCTGAACAAGCTGCTGCGCCGGCCAGAGCTGGCCGACACCGCCGTCATCATCAACGAGTTCGGCGAGATCGGCCTCGATCATCTGCTGGTCGAGAAGTCCGACGACGAAGGCATGGTGACGCTGAACTCGGGGTGTCTCTGCTGCACGGTGCGCGGCGATCTGGTGCGTACCATGAGCGAGCTGTTCCTCAAGCGCTCGCGCGGCGAGGTCAGTCAGTTCAAGCGCATGGTGGTGGAGACGACCGGCTTGGCCGATCCGGCGCCCATCCTGCACACGCTGATGACCGATCCGCTGCTCGCCTCGCGCTACCGTCTCGACGGCGTGGTGACCACGGTCGATGGCGTCAATGGCTCGAGCACGCTCGACAATCACGAGGAGGCGGTGAAGCAGGCCGCGGTCGCCGACCGCATTCTGCTGACCAAGGCCGACATCGCCGATGCAGCCCCGCTCGCCGAGCTGAAGCACCGTCTGCACCATCTCAATCCCGGCGCGCCGTTCCAGATCGTCGAGGCAGGCGAGATCGATCCCAACCAAATCCTCAACGCCGGCCTCTACAATCCCGAGACCAAGAGCGCCGACGTCAAGAAATGGCTGCAGGCCGAGGCCTATGAAGGCAGCCACGACCATGGCCACGGGCACCATCACCATGGACACGGTCATGGCCATGGGCATGATCATCACGAGGGCGAGGGCGCCGGCGCCGATCAGGATCCGCACAACGTCAACCGCCACGACGACCGCATCCGCTCGTTCTGCATGACCTTCGACGAGCCGATGAGCTGGTCGACGGTGGCCGCCGCCTTCGATGCACTTGTGACCTATCGCGGCCCCGACCTGTTGCGCATGAAGGGCATCCTGAACGTCAAGGACACCGACAAGCCCGTCGTCGTGCACGGCGTGCAGCACGTCTTCCATCCGCCGGCCACGCTCGAAGCGTGGCCCGAGGGCGACGACCGCAAGAGCCGCATCGTGTTCATCACCCGCGACATCGGCGAGAGCACCATCCGCAAGGTCTTCGCCTCGTTCTTCGAGGCCGAGAAGAAGGGCTGGGGCCAGGAGCAGCAACAGCAGCAGCAGTAGCTACTGCCCGGGTACCGTCTCGTAGCAAACGAGATCGCGCGAGACGTCGTCCCAGGCCGGGCGGCTGCGCACGAAGATCGCGATCTGCGGCTTGAACTGCGCCAGATCGTCGAGAGAGCCGGCATAGAGATTGATCTGGCCCGGCATGACCTCCGCGCGGGCGAACACCCCGCTATGGCAAGTCGGGCAGAAATAGCGCGTGGCCGGCCGGCCGCTGCCACCGGTCAGGCTGTAGCTGCGGGTCTCACCCTGCAGCGTCACGGCACTCTCGGGAAAGCAGATGAAGCCGATGTGCCCCGAGCCGCTGATGCGCTGGCAGGCGCGACAATGGCAAAAGCCCTGCAGCAGCGGTTCGCCTTCGGCCCGGTAGCGCAACGCCCCGCTCAGACATCCACCTGTCCACTCGGCGGTCAACATCGCACGACTATGACATGGAGCCACGCACGTGGCACCGCCAAGACGGCCTCGACAGCACGAGGTTCAGAGGTCGATCTTGCGCCCGCGAATGAACGGGCGGCGGAGATTGAGGCCGGCCATAGGCGAACGACGGAGCGCGGCGAGAATGCCGCCCTTTTTGGGCCCTCCATTCGGCTGGGCTTTGAGCCGCTTGGCATCACGTTGCCGAATATGCTTGCGACGGTTCCCCAGAACACTCTCCCATGAGCGTGGCGCACGATCACGTGGCGCCAGTAGCGTGGCGAAGGACATCGTGGCATGACTTGGGGGCGGGAGGAAACAACATGCGCTGGGTAACAAGACTCGGCCTGCTGATCGCGGCCGTCGCGACCTTTGCGATTCCGGCGGCGGCACAGTCGTGGCCGACCAGGCCGGTCAGGATCGTCGTGCCGTTCGGGCCGGGCGGGCCGGCCGACATTTATGCCCGCATCGTCGGCCACGAGCTGTCGGAAGTTCTCAAGCAGCAGTTCGTGGTCGAGAACAAGGCCGGCGCCAGCGGGATGATCGGCGCCGACGTCGTCGCCAAGGCAGCACCCGACGGCTACACGCTGCTCATGATGTCCAATACGCTGACGACCGTCGAGTCGCTGCAGCCCAACAAGCCCTATGCGCTGATGCGCGACCTCGTGCCGGTGGCGCCGGTCAATTCGTCCGACCTGGTGATGGTAGTGACCCCGTCGCTGCCGGCCAAGACGCTGCAGGAGTTCATCGCCTACGCCAAGGCCAACCCGGGCAAGCTCGCCTATGCCTCGGCCGGCGCCGGCACGCCCTATCACCTGGCCGGCGAGCTGTTCAAGACCATGACCGGCACCGACCTGCTGCATGTGCCGTTCAAGAACAGCGGCGAGGCGCGCAACGCCGTGATGGGTGGCCACGTGCAGATGATGTTCGACGCCGTCACCGCCATGAAGAGCATCATCGAGGCGGGCCAGGTCCGCGCGCTGGCCACAACCGGCATGACGCGCTCGGCCGTGCTGCCTGACGTGCCGACGGTGAACGAAGCGGGCGTGCCGGGCTACGAGACGACGATCTGGCTCGGCTTCATGGCGCCCAAGGGCACGCCGCAGGAGATCGTCGACCGGCTCAATGCCGAGATCACCAAGATCATCGCCAAGCCCAGCATCAAGGAAGCCTTCGCCAAACAGGGCGCGGTCCCGATGACGATGACGCCCGATGCGTTCGGTGCGTTCCTCAAGGGCGACATCGACAAGTGGGCCAAGCTGATCGACAAGGCCGGCATCAAGTTGCAATGAAGGTCCTGAAGATTCTGAGCGGTGGCGCCGCCCACGGATTGGTGGAAGGACTGCGGACGTCATTCGAGGCCAAGACCGGCTGCCGCATCGAGGGCACCTTCGGCGCGGTCGGCGCCATGAAAGCACGCCTGCTGGCGGGCGAGCCGGCCGATCTCATGATCCTGAGCCGCGCCCTGATCGATGAGCTGGCGCGCGACGGTCATGTCGTAGCCGAGTCGGTGGCCGACGTCGCCAAGGTCGCGACCGCGGTCGCGGTGCGACAAGGCGATCCCCTGCCGGATATCGCCGACAAGGCCGGCCTGCGGACAGCACTTCTGGCGGCCGATGCCATCCACTTCCCCGATCCCGCGCAGGCGACGGCCGGCATCCACTTCGCCAAGGTCATGCGCGAGCTCGGCATCTGGGACGAAGTCGCGGGCCGGCTGCGCACGGCGCCCAATGGCGCCACGGCGATGCGCGCGCTGGCGGCCTCCACTGCCGGACGGCCGATCGGCTGCACCCAGGAAGCCGAAATCCGGGCGACGCCTGGCATCGTGTTGGTGGCGTCCCTGCCGTCGGGCTGCCAACTGGTCACGACCTATACCGCTGCCGTGACGGCCCACGCACAGACTCCCGCGGAGGCCACCGTATTCATCGCTCTCGCGGCATCCTAATCGAACAGCCCGAAATCGTGCCTCAGCAGCACCAGCGCGCCCAACACCACGAAGGCCGCTGCCGCAACGGCGCGCACCAGGTTGAGCGAGATCCTGCGCGAGACCACGTCGCCCGCCAGCACGGCCGGCACGTTGGCCAGCATCATGCCCGCCGTCGTTCCCGCCGTGACGATCGCCACGTCGTGGAAGCGGGCGGCCAGCGCCACGGTGGCGATCTGGGTCTTGTCGCCCATCTCGACCAGGAAGAAGGCGACCGCTGTCGCGGCAAACGCGCCCGCCCGGCCAATCGCCTTGGGTCCCTCGTCGGCCTTGTCGGGAACCAGGCACCAGGCCGCCATGGCGAGGAAGGCCACGCCCAGGATCCAGCGCATGACGTCGGGCCCGAGCCAGCCCGCCACCGCAGCGCCCGCCCAGGCGGCCAGCGCGTGATTGGCCAAGGTCGCGACCAGGATGCCCAAGATGATGGGAACCGGTTGGCGGTAGCGGGCGGCCAGCAGCATGGCGAGCAGTTGCGTCTTGTCGCCGATCTCGGCCACCGCCACGAGACCTGCCGATACGAAGAAGGCTTCCATGAAACATGCACTGGCGGGATCGAGCGCGAACCGATGGCCGCTCGCGCCGCCCGATCCCGCGGGTGAAGACGCAAAGCAAACCAAAGGTCTCGCCAGGCTCGGCCCGCTTGCGGGCCGTGATCGCTGGATGCGCCATGGTCCCCCCGCCCAAAAAGCAACGCGGGCGGCGACCAAGTCTGTTGACGCATCCGCCTCTCGAATGAGGCCGGCTACTCCCCAATGACGGCGGGGATTTAGCGCAGTGGGAAAACCGGCGCAAGCCCGTCTCCCCTCCCCGGCCGCCGCGTGCTAGGCCTTGGTCATGGCGAAATCCAAGGCTCCGGCTAAGGCGAGCGGCGGCAACAAGCCGCTGCGCCACCTCTTCCTGATCGACGGGTCGGGCTACATCTTCCGCGCCTATCACGCGCTGCCGCCGCTCAACCGGCCGGACGGCACGCCGGTCAACGCCGTGCTCGGTTTCAGCCGCATGCTGACCCAGCTTCTCGACGATCCCGAGGTCGACCATGTGGCGGTGATCCTCGACGCCGGCCGCACGACGTTCCGCAACAAGATCTACGACAAGTACAAGGCCAACCGGCCCGATCCTCCGGAAGATCTCATCCCACAATTCCCGCTGATCCGCGAGGCCGCTACCGCCTTCGGCATGCCGAGCGTCGAGCTGGCGGGCTTCGAGGCCGACGATCTGATCGCGACCTACGCCCGCCTCGCCGTCGAAGCCGGCGCCAAATGCACCATCGTGTCGTCCGACAAGGACCTCATGCAGCTCGTGCGGCCGGGCGTCGACATGATGGACCCGATGAAGATGCGCAAGATCGGGCCGGCCGAGGTCATGGAGAAGTTCGGCGTGACGCCGGACAAGGTGGTCGACGTCCAGGCGCTGGCCGGCGATTCGACCGACAACGTGCCCGGCGCGCCAGGCATCGGCATCAAGACTGCAGCCCTGCTGATCAATGAGTACGGCGACCTCGAGACGCTGTTGAAGCGCGCCGGCGAAATCAAGCAGCCCAAGCGCCGCGAAGCGCTGGAGCAAAACGCCGAGCTGATCCGCATTTCCAAGAAACTGGTGCAACTCAGGGACGACGTGCCGCCGCCGGCCGACCCCGACTCCTTCGACAAGAACCGGCCCGACCCCAACGTGCTGCTGCCGTGGCTGGAAATGCAGGGCTTCAACAGCCTGATCCCGAAATTCACCAAGGAGCTGGGCGAGGCCACCAACCCCGTGGCGCCGTCGGCGACGGCGGCCCCGGTCAAGCAGGCCGAGCCCATGGAGTCCAAGCCCGCGCCGGTGGCGCGCGCCAAGGCCAACCGGCCGTTCACCGCCGCCGACTACGAGTTGATCGACGACGAGAAGCTGCTCGACGAGTGGATCGCCGAAGCCACCAAGGCAGGCGCCGTTGCCTTCGACTGCGAGACCGATGCGCTCGATTCCAACAACGCGGGCCTGGTCGGCGTCTCGCTCGCCCTGCTCGACGGCCCGTGGGGCAACGTCAACTCGGGCCGGCGGCGTGCCGCCTACCTGCCGCTCGCCCACCGCGCGCCGGGCGGAGAGGCCCAGGGTGCGCTCGACCTCGGCGGCAGCGGCGACGAGGACAAGACCGGCGAGGGCAAGCTGCTGCCCGACCAGATCCCGCTCAAGAAGGCGATCGCCAAGCTGAAGCCGCTCCTGGAAGACCCCTCGGTGCTGAAGGTCGGCCAGAATATCAAGTACGACATGGCGGTGTTCCGCCGCTATGGCATCGATATCAGCCCGGTCGACGACACCATGCTGCTCAGCTTCGTGCTCGACGCCGGCAAGCACGGCCACGGCATGGACGAGCTGGCCGAGCTGCATCTGGGACAAAAGACCATCAAGTTCGCCGACGTGGCGGGCAGCGGCGCCAAACAGGTGAGCTTCGACCGCGTGCCGATCGACAAGGCGCGCGACTACGCCGCCGAGGATGCCGACATCACCCTGCAGCTGTGGACGCAGCTGAAGCCGCGCATCACCGCCGAGCACATGGTGGCGATGTACGAGACGATCGAGCGGCCGCTGATTCCGGTGCTGCTCGGCATGGAGAGCGAGGGCATCAAGGTCGATGCCGCGCAGCTCCGCAAGCTCAGTGCCGACTTCGAGAAGCGCCTGGCCGAGCTCGAGATCGAACTGCACAAGATCGCCGGCCGCGAGTTCAACGTTGCCTCGCCCAAGCAGCTGGGCGAGATCCTGTTCGACGAGCAGAAGCTGCCGGGCGGCAAGCGCAACAAGAGCGGCACCTGGGCGACCGACGTCCAGGTCCTCGACGATCTCGCCGCGCAAGGGCACGCCCTGCCGGTCAAGATCCTCGAGCACCGCCAGCTCGCCAAGCTCAAGGGCACCTATACCGATGCACTGGTGCGCGAACTCGATCCCAAGACCGGCCGCATCCACACGTCCTATCACATGACCGGCGCCGCCACCGGCCGGCTGGCCTCGACCGACCCTAACCTGCAGAACATTCCGGTGCGCACGGAAGAAGGCCGCAAGATCCGCCAGGCCTTCATCGCCGAGAAGGGCTACCAGCTCCTGAGCGCCGACTACTCTCAGATTGAATTGCGCTTGCTGGCGCACGTGGCCGACATTCCCGCGCTGAAGGACGCCTTCGCGCGCGGCGACGACATCC
>PLYQ01000243.1 GCA_003153415.1 Rhodospirillales bacterium | reverse complement strand
GGATCGAGCAGGCGGATGGTGACCGGCAGGCCGGCCATGATCTCGAACAGCTCGATGAAGTCCTGGCGCTGCATCGGCTGGATCTTGGCAAGGGCGCTGCGACGGCTCTTCTCGTCGTCGGCCAGGATCATCTCGCGCATCGCCACGATGCGGCTGCCGTCGAAGAACATGTGTTCGGTGCGGCAGAGGCCGATTCCCTCGGCGCCGAACTTGCGCGCCTGGGCGGCATCGGCAGGCGTCTCGGCATTGGTGCGGATGCCGAGTGTGCGCACCTCGTCGGCCCACGCCATGAGCTCGGCGAAATCGCCCGAGAGTTCGGGCTGCACGGTCGGCACGACGCCCATCATGATCTCGCCGGTGCTGCCGTCGAGCGTGATGGTCTCGCCGGTCTTGACGGTGGTGCCGCGGACGCTGAGCGTGCCGGCGCGGCCGTCGATGCGCACGTCGCCGGCGCCGGCCACGCAGGGCTTGCCCATGCCGCGTGCCACGACGGCGGCGTGGCTGGTCATGCCGCCGGTCGAGGTCAGGATGCCCTCGGCGGCATGCATGCCGTGGATGTCCTCGGGGCTGGTCTCGCGGCGCACCAGGATCACCTTCTCGCCGGCACGGACCTGCTTCTCCGCCTCGTCGGACGAGAACACGACCTTGCCCGATGCGGCGCCCGGCGATGCCGGCAGGCCCTTGGCGATCACCTTGCGTATCGCCTTGGGATCGAGGGTCGGATGAAGCAGCTGGTCGAGCGACGACGGCACGATGCGCGCCACGGCCTCCTTCTTGTCGATCAGACCGTCGCGCACCATGTCGACGGCGATCTTGAGTGCTGCCTTCGCGGTGCGTTTGCCGTTGCGCGTCTGCAGCATATAGAGCTTGCCGCGCTGCACGGTGAACTCGATGTCCTGCATGTCGCGGTAGTGCTTCTCCAGTGCCCGGCGTATGCCGTCGAGCTGCTTGAAGACCTCCGGCATGACCTCTTCCATGGCCGGCGCGTCGGAGTTCTGCGCCTTCTTGCCCTGCAGGGTGAGATGCTGCGGCGTGCGGATGCCGGNNCCCATGTTGCCGAACACCATGGCCTGGACGTTGACCGCCGTGCCCCAGCTCTTCGGCAGCGAATGCAGGCGGCGATAGGTGATGGCGCGCTGGTTCATCCACGAGTCGAAAACCGCGCCGATGGCACCCCACAGCTGTTCGCGCGGCTCCTGCGGGAACGGCTTGCCGGTGCGCTTTTCGACGATCTTCTTGTATTCGCCGACGACCATGCGCCAGTCTTCGGCCTTGAGCTCGGTGTCCATGTGGGCCCCGAGATCCTCCTTGCGCAGCTCCAGCGCCTCCTCGAAGTAGTGGTGGCCGACGTCGAGGACCACGTTGGAATACATCTGGATGAAGCGGCGGTAGCTGTCCCAGGCGAAACGCTCGTCGCCCGACGACTTGGCCAACCCCACGACCGTGCGGTCGTTGAGGCCGAGGTTGAGCACGGTGTCCATCATGCCGGGCATCGAGGCGCGCGCGCCCGATCGCACCGACACGAGCAGCGGATTGTTGGGATCGCCAAATTTGGTCCCAACGATCTTCTCGACCGACGCCAGCGCCGCCTCGACCTCGCCCTTCAATTCCGGCGGGTAGGCATTGTTATTGGCGTGGTGGAAATTGCAGACCTCGGTGGTGACGGTGAAGCCCGGCGGCACCGGCAGGCCGAGACTCGACATCTCGGCGAGGTTGGCGCCCTTGCCGCCCAGCAGGTCGCGCATCTGCGTGCGCCCCTCCGCCTTGCCATCCCCGAAACCGTAGACCCACTTGGCCGTGTTCTGCGCCATACCTTCAGCCCTCGATCTTCGAAAAATCGGCAACAGAATTCATAGTTAACCGAATCTGATTTAGAAGTTTCAATCTATTCAGACGTAGCGCTTCGTCGTCGGTATTGACGATCACCTTATCGAAGAACGCATCTATCGGACCATGCAACCCAGACAATTCGGACATTGCGTCGCCAAAGTCGTCTCGCTTCAACGCTTCATTGAAGTGCTCCTGCAATTCTAGGAGCATCGTCGCGAGAATTTTCTCTTCGTTTTGATCGAGCGCACCGACGCTTGGGGCACCTGCGATCTTGCCCGCGAGCGTCTTGTCCTTCTTCTCCTCAGCGCGAACGATGTTCACGGCGCGACCATACGCCGTGAGGAGATTCTTGCCCGCCTCAGTGCCCAGAAATGACTGCAATGCCTCGACCCTCGCCCGCAGGCGGACCAGATCGTCTTCTTCCCCGCTCGAGAAAATGGCGTCAACGATGTCATGACGTTCGCCTCTCTCGCGCATCTGTACTTTAAAGCGATCGGCAAGGAATATAAGGACATCGTGTTGCGTAGTTTCGCGAAGACCACTCAATGGGCGGCCGGCAACAGCTCCTGCTTGGAATCGAACCGACCCTTGCTCGTTGAATGTCTCTACGTGATGACGAAGGATCGGCAGCAATGCGAAGCGGAGTCTATTCTCGACAATTATCCGGATTACGCCCAATGCCGCGCGCCTGAGCGCGAATGGGTCGCGTGACCCCGTCGGACCTTCGCCAATGCCAAAGAATCCGACAAGAGAATCCAGTTTATCGGCTAATGCGACGAGGACTGAGATGCTATTCGACGGAGTGACATCAGACGGCCCGATAGGCGAATAGTGTTCCCGAATTGCACGAGCCACATTCGACGGCAGGCCGTCGTGACGAGCGTAATACTCGCCCATCACGCCTTGCAATTCCGGAAACTCACCCACCATCCCAGTCATGAGATCAGCCTTGCAAAGCAAGGCCGCCTTCGTCAGGTCGCTGCCGTCGACTTGGATGAACGCCTTACTGTGTTCGCGCTCGCATAAAGCCATTGCCAGCGATGACAACCGTTCTACTCGCTCATATTGAGTGCCGAGAGCAGCATGGAAAGACATCTTAGCAAGCGCAGGGAGTCGGCTTGTTAGCGGCTCCTTGCGGTCCTGGTCCCAGAAGAACTTGGCGTCGGAAAGCCGCGCGCGCAGGACGCGTTCGTTGCCGTCGACGATGGTCCTGCCGCCGTCGCGCGCGATGGTGTTGGCCACCACGACGAAGCGATTGGCGAGCATGCCGTCGCCCTTGGTGGTCGCGAAATAGCGCTGGTGAGTCTTCATGGAGACGATCAGCACTTCGGCCGGCACGTCCATAAACTGCGGATCGATGGTGCCCAGCAGCGGCACGGGCCATTCGACCAGGCCTGCCACCTCGTCGAGCAGGCCGTCGTCCGGCTTCAGCGTCACCTGCGCCTCGCCGCAGAGCTTTTGCGCACCCTCGAGGATGACCTTCTTGCGCTCGGCGGGATCGACCATGACGTGGGCGACCCTGAGCTTGGCTGCATAGTCGGCGAAGCCCGTCACCTTGAACTCGCCCTTGGACAGGAAGCGATGGCCACGCGTTTGGTCACCGAACGGGATCGGCGCCATCTTGCCGCCTGGCGCGATCTCGCCCGGCAGGACTTTGCCGTCGAACAGCGCCACGATCGATTGCAGCGGCCGCACCCAGGTCATGGTGCCGCTGCCCCACTTCATCGACTTGGGCCAGGACAGCGCCTTCATCGCGGCATCGATGACGCCCGGCAGAGCATCGGCCGTCGGTCCGCCTTTCTTGTTGATCACGGCAAACCAGAACTCACCCTTGCCGGTGTCGCGCTTCTCGGCCTGATCGAGCGAGGCGAGGCCCGCCCCCTTCAGGAATCCCTCGACCGCCTGGTCCGGCGCGCCAACGCGGGGCCCGCGCTTCTCTTCGCTGACATCGGCGCGCGCGACAGGTAGCCCGTCGACCACCAACGCCAGCCGGCGCGGCGTCGCAAAGGCGCGGGCGTCGGTGAAGGAAAGTCCGGCCGCCTTGAGTCCGTCGCACACCAGTCGCTTGAGATCGTCGGCGGCGCGCGCTTGCATGCGCGCCGGGATCTCTTCGGACAGCAGTTCGAGAAGCAGCTCGGCCATTACGCGGCCCCTTCGGCTGCGCTCAGGGCAGGCTTCTGCGTCACAAGCCACGCCTCGCAGCACGCCTTGGCGAGATCGCGTACGCGCAGAATGTAGCTCTGCCGCTCGGTGACGCTGATCACGCCGCGGGCATCGAGCAGGTTGAAGGCATGAGACGCCTTGATGCATTGCTCATACGCCGGCAGCGGCAGCTTGCGCTCCAACATGCGGGCGCATTCTTTCTCGGCGTCGGCGAAATGTCGGAACAGCATCTCGGCATCGGCGTGCTGGAAATTGTAGGCCGATTGCTCCTGTTCGTTCTGCAGGAACACATCGCCGTAGGTCAGCGGCACGTCCGAATCGGGCGAGTTGAACGGCAGCTCGTAGATCGACTTCTTGTCGAACAGGTACATGGCCAGCCGTTCGAGTCCGTAGGTGATCTCACCCGCCACCAGGTCGACCTCGATACCGCCAACCTGCTGGAAGTAGGTGAACTGGCTGATCTCGCTGCCGTCGCACCACACTTCCCAGCCGAGTCCCCAGGCGCCGAGCGTCGGGCTCTCCCAGTCGTCCTCGACGAAACGGATGTCGTGCAGCGAGGTGTCGATGCCGATCGCGTCGAGCGAACCGAGGTAGCGCTCGAGGATGTCGGGCGGCGACGGCTTCAGGATGGCCTGGAACTGATAATAGTGCTGCAGTCGCATGGGATTCTCGCCGTAGCGGCCATCCGAAGGCCGCCGGCAGGGCTGCACATAGGCGGCGTACCAGGGCTTCGGCCCGAGCGCGCGCAAGGTCGTGGCGGTATGGAAGGTGCCCGCGCCCATCTCCATGTCGTACGGCTGCAGGATCAGGCAGCCTTGATGCGCCCAATAATCCTGCAGGGTGAGGATGAGTTCCTGAAAGCACGTCGGCTTGGCGCGTGCCGCTGAGGGGTTGGACACCGGACTTCCCCGAAGCTCAGAAGGCCTTTTGTTTCCGCGACTTAAGGCCGTTTTTGCGGTGCGGCAAAATAGGTGCGACCCCCATCCCGGTCAAGCGCGCCCAAAGAGCAGGCGGCCACCGCGACCTTATGGCCGGGGACGACCGCAGTGGCTGCATTTTTCCGCATCGGTCGAAATATATGCACCGCAGCCCGCGCACTGGAGGGTGTCGATCAGGCGCGCCTGGCTCGGCGGAGCGGCAGGGGCGGCTTGAGGGGGCGACGGCGGCGTCGGCGCGGGCCGTGGCGGTTCGACGGGGGGATTGCCGACGAAGCGGTCGAACAGGCCCTTCCACCGCGCAAAGGTCTTCCACACGGCATATACCGCCACGCCGAACAGGATGATCTTGAGCAGGAACCCCATGCGGCCATTTGAGGTCCCTGCACAGCGCGGTCAAGCGCGCTACAGCCACTTCCGCCCGGCTGAGGCGCGTAAACGCGCAGCGATCAGCCGGGCGGAAGTGGCCTGAAAAGGAAACGGCTCGTACAACGCGTTTCCATTCAAATAGAACCGCGGAGCGGTTCTATTTGAATGGAAGCCGCTCTATATGTCGGCGGCATGAATGGAACGGCAAGCCAGCCGTTCGACCTCTTCGTGGTCGGCGGCGGCATCAACGGCGCAGGCATCGCCTGCGACGCCGCGGGACGGACGCTCAAGGTCGGGCTTTGCGAAATGAACGATTTCGCCAGCGCCACCTCCTCGTCGTCGACCAAGCTGATCCATGGCGGGCTGCGCTATCTCGAGCACTACGAGTTCCGGCTGGTGCGCGAGGCGCTGAAGGAGCGCGAGGTGCTGCTGGCCAAGGCGCCGCATCTCAGCCACCCGCTGCGCTTCGTGTTGCCGCACGAGCCGCATCTCAGGCCGCGCTGGATGCTGCGGCTCGGCCTCTTCCTCTACGATCACCTCGACTGGCACATGACATTGCCGAAGTCCCAGTCGGTCGAATTCGCGCGCTCGAAGTTCGGCGTCGGGCTGAAGCCCAGCTTCAAGAACGGCTTCGTCTATTCCGACGGCTGGGTCGACGACGCACGCCTGGTGATCGCCAACCTGAAGTCGGCGCGCGCTATGGGGGCGCAGATCTTTGCGCGCCACCGCTGCGTGGCGGCGCGGCGCAGCGACGACGGCAAGCTGTGGAACATCGATCTCGCCGGCCCGAACAGGACCGCCGTCCGCCTGAACGCGCGCGGGCTGGTGAACGCCACCGGTCCCTGGGTGAAGCGCTTCCTCGACGAGCAGACGCATGTCAAGACGCCCAAGCGCGTGCGCTTGATCAAGGGCAGCCATATCGTCGTGCCGCGCCTCTACGACGGCGATCACGCCTTCATCCTGCAGAACAGCGACATGCGCATCGTCTTCGTCATTCCCTACGAGCGCTCCTTCTCGGTGATCGGCACCACCGACATCCCCGTCGATGCGGGCGAGAAGCCGGTCTGCACGCAGGATGAGATCGACTATCTCTGCGAGATCGCCGGCTACTACATGGCAAAGCCCGTCCGGCCGGCCGACGTCGTGTGGACCTATTCCGGCGTCCGTCCGCTGTTCGACGACGGCGACGACGACCCCTCGGCCGTGACCCGCGACTATCACCTCGAAGTCGATGCACCGGAGGGCGTCGAGGGCGCGGCCGCGCCGCTGCTGTCGGTCTTCGGCGGCAAGATCACCACCTATCGCATGCTCGCCGAGCACGCCCTGGCCGATTTGAAAAGGTATTTCCCGGCAATGGGCGGCCCCTGGACGGCCGGCAAGCCGGTCGCCGACGGCGATATGGCCGACGCCCCCAGCTTCGAGGAGGCGTTCGACCGCTTTGTCGAAGGCGCAGCCACTGTCAAGCCAGGCCTGCCGAAGGAGCTGGTGCGCGTGTTGGCCCACCGGCACGGCTCGGGGCTGGACGAGCTTCTGGAAAACGTGACGACCGTCGCCGACCTCGGCCAGGCCTTTGGCGGGTACCTCTACGAGGTCGAGGTGCGGTACCTGATGCGCGAGGAATGGGCAGTCGAGCCCGACGACGTGCTGTGGCGCCGGACCAAGGAAGGCCTCCATATGACGGAGGCCGAGCGGGTGAATTTTGCCCTGTGGATGACCTTACAACTTCCTAACAATTAGTTCGGGCACGTTTGGCGGGGTCGGCCCGTACTTGGAGGAGAGCTTTCCTTTACCCCCAAGGAACCCCCAAATGCCCGTCCGCCCGCTCTTTCTGGCCGTGCCCACCGCCCTCGTGGCGGCCGCCGGTATTGCCTGGCTGACTACGGCTGTCGCTTTCGAAGGTGAGTCGACTGCCGCGCCGCAGCTCGCCCAGGCAGCCCCGCCGGCCGCCACGCCCCCGGCGGCCGCCGGTGGCCCGGATCGCCCGGCGCGTGCCGAGCGGACCTTTTCGCCCCGCGCTGCCTGCCAGGACCACGTCGCCCGTGGCATCGGCAACCGCGCCTATATCAAGGCCCGCCTCGAGTTGAAGCCTGAGCAGGTGCCGGTCTGGAGCGCCTTCGAGAAGGCTGCCGACGAGGTCAGCGCCAAGGAAAACGCCAAGTGCACCGCCCTGCCGGCCGACCTCAAGACGCGGCCCAATTTTGCCGACCGGCTCAATATGCGGGAAGACATGATGAAGACGCGGCTGGAGTCGATCCAGGCGGTGAAGCCGTCGATGCTCGCCCTCTACGCCGCGCTGACACCTGAACAGAAGACGCTCTTCGATCGTTCGACCGGTGGCCAGGGACGCGGCGGATCCGGCGGCGGTCCGCGGTAATCTAATGTCAGGAGTGCATAAGTCGCTGTAGTCGACGGTACGAAAATCGATTAAACGAAATGAGAGTATGCTCGGGGGAGTTGTAGAGTGCGGTATTCGGTGGCGCGCCGCGCCGAATTCGACTGGTTGCGCATCGTTGCACTGGGACTGATGATGGTCTTTCATGGAGCCATAGGGTTCAGCTCGTGGCCTTGGCATGTGAGCAACATGCACCGGTCGGTGGTGCTGGGCGACGTGCTTGACTTCCTGTGGCGTTGGCGCGTCGAGCTGGTCTTCGTGGTCTCCGGCGCGGCCCTGATGCTGGCGGTGCGCCGGCATACGCCCTTGGCCATCCTGCGCGAACGCCTGCAGCGCCTGGTGATCCCCTTGATCTTCGGCATGCTGGTGGTCATACCGCCGCAGGTTTACTACGAGCGGCTGCAGCACGGGCAGTTCCACGGATCCTACCTCGACTTCCTGCCGCATCTCGCCGATGGCTTCTATCCCAGCGGCAATCTCAGCTGGCACCATTTGTGGTTCATTCCCTACGTGCTGGTGCTGACGGCGGTGATCATGCCGCTGTTCCTCTGGATGCGGGCGCCGCACAGGCGTCGCTGGCTCGATCCGCTGATGGCGGACATTGCCGAGAAGCATCTTTACTGGCTGCTGGTCGTTCCGATCGGCCTGGCCGAAATGATGCTGCGCGTTCAGCAGAGCGACACCCACAACCTGATCAGTGACGCTCATGGCTGGATCGAATTCGGCACCCTGCTCGTGCTGGGCGGCCTGCTCGCCGAATGGCCGGCGATACTGGCCGCCGTGCAGCGCGAACGCTACGCGTCGCTGGTTGTCGGGCTAGTCGCCTATGGCGCGCTCAGGGTGGAATGGCCGACGATCACCGACAATCCATCGGCACTGCCGCTTACCGACGCGATCGGCTGGTGCAATCTCTCGGCGCTGAACGCGCTGGCGTGGGTACTGACGGTCACCGGCTTCGTCACGCGCTGGCTTAGCCGAAGTTCACCTGCGCTCACTTACATGACCGAGGCAGCCTTGCCGGTCTATATCCTGCACCAGACGCTGATTGTGTTCGCGGTCTATCATCTGCATCACGTCAACTGGCCGACGATCGCGAAGTTCTTCGTGACGGTGAGCTTCGCCCTGGTGGGATCGTTCGCCCTCTACGAGCTCGTCATCCGCCGTTCGCGCTGGCTGAGACTGATGTTCGGCGTCAAGAATCGGGCCCGTGAGATCGGGCCGGAGGCGCTGATGCCGGGCAGAGAAGCGTCCAGCCCTACCAATCGCTCGCGCGCACCATCTTCATAAGATCGTCGGCCATGGTGAGCGCGGTCAGCACACCGGTCTTGGGATTGTCCGGCATGGCAAGGCCTAGCCGCTTCATCGTGAGCTCGCCCGAATCGCTCACCACCTCGAGGCGGCTGGCATTGGTGCCGGGCGGCAGGGTGGGATCGGCCACCAGCTCGATGTCGGTGCGGTCGAGCCCCGCGCCGCACAATGCCACCGTGACCGCGAGATTGGCGTTCTTCGGATAGAGGCGGCCGGCGTCGGCCGGCGTGCCCCTGAAAATTACCGTCCGTTTCTTGATCGACGGCAGGTCGAACTCGGTCTCGGCCGGCGTGCCCGCCCAGGCGTGCGGCGGCTTGATCGAGATGTATTTCACCCGCTCGAGCTTACCGAGACGCATGGCGAGCAGCCCGTCGAGACCGGCGATCGCACCCGACGGCAGGCGCAGCCTGGCGCCGCTCTTGGCCGCCGCCGCGACGTGTTTCTTCCACAGCTTGGGATCGCCATAGGCGCCGGTGGCGATCACCATCAGATCGATACCCTTCTTCAGAATCGTCTCGCCCCAGTCGCGCACCGCCTGTTGGCTAGCGGCCTCGACCACCACGTCGGGCTTGAGCTTGAGCAGCGCCTTCAGCGTCTCCACCACCACC
>PLYQ01000258.1 GCA_003153415.1 Rhodospirillales bacterium | reverse complement strand
CATGCCGCTCACCGTTGGCGGCGGCGTGCGCACCATCGAGGACATCCGCAAGCTCCTGCTGGCCGGCGCCGACAAGGTCTCGATCAACTCCGCCGCCGTGGTGCGGCCGGAATTCGTCCGCGAGGCCGCCAAGAAATACGGCGACCAGTGCATTGTGGTGTCAATCGACGCCCGCCAGACGATTCCCGGCCGGTGGCAGGTCTTCACCCATGGCGGACGCAAGGGCACCGGGCTCGACGCCGTGGAGTGGGCCAAGCGCATGACCGACCATGGCGCGGGCGAGATCCTGATCACCTCGATGGACCATGACGGCACCAAATCGGGCTTCGATCTCGAGCTCACGCGCGCCATTTCCGACGCCGTCACGGTGCCGGTGGTGGCCTCGGGCGGTGTCGGCACGCTCGATCACCTGGTCGAGGGCGTCACCCGGGGCGGCGCCTCAGCCGTCCTCGCCGCCTCGATCTTCCATTTCGGCACCTTCACCATCGCCCAGGCGAAGGAACATCTGACGCGCGCCGGCGTGCCGATACGACAAATCTCGCGCGCGGCGTGATTTTGGCGTAAAATGCCGACAGCGCCCCATCAAGAGGCGCCCCAAGAACCGTTTCTCGTCCGCCATCCCCTGGCGGCGGAGTTCTCCCTCGATGGCCAAGAAGAAGAAAGCCAAGAAGAAGGCGTTGAAAAAGCGGCGCCAGGAAAGCCTCAACGGCGTATCCGAGCACGTGCTCGATCGGCTCTATGTCGTGATCAACAGCCGCAAGGGCGCCGACCCCGACACTTCTTATACCGCCCGCCTGTTCAGCCGCGGCCGCCAGCAGATCGCCAAGAAGCTGGGCGAGGAAGCCGTCGAAGCTTTGATCGAAGGCATCCGCGGCGATCGGCCCAAGCTGGTCGGCGAAAGTGCCGACATGCTCTATCACCTGCTGACCCTGTGGGCTGCGCTCAACGTCAAGCCCGCCGCCGTGTGGGCCGAGCTCGCCCGCCGCGAAGGCCTGTCGGGCATTGCCGAGAAGGCTTCCCGTAAGCGCTGATCAATGCCGGCCTACGATCGCAACAACATCTTCGCGCGCATCCTGCGCGGCGAGCTGCCGAGCAAGAAGGTCTACGAAGACGAGTTCGTGCTGGCCTTCCACGACATCTATCCGAAGGCATCGGTGCATGTGCTGGTGATTCCCAAGGGCGAATACGTCTCCATCACCGACTTCAGCACGTCGGCACCGCCGGACATGATCGCGGGCTTCTGGCGCGCGGTGGTGAAAATCGCCAAGGACCTCGGCGTGGAAGACGGTTACCGGATCGCCTCCCATGTCGGTGCCAAGGGCGGCCAGATCGTCTTCCACTTCCACGTCCACATCATCGGCGGCAACCGGACGTGATCGGCCGGCGCGCGCTGACGCTGGGTGCGGTTGCACTGGCCGCGCCGGCAAGCCACGCACAAACCAGGGTCATGCAAGGCACCAAGGAACGAGCGGTGCGATTCGCCGGCAGCGGCGGCGCCACCCTGTCCGGCACCCTGCTGCTGCCGATGGCGAGCGAGATGCAGTATGTGCCGGGCGTTGTCCTGATCGCCGGCAGCGGGCCGACCGACCGTGACGGCAACAATCCGCTGGTACCGGTGCGTATCGACAGTCTGAAGCAGATCGCCGAGACCCTCGTCGGCGCCGGCATCGCCACTTTGCGCTACGACAAGCGCGGCATCGGCGCCTCGACGGCAAGCCCGAGCACGCTTGCGGAGCAGGAACGCTTCTTCACCTGGGAAAATTTCGTCGGCGACGCCCAGGCCGCCCACGCTGAATTGCTGAAGCACGACGAAATCAAGCCCTACGCCACCGCACTGCTTGGCCATAGCGAGGGCGGGCTGCTGGCGCTGGCTGTGGCGCCCAGCATAAGTTGGCGCCCGCCGCACGGCATCGTGCTCGCCTCGACGCCTGGCTATGCGCTGGACGAGATCGTGCGCCGCCAGATGGCGCGCAATGCGCCGACCTTCCTCGATGCCGCCAAGCGTGTGATGTCGGCCATTCGCGACACAGGGCACGCGCCGTCCGACGTGCCGCGCGAGCTGCAGTCGCTGTTCCCGTCCTATATCGGGCCGTTCCTGCGGGGCGCCATGGCGTTCGATCCGGCCAAGGCGCTGATCGCGATCGACACCGCGTGCCTGCTGCTGCATGGCGGCGCCGACAACCAGATCGTGCCGCTGGGCGACATCCAACCGCTGCTCGACGCGCTTGGCCGACGCAGCGGCGCCGGTGAAGCGCTGGTGGCACCTGCGGTCAGCCACAATCTCAAAGCGGTGTCGGGGCCGGCCGATCCCGGCTTCAGCGGCCCCCTGGCGCCGGCCATCGCCGACAAGCTCACGAGCTGGCTCCGCTTTCTGCTGAGCGCCTGATCTTCAGTGCTTGATCCTCAGCGCTTGATCCGACCCGCCCCGCGGCCGATCATCTCCGCCAAGAGGGAGGGGACAACATGGCGGTGACGGTGCGCCCGCTGACCGACGCGGTCGGGGCAGAAATTTCCGGCGTGGATCTGCGGCACTTGAGCGATACCGATTTTGCCGCGGTCGAACGCGCCTGGCATGCCTACTCGGTGATCCTGCTGCGCGGCCAGAAACTCGGCGACGACGATCTTCTCGCCTTCAGCCGTCGCTTCGGCGAGCTCGATCCGCCGCCCAACCAGGAGCGCGGCCGCATCAGCCCGCCGGGCTATCCTGACGTCTATGTCGTGTCCAACGTGCTCGACAAGAACGGCGACCCGATCGGAGCACTCGGCGCCGGCGAAGCCGTCTGGCACACCGACATGAGCTACCTCGACACGCCACCCGACGCCTCGATGCTCTATGCGCTCGAGATTCCGCCGAGCGGCGGCAATACGTGGTTCTGCGGCATGCAGGCGGCGTGCGAGGCCTTGCCGGCGGATCTCAAGGCGCGAATTGCCGGCAAGCGCATCAAGCACGACGGCACGTACAATTCCGGCGGATACCTGCGCAAGGGCGTGACGCCGACCGACGATCCGCTGGCGGCACCCGGCGCCTGGCATCCGGCGATCCTGCGCCATCCCGCCAACGGCCGCCCCACGCTCTACTTCGGTCGACGGCGCAATTCCTACGTCGAGGGGCTGTCGCGCGCCGAGTCCGACGCGTTGCTCGACGCTTTGTGGACGCACGCCACGCAACCGCGCTTTCTCTACCGGCATGTCTGGCGGCTGGGCGACCTGGTGATGTGGGACAACCGCTCGACCATGCACCGGCGCGATCCGTTCGACGGCGAAGCGCGGCGCGTCATGCATCGCACGCAAATCAAGGGCGGCACCAAGCCAATTGCGTTCAGCGGGGCTTTCGCGGCCTGAAAAGGAAATGACATGAGGCGGCAGAAGAAATTCTATGCCTGGGGCTATGCCGACGAGGACCTGACGGCCGACGAGATCAAGCCCTGGGAAGCCGAGATCGCCCAGCGCTACGGGCTGAAGGGCTTCGACGTCACGCCGCCACCCAAGGCCGACGAGATCACGCTGCGCAGCCCCCGGGTCGAGGTGCCGGCGGCCCTGCAGTCGATCGTGCGCAGCGATCACCTGACTCGGCTGGAGCACAGTTACGGCAAGGCAGGCTTCGATACGCTCCGCATGTTCATGCGCTCCGTGCCCAACCCGCCCGACGCCGTGGCCTTTCCCGACAACGAGCAGGACATCGTGCGCGTGCTCGACTGGTGCGATCGCATCGGAGCCACGGCGATCCCCTATGGCGGCGGCTCGTCGGTGGTGAAGGGCATCGAGCCGCCGGCCGCGTCGGGCAAGGTCGTCACCATCTCGACGCGCCACATGGACAAGGTGCTGGAGGTCGATGCGGTGAGCCAGGCCGCGCGCATCCAGGGCGGCATCTATGGGCCGGCGATCGAGGACCAGTTGCGCGCCACGCCCTTCACCATGCGCCATTACATGCAGGCCTATCGCTGCTCGACTTTAGGCGGCTGGATCGCCACGCGCTCAGGCGGCCACTACGCCACGCTCTACACCCACATCGACGATTTCGTCGAAAGCATGCGCGTGGTGACGCCGGTCGGCACCCTCGAGACGCGCCGCCTGCCGGGCTCGGGCGCCGGGCCCAGCCCCGACCGCATGTTCATCGGCTCCGAAGGCATCTTGGGCATCATCACCGAGGCCTGGGTGCGGCTGCGCAAGAAGCCGACCTTTCGCGCCTCGGCGAGCGTGCGCTTCAAGGATTTCTACACCGGCGCCGACGCCGTGCGCGACATTACCCAGGCCGGCCTCTATCCCGCCAACTGCCGCCTCCTGGAAGCACGCGAAGCATTGCCCGGTATTCCCTGGAGCAACGAGGAGGCGGTGCTGGTGCTGGCCTTCGAATCGGCCGACCACCCGCTCGACGCCTGGATGAAGCGCGCGCTGGAGATCTGCGCCGATCATGGCGGCGTGCCGGATGCGAGCGGCGGCGACGACGAGAATGCCCATCGTTCGGGCGCGGCCGGCGCCTGGCGCAACAAGTTCATCCGCGCGCCACATTACGGCGAGCACGCCGCGGCGCGCGGTATTCTCTCCTCGACCTTCGAGACCTCGATGACCTGGGAGCGCATGCGCGACTTCCACCAGAAGGTTACGACGATCGCCAAGGACACCATCAAGCGCGTGACCGGCCGCGACGGCACCGTCACCTGCCGCTTCACCCACGTCTATCCCGACGGACCGTGCCTCTACTTCACCTTCGGCGGCCTTTTAGACAAGCGCATCATGCTCGACCAGTACATGGAGGTACTGAGCACCTGCACCGCAGCGACGGTGGCGCAGGGCGGCACGACCACGCATCACCACGCTGTCGGCCGCTTCCACCGGCCGTTCTACGACAAGCAGCGGCCCGAACTGTTCGCCAAGGCGCTACGCGGCGCCAAGCGCGAGCTCGATCCCAAGGGCATGATGAATCCCGGCGTGCTGATCGATCCGTAAAGGTCGGGTTCCAAAACGTCTCACCCCGGTGAGACGCCTCCGATGCCGATAACATCGAGCTTTTTCGCGATTCGTCTCATTTTTCGCCCTCCCCCTTGCGCAACAATAATGCGGGTGGGGACGCTGTCCACGCCGGCTACCGGAGTGAGATATCGCCCAATGCCGGAAAACGCTTTAAGGGCGAGAAATCGGCTTTGAAGATGTCGAGCTCGAAGAGACAGTCATCTTGATCCAGGTTGATTGTCATCGAGACAGACACGCCATTTGAATCGGCAAATGTCGCCTCACGTATTTGCCGCTTAAACCTTGGCTTGTCCGAAGACAGGCGAACGAACCTCAGGCTTCCCATCCCACCGTCGTTCATTGCTTCGACAGCGGCGTCTTCGAGGCTGCGGAGAATGGCGCTCTCCGGAGGCAGGTCCCGTATCATTTCGGCGATGATTGACTTTTCGTCAGATCGAAGGCGGCGGGATCGCGGTCTGTCTGTCGGCATTTGCTCTCGATCCTTTGACGATCAGCGGAGGTTGCCGGTGTGGCCGAGCGAATAGCGGCCAGGCTGCGGCCAGACGGTCAACCCATGCGGCTCGCGACCGACCTTGACCTTGTCGACGGCACCGGAGTCCGTATCGATGCGGTAGACGACATCGTCGAAGCGGCCCGACAGCCAGAGATATTTTCCGTCGGCGCTGACATTGCCCATGTCGGGGCTGCCGCCGCCGGGGATGGGCCAGGTCGCGATCACCTTCTGGCTGGCGAAGTCGATCACCGAGACGCTGCCCTTGCCGCCCGCCCGGCCGTTCATCTTGTTGGTGCCGCGGTTGGCGACATAGAGCAGCTTGCCGTCGCGGCTGGGGTAGAGTCCGTGCGCACCGAGGCCGGTCGCGATGAAGCCGACCTGCTTAAAGGTCGCGCCGTCGACCACGTGCACGCCATCGGCCAGCATGTCGGCCACGTAGAAGAGCTTGCCGTCGGGCGAGATGCGGACGTCCTGCGGCATGCCGCGCGCCGTGCAGATCGCGCCGCCGAGCTCGAGCTGGTCGAGCACCGTGACCGGCTTCTTGTCGAAGACCGACAGCAGCGCCACGACGTCCGGCCGGGCGTAGTAGGGGCTGAGCACTATCGTGCTCACCACCGAACGGTTCACAAGGTCGATCTTGGTGATGGCGCCGTCGAATTCACAGGTGAACAGGGCGAAGCTGCCGTCGATCGAGAAATCGGCGTGATTGATGCCGGCGCAGCGCGGCGTCGCGATGGAGTATTGCAGCTTCATCGTCAGCGGGTCGCGGAAGTCGAGCCGCTTCAGCTCTTCCGCCACGATGATCGCGGACTTGCCGTC
>PLYQ01000321.1 GCA_003153415.1 Rhodospirillales bacterium | reverse complement strand
CGCCGGTGGTTCATTCACCGACGCCCAGCCAGCCGGCCCCGGGGTCAGGGGCTGCAGTGTGGCCTCCGTCGATTTTGGCAACGCCATCGCGCCGACACTGCCGCACCGCGGAGATCGGAGCAACTTTCGCAATCGTTGAAGTCTGAGCTCAAACCGAGATCGTCCCTGGCAACGGACAGGCATCTTCAAGCAACCATGAACTTCGCGACGAAACCATCATGACGCGCGACGACGGCAGTGCATGCCTCCTGATAGGAACGGGTCGCGTCCGACAGGGTGCGCCCATAATGCGGACATGGTTCCCGAAGGCACTCCGGGCAAATACTCCCTCTGGGCAACGCATCCTGGGCGGCTGAATGCCGTCGCGGAGACCTGTCTCAAAATCAGGTTTCCTCACGGAAGTGTTGATCCGCTGGGGTGGTGCACTCTGGCTTCTCTCGACTCGGAAGAAAGAGGCCGGGGGCGGAGGCGCTCAGTTTTGCAAACTTGAGTTATACAAGGCCAGTTTTGCAGATTTGGCGGAGCTAACCCATTGATTGCATTGACTTAGACTGCTTCTGAAAATCGCAGTGTCGGTGGTTCGACTCCGCCCCTGGGCACCATTCGACGAAATGCACACCAGGTTGCACTTTAGGCGTGTCGGCTGAGTCAATTTCGCCTCCTTTCAGAGACGTTTTATGCACAGCGCGTCGCAGGTTTTTTGCAAAATCTCGTTCTGTTCTTGTTCACCTCTTCTTCGCCAGCGCCTTGAACACGCGGCGGGCCCCTTGCGTGCGAGCGGCCTCAATCGTGTACGGCCGAGAGCTGGCCGGGTTCGTCTGGCCGAGCGCGCCTGCGATATCATTCTCGCTCATGCCCATAGGCGAGCAGACCGTCCGGGTGGAGCATGTCACGGTCAATCAAGGCGGCCAGGCGATTGTCGGCAACGTCACCACCGGGGGAGGGGCTCCTCAGAAAAGCCGCAGGCAACCCCATGAACGCGGCCTATCCCTTTCAGAGAAGCCCACGCTGCTCGGCAACATCGAAGCGAACCAAGAAGCCCTGCATGGCGCCCGCGGTCACCGGCTGGAACGTGTGCCGATTCCATGGAGCGCGCGGCGGGGCGCCGACCGGGAAGCGCAATGGAATGTACCGGCATGGCGAGCACACGAAGCAGGCGGTGGCTCTGCGGCAGCGGATATCGGACCTTCAGCGGAAATCGCGGGAGTTGCTGACCCGCCTTCCATGAAATCTTCGATGCCTGCGCCGGACCTCGCTTCGAGAAAACCGCCCAACTCGCCGTCGTTACCATCGCTGCTACCGTCCTTTGGATGAGGTAACTGTCAACAGGACCTAAGCCAAGGACGGGGGCCTCAGATCGGGAACTAAGAACAGCTGGAGCCGTTTCCTAAGCGAGGTAACCCACCATGTTCACAGTATTTCGCCAGCCGTCTTCTTCCTTCGCTACGCCCCTGAAGCCAATTGCGGGCATCGCAACCGCCGCCCTGCTGATCGGCTGGGCGGCTGGTGTGGGCGCGCAGAGCACCAACCAACCCGCCCTGCCCCCCTTGCCACCGGCCACGCAGGGCGACACGGCGCAGAACAATGCGCCGCCCTCTGCCCAAGCGCCGGCCGCCCCGCAGCCCCAGGCCGCGTTGCCGGCGAGCAATGCGAATCTTCCCCCTCTTCCGCTCGGCCATGACGATGTACTCGAAGCCCAGAATCAGCTAATCGCGCTGGGCTTCGATCCGGGGGCGGCCGACGGCCAGGCCGGTCCGGCCACCGTCGCCGCCGCGCAGCAGTACGACCAGAGCCGCGGCGGCAGCGGGCGAGTGTCGATCGACAGCGCGCTGCTCGCCCGCCTGAAGGCGGACACCGCGCCGCGCCTGACGTACGACCAGGTCGCCGCGCGGGCGCAGTTGCGCTCCCAAGCACAAGCGCCGGCCTCCGCCGGGAATCAGATGGGCAGCATAGGCAGCATCGTCCAGCAGCTCGCGCCGCTCATAGGGGCGGCGGTCAATAGCAGCAATAACGGCAATTACGGCGGCGGCTATGGCTACGGAGGTTACCCCGGCCCGGCCTACTACGGACCTGGCGCCGTCTACGGCTACCGCTACGGCGGCTACTAAAGGCGGCCACATCGAAGCGGACGAAGAAGGGCTGCAAGGCGCCCGCGGTCACCGGCTGGAGCGTGTGCCGGTTCCATGGAGCGCACGGCGGGGCGCCGACCGGGAAGCGCAACGGCATGTACCGGCATGGCGACCACACGAAGGCAGCGGCGGCGCTCCGCCATGTCCGGGGTCAGGCACGTCATTCTAGGGGTGTGTCGATGACTTGCGGTCTACTCCCAGCATCAGACATTTCGGGGTCCGGCCGATTAGAGAAGCGGACATGAACGTGCCCGGGCCGGTTGCAATATTGCCCCGCGGGTTAAGCCCTTCTACGATCCGATGTGGGGAGGCAGGGACGTGCCATTGACCTGTGAGCACCGAATACTGGGGATGATGCCGTGATAGTCAAACAGATCTGGACCGCCAACGCCTACCGCAATTTCAACTACCTCATCGCCTGTAGCGAGACCGGCGAGGCCCTGGCCATCGACCCCTTGGATCATGAAAAGTGTTTGAGGGCCGCCAAGGAAGAAGGATGGAATATCACCCAGATCCTGAACACGCACGAACATCACGATCATACGGGCGGCAACGAGGCCATGGTCCGGAAAACCGGAGCGAGGATTCTGGCGCACAAGAATGCGAGAGACAAGATCGCCGACATCGCCCGAGGCTTGAGCGCGGGCGATGTCGTCAAAGTGGGCAAGACGGTCGAGCTCGAGGCGTTGGACACGCCAGGCCATACCATGTGTCACGTGTGCTTGCTGTCGCACACTGACCAGCCGGCACTCTTCTGCGGCGATACACTATTCAATGCCGGCGCCGGGAATTGCCACAATGGTGGTCATCCGGCAGAGCTGTACAAGACGTTTGACCAGCAGCTCGCCAAGCTGCCGCAATCGACATTGATTTATCCGGGCCACGATTACTTGGAAAACAATCTGCGTTTCACGTTGAATCGCGAGCCCGACAACAAGAGTGCTCGGGAGATGCTCAACAGGCTCGCGGGTCAAGACCCCAATAGCGCGTACATATCGACGCTCGAAGTCGAAGGGGAGATCAACACGTTCTTTCGCCTAACCAGCCCAATGGTGATCGCGAAATTGCGCGAGTCCTTTCCCGAATTGCCTGAGAAGCCTGACCAACGCACGGTGTTCTTGAAGCTCCGCGAACTGCGTAACTCGTGGTAACCCGCCAAGTCTGCTTAGGGTCAGGCGCGTCGTTCTGACGATGCGCCGACGACTTCCGGTCTGCCCCGATGAGCAGACATCCTCGGGATCCGGCGGCACGTCTTAAAGGTGCCATGTGTGGACGGCGTGGAGAGAACTTCGGCCGGGTTGATCAGCTCGTGTGATAAAGATTGGGCAACGCTGGCTATATCGCGATTGATAGAACAATCACCCTCCCGGACGGTTGCGGGGTTCTCGTTCCGAGTACATGGTCGGATCGGAGACGAATCATCACCGCAGAGGAGAACGCCGTGTACAAGGAAGTTGGACTGGTCCTGGCCGGAGCGCTTTGCTTCGACTTGGGAGTTGTTGTCGTGCCGGCGCGGGCGCAGGATTCTACTTTCATGAAGATCGAGAACCTTTCTCCTAGTCAGGAATACTTGAAGATCAAAATGGACGATGTCCTTGTGTCTTCGAAGGCATGTGTGTCGAACAAGGGCACGCTGGTCGAATTCAAGGGCACTAAATACTGCCAATCCGCCCAAAAGACCGGGACCCTGCCGTCAAACCAAAAGAAGTGACTAGGACGACGTTACGGCTTTCGGCAGTCGATGACCAATACGACGCGCCGATCGTCGGGCGCGTCGTTCTGGTGCTCGGCGACGAGCCGGTGGAGATCGAACTGGTCGTGCCGGAAGGCAAGGTCGCCTTCGAGGACGCTCTTCCCGTTCTTCAGAAGCTGACAGATTTCATCGTCGATCGGGAAGCGGACGTGGCCGAGACGTCGGGACGGACTGTTTCCTGTCGTGCGGGCTGTGGCGCATGCTGCCGCCAACTCGTGCCGATCTCCCAGGCCGAAGCGCGCGCGTTGGTCCGGCTGGTGGCCGCAATGCCGGATCCGAGACGCTCCCGGGTCCGCCGCCGCTTCGAAGCAGCTTTGAAGGCATTCGATGCAAGCGGCTTGCTTGCAGATATCGATGCAGCACGGGAAAGCGAGTCCGGCGTCGTCGGTGACCTCGGGATGCGCTACTTCCGGCAGAGCATCGCTTGCCCATTTCTTGAAGACGAATCGTGCTCGATTCATCCCGATCGTCCGCTCACTTGCCGGCAGTATCTCGTTACGTCACCGTCCAGCAATTGCCAGAACCCGTCGCCCGCCACCATCGAGACGGTGCCCCTGCCTGTGAAGCCATCGCAGGCTTTGTTGGTCGCAGACACCCTCGATTCGAACGTCGCGTGGATGCCATTGATCTACGCGCTAACGTTCGATGAGCAAGTGCCGCCCCAGCCTCCCACGCGCACCGCTCCAGACATTCTGCGCGATGTATTCTTGCGGCTCGCGGGCGCCGGCGGGCAGCCTGGCGAAGTTGCCATAAAGGAATGAGAATTGACCTGGTTGGCCTCACCATCCCGCCGTCGGTCCTCGCCCGCGCCGACGAGGTGATCGAGTAAGCAGGACCGCCATGTCCGTTCAGGGTCAGGCGCGTCGGTTTGACCTTCTCACCATCACTTCCGGTCTACCCCCATCAACATCAGACATTTCCGGGTCCGTCCGGCTTGTCTCAAAGGTGCCAAGAGCGGTCTGGGTAGGCCCCCGAGAAATTGATGCTATGCTACCAACCCGTGATGGAAGGTAAGCGTCCCCTACCAATCGGCCGCGGCAGCCTGCACAAGCTATTGCGGCGAAAATCGACCATCGCCTTCCTGATGACCCTGCCACTGTTGACGTTGATCCTCGGGCTCGTGGCCTATCCCACCGGCTACGCGATCTACCTCTCGATGCTCGACCGGACCACGACGAGGTTCGTCGGGCTCGCCAACTTCGCCTACCTGGTCGGCCGCGACGGGTTCTGGATGGTCGTCTGGCAGACCTGCCTGTTGGCCATCACTGCCGTCGGCCTCAAGACGGTCATCGGCTTCGCGGCCGCCCATTTCATGCACAACATCCCGACCCGGGGCCAGCGCAAGTGGCGCGGCATGCTCCTGGTGCCATGGGTCATTCCGCCGGCCATGAGCATCCTCGCTTGGCGGGAGCTGTACGATCCATCCTTCGGCGCCTTCAACTGGGTCCTCGTACACCTCGGCCTGGACCGCATCTTCTGGCTCGGCGAGACCGGCTGGGCGCGCTTCTCCGTCATCCTGGTGAGTGTGTGGTTTAGCGCGCCGTTCTTCATGATCATGTACCTGGCGTCGTTGAAGTCGGTGCCCGAGGAACTCTACGAGGCGGCGTCGATCGACGGCGCCACGTGGTGGCAGCGCACCCGGTACGTGACCTTCCCGATGACGCGCAACATCATTGCCATCACCATGCTGTTCTCCCTGATCGGCAGCTTCGCCGGCTTCACCCTCGTGGCCGTGCTGACCAACGGCGGCCCGCTCGGCACGACCCAGGTGCTGGGCACGTTGGCGTTTCTGGTCGGCATCCTGGTCGGCAATCTGCCGATGGGTGCTGCCGTGTCGCTGTTCATGGTGCCGGTCCTGGCGGTGACCGCTACCTTCATCCTGCGAGGCATCGCCAAACGGGGGAGTGAAGGCTGACGTTGCGCACCACGATTCGGCTTATCGTGCCATCCGCCGTGCTTGCCGTTCTGACGAGGTGATCGAATATGTGTCGCAATGTCCGGTTTGGGTCAGACGCGTCGTTATAAGGGTGTGTCGATGACCTCCGGTCTACCCCTATGAACAGACATCCTCGGGGGCCGGCGGCAGGTTTCAAGCGTGCCAATTCCAGACATATGTGACT
>PLYQ01000279.1 GCA_003153415.1 Rhodospirillales bacterium | reverse complement strand
GACCTGGGCTTCACCATCCAGATGACGGCGCTCGACTCCGACGCCTGCGTGCAGCGCGCGGTGACGCAGCCCAACTCCTATGACGTCGCCGACATCGAATACTGGATGATCAAGAAGATCTGGCCGGCCAAGGTGCTGCAGCCGTTCGACGTCAAGAAGCTGACCTACTTCGACAAGATCGTGCCGGTCTTCACCACCGGCAAGCTGAAGCCCGACAGCGTCATCGCCCAGGGAACGGCGCCGAGCAAGGTGGGCTTCGTCGACACGATCGACTCGACGACCTTCTCCAAGGGCCAGACCGGCTGGTTCACGATGGTGCCGACAATCTACAACGCCGACACGCTGGGCATTCGCCCCGACCTGGTCGGCCGCGAGATCTCGCAGTGGAAGGACATCCTGGATCCCAAGTTCAAGGGCAAGACGTCGATCCTGAACATTCCGTCGATCGGCATCATGGACGCCGCGATGATTTGCGAGTCGGCCGGCGTCATCAAGTACGGCGACAAGGGCAACATGACCAAGGCGGAGATCGACAAGACGATTGCCTTCCTGATCGAGACCAAGAAGGCCGGCCAGTTCCGCGCCTTCTGGAAGACCTTCGACGAGTCGGTCAACCTGATGACGTCGGGCGAAGTCGTGATCCAGTCGATGTGGTCGCCGGCGGTGGCGGCGGTGCGCTCTAAGGGCGTGCCCTGCAAGTACCAGCCGCTCAAGGAAGGCTATCGTTCGTGGGGCGATGGCCTGGCAATCGCCAAGCACCTGAAGGGCCCGCAGCTCGACGCGGCGTACGACTACATCAACTGGTACCTGTCAGGCTGGGTCGGCGCGTTCCTCAACCGCCAAGGCTACTACTCGGCGGTGCTCGAGACGGCCAAGGCCAACATGACGCCCGACGAGTGGGGCTTCTGGATGGAAGGCAACCCGGCCAAGGGCGACATCATGAGCCCGCAGGGCAAGCTGATGGAGAAGGCCGGCACCGTGCGCGACGGCGGCTCGTTCACCGAGCGCATGGGCGCGGTGGCCTGCTGGAACGCCGTGATGGACGAGGATCGCTACATGGTCCAGAAATGGAACTCGTTTATCGCTGCATAACCAAGTGAACATGGAGAGGGGGCGCCGCTGGCGGCGGAGTAAATTCCGCCTTAGCGGCGCCCTCGTCTTGTGATGTCGCGTTTCAGCTCCTGGACAACCTATCTGCAGGTGGCGCCGCTCTCGCTGGTCTTCCTGCTGTTCCTGGTCGTGCCGATCGCTACGATCGTCGTGGTGAGCTTCTTCGACTACAACACGACCCAGATCATTCCGGCCTTTATCCTACAGAACTACGAGGAGCTGCTGCTCTCGCCGGTCACCTGGCAGACCTACCTGCAGACGCTCGAATTCGCCGCCATCACCTGGCTGCTGACCTTCCTGATCGGCTTCACGCTCGCCTATTTCCTCGCCTTCCACGTCCGCACGACGACCTGGCAGACCGTACTGTTCTTGGTCTGCACCATCCCGTTCTGGACCTCCAACGTCATCCGCATGATCTCGTGGATCCCCTTCCTGGGGCGCAACGGGCTGGCCAACATGACGCTGCTGAAAATGGGCGTGATTCAACAACCGCTCGAGTTCCTGCTCTACTCGAATTTCTCGGTCGTGCTGGTCTACGTGCATCTCTACACGCTGTTCATGGTGGTGCCGATCTTCAACTCGATGATGCGCATCGACCGAGCGCTCTTGGAGGCGGCACGCGACGCCGGCGCGTCCGGCTGGCAGACGCTGATCAACGTCATCGTGCCGCTGTGCAAGCCCGGCATCGCCATCGGTTCGATCTTCGTCGTCACCATCGTCATGGGCGACTTCGTCACCGTGCGCATGATGAGCGGCGGCTTGAGCGCCTCGGTCGCTCTGATGATGGCCAACGCAATGTCGCTGCTGCAGTACCCCGCCGCGGCGGCCAACGCCGTCGTGCTGCTGATCCTGGTCCTGATGACGGTTGCCGCCATGATGTGCATGGTCGACATCCGCAAGGAGCTGTGACGTGCAGCACGGCAGGCGCGGCCCGGCCTTCTGGTTGCTCGCAGCCTTCTTCGCGCTGTTCGTGTTGTTCCTCTATGGGCCGACGCTGACCATCCTGGTTCTGTCGTTCCAGGGCCCGTCGGGTGGGCTGACCTTCCCGATGAACGGCGTGTCGTTCTACTGGTTTCAAAACCTGTTCGAGGCCCAGCTGGTCGGCGACTTCGCCGGCTCGTTCGAGCGCTCGCTGATCCTCGGCATCGCCACCATGCTGGTGACCGTCGTGCTGTCGTTCTCGGCGGGGCTCGCCTTCCGCAACCGCTTCCGCGGCTCGGGCTTCGTGTTCTATCTGGCGATCGCCAGTCTGATCGTGCCCTCGATCCTGATCAGCCTCGGCATCGGCCTGCTGTTCCGCGTGCTCGGCTGGGATCCCACCTGGTACACCTCGGCGTTCGGCGCCCACCTCACCTGGACCCTGCCGTTCGGTCTGTTGATCATGTTCGCCGTATTCAACCGCTTCGACCGGCGCTACGAGGAGGCCGCCCGCGATCTTGGCGCTACGCCGTGGCAGACGATCCGCCATGTCGTGATCCCGATCCTGCTGCCCAGCCTGATCGGCGTCGGTCTGTTCGGCTTCACGCTGAGCTACGACGAGTTCGCCCGCAGCCTCTATACGGCCGGCACCTTCAACACCCTGCCGCTCGAAATCTACGGCATGACCACCAACATCACGACGCCGGTGCTCTATGCTCTGGGCACCGTGACGACCGGCGTTTCCTTCCTCGTGATCGCGCTCGCCCTAGTGTCGGTGACCTGGGTGCAGCGCCGGCGCGCGCGCCTCGGCAGCGACGCCGGCAAGGCGGCATGAGCGCCCGCCGCGCGAAGGTGCTGCGGCTCGCCACGGCAGGTCCGAGCGATACCGCCGCGCTTGCGGCGGCCATCGACCAGGGTGAGGTCGATCCCGCGACTATCGTGGCGATCGTCGGCAAGACCGAGGGCAACGGCTGCGTCAACGATTTTACCCGTGGCTACGCCACGTTGGCGCTCAAGCTCTTGCTGGCGGAGCGCTTGAAACGCCCCGTTTCAGAAATTGAGAAGCACGTCGCCGTCGTGATGTCGGGTGGCACCGAAGGTGGGCTGTCGCCGCATCTGCTGGTCTTCTGCCGAGACGAGGCGCCGATCGCCGCCTCGGCGCCGCGGCTTGCCATCGGTATCGGTCTCACCCGCAGCTTTGCGCCGGAAGAGATCGGCCGCGCGCCCCAGATTACGGCCACCGCCGAGGCGGTCACTGCGGCCATGAAGGATGCCGGGATCGCTTCGGCGTCTGACGTACATTTCGTCCAGATCAAATGCCCGTTGCTCACTAAGGAGCGCATCGAGGAGGCCGCCCGCCGCGGTGCGGCGACGGCGACCGAGGACACCTATCACTCGATGGCCCTGTCGCGCGGTGCCTCGGCGCTGGGCGTCGCAGTCGCGCTCGGCGAAGTGCCGGCCGCGAAAGCGACCGAGGCTGCGATCTGCCGCGCCTGGTCGCTTTATTCCAGCGTGGCGAGCACGTCGGCTGGGGTCGAATTGTTGCGCAACGAGATCGTGGTGCTGGGCAATTCTGCCGCCTGGGGCGGTGACCTGTTGATCGGCCACGACGTCATGAAGGATGCCATCGACGCCGAGGCGGCGCGTCGTGTGCTGGCCGCCGTCGGCGGCAAGACCGTCGCCGTCCTCGCCAAAGCGGAGGCGGCACCCTCGGGCGAGATCCGTGGCCGACGACATACGATGCTGGACGACAGCGACATCCATTCGACGCGCCACGCCCGCGCCCTGGTGGGCGGCGTGCTGGCCGGCGTGATCGGCGACACGATGCTCTATGTCTCGGGCGGCGCCGAGCACCAGGGGCCGGCGGGCGGTGGGCCCATTGCAATCATTGGGCGAGTCTGACCGGCTGGGCTAAGCTTCCGCCATGACCTCAGATCCCTATGAAAGCCTCGGCGTTCGCCGGCGCATCAATGCCGCCGGTGCGCTGACGCGGCTGGGCGGCGCGGTGATGGCGCCGGAGGTCGTGGCGGCGATGGCCGCAGCCTCGCGGGCGTCGGTCGACATAGGCGAGCTGCAGGACGCGGCCAGCACGCGGATCGCCGAGGCGACCGGTGCCGAAGCGGGCCTGGTGACGACCGGTGCTGCGGCCGCGCTCACTTTGGCCGCGGCCGCGGCGATCGCGCGTTGGGACATCGCCAAGATGGCGGCCCTGCCGCACGCCGAGTCATTCCCGTGCGACATCCTGATCCCGCGCACGCACCGCACAGGATACGCCCATGCGCTGTCGGCCGCCGGCGCGCGGCTGGTCGACATCGGCCACAACGACCGCGGCACCGGCGCCGGCGTGCGCGGCCTGGAGGCGTGGGAAATCGAGACCGTGCTCACACCTTCGGTCGTGGCGATGGCCTTTTCGGCGAATGCCGCGAGCCTCGTCGATCTGCCGGCTGTTGCCGCGGTGTGCCGCGCCAATGGCATACCCCTGATCGTTGACGCCGCCGCCCAACTGCCGCCCAAGGAGAACTTGCGGCGCTTCTTCGCCCTAGGCGCCGACCTCGTGACGTTCTCCGGCGGCAAGGCGCTGGGCGGACCGCAGGCGTCGGGCATCCTGGCCGGTCGGCGCGACCTCGTGGCCTCGGCGTTGTTGCAGCAGCTCGACATGGACGTGTCACCGGAGACCTGGGTGCCGCCGCGGCTGGTCGATCGCGCCAATCTGCGCGGCGTGCCGCATCACGGCATCGGTCGCGGCTTTAAAGCAGGCAAGGAGGAGATCGTGGGACTCCTGACGGCACTCGACCGGTTCGTGAAGGCCGACGATGCCGTCGACAACGCGGTCCTCGAAGCGCGGCTCAAGGCGATCGCGTCGGCGCTGAACGGATTCAAGGTCACGCTAATGCCTGCAGCGCAGACTGGCCGCGTGCCAGTCCTCGAGATCGCCGTCGCCGATGCGCTGGCGCTGAGCGCCCATCTGCAGCGAGGCGACCCGCCGGTCCATCTGTCGGAGCGCCATGCCGCGCGAGGCGTACTGACTCTCGATCCCCAGGTGCTGTTGCCCGAGCACGATGCGCCGCTCGCCGCGGCGATCCGCACAGCTCTTCAGTCGAGCGAACCCGCACCCTCGTCGCGATAGGCCCAGCACATGTCGGGCGGCAGGGTCAGCGCGATCTCGCCGTCCGAGCCGTGGCGCGCCGCGGTGCCCAGTTCCAGCGCTTCCAGGCGCTGGCCGCTCAGTTCGACGTCGTAGACTGTCTGCATGCCCTGGTAACGGCGCTCGATCACCCGTCCTGAAAAGCCATTGGTCGACCCACGCTCGCCCAGCCGCACGTTCTCGGCGCGCAGCGTCACCCGGGCCTTGTCGCCGGCCGCCAGGGGCTGCGGCGTCCAGGCCTCGATCCGCCCGGCAGCGCCAAGATCGATGATGGCCTTCTCGCCGCTGCGCGCCAGCACTTTGCCCAAGAGTACGTTCGACGCGCCGGTGAAGTTGGCAACGAAGGGATCGGCCGGCCTGTTGTAGATCTCGTCAGGCGAGGCCATCTGCAGAAGCTTGCCGTCGCGCATCACGCCGATGCGGTCACCCAGCACGACGGCTTCGGCCTGATCGTGAGTAACATAGAGGCCGGTCATGCCGGTCTGCTTCAGGATGCGGCGCAGCTCGTCGCGCAGCCGGAGGCGGAGCTTGGCGTCGAGGTTGCTGAGCGGCTCGTCGAGCAGGATGAGCTGCGGCCGGTAGACCAGGCTGCGCGCCAGGGCGACGCGCTGCATCTGGCCGCCTGACAGCGACACCACCGGCCGGTCGGCAAAGTCGCCGAGCCCGACCAGCTCGAGCGTCTCGCGGACCTTGCCATCGGCGTCGCCGCCCCGGCCGTTGCGCCGGTATTTCAGCGGATAGGCCACGTTCTGGCGCACCGTCATGTGCGGCCACACGGCATAGGACTGGAAGACCATGCCGATATCGCGCTCGCGCGGGGAAACCAGCACGCCACGCTCAGGCTCCGACACGACGCGGCCGCCGATCGAGATGCGACCGCCGGTCGGATGCTCCAATCCCGCCACGCAGCGCAAGGTCGTGGTCTTGCCG
>PLYQ01000264.1 GCA_003153415.1 Rhodospirillales bacterium | reverse complement strand
ACATGGCTGCGATTCCCCGCCTCAAGGCCTATGACGGTCCGGCGCTGCTGTCCTACGGCTTCCGGCCGTTCTTCCTGCTGGGCTCGATCTGGGCC
Source organism: Rhodospirillales bacterium (assembly GCA_003153415.1). Lineage (GTDB taxonomy): Bacteria > Pseudomonadota > Alphaproteobacteria > Reyranellales > Reyranellaceae > Reyranella. The sequence continues at coordinate 12,637 of PLYQ01000264.1, read as the reverse complement.
GGTATCGAGGTTCTCGCCTGGCTGCCGATGTTCTACGGCGAGTTGTCGCTCGCGACCGCCTTCTCGCCGCGCGACTGGCACGTCCACGAGTTGCTGTTCGGCTACGTGCCGGCGATCGTCACGGGATTCCTGCTGACAGCCATCCCGAACTGGACCGGGCGGCTGCCGCTGCAGGGCGGACCGCTGGCGGGCCTGGTCCTGGTCTGGCTCGCCGGCCGGTACGCCGTCACCTTGTCGACCAATATCGGCTGGATCGGCACGGCGACCGTGGATTGCGCCTTCCTGGTTGTCATGGCCACCGTCGTGGCGCGCGAGATCGTCGTCGGCAAGAACTGGGGCAATCTCAAGATCGTGGCTCTGCTCGGTCTGCTGGCTGCCGGCAATCTCGCCTTCCACCTCGAGGCGCATTTCGAGGGCATCGCGCTCTACTCGACGCGGCTCGGCGTCGCGGCTGTCGTCCTGCTGATCATGATCGTCGGCGGCCGCATCATCCCGAGCTTCACGCGCAACTGGCTGATGCGGCAGGCTCCCGGCCGCCTGCCCGCCCCGTTCGGCCGCTTCGACATCGCCTGCGTGGTACTGAGCGGCGCCAGCCTCGCGCTCTGGGTCGTGGCGCCCGAAGGTACGCCTGCCGGGGTGGCGCTGATCGCCGCCGCCGCGCTCAATCTCGCACGGCTCTGCCGCTGGGCGGGCGATCGTACTTTCTCCGACCGGCTCGTGCTGGTGTTGCACGTCGGCTACCCCTTCGTGCCGCTGGGCTTCCTGCTTGGCGGGCTTGCTGCCTTCGGTATCACGGCACCGAGTGCCGGTATCCATGCCTGGACGGCGGGCGCCATCGGCATCATGACGCTCGCTGTGATGAGCCGAGCGAGCCTTGGCCACACCGGCCGCGCCCTCACCGCATCGCCCGCCCTGCAGGCAGTCTATGCGGCGGCGTTGACTGCGGCGCTGGCGCGCATTTGCGCCGTGCTGCATCCGCAATGGAGCGAGGCGCTATTGTACCTTGCGGCGTTTGCCTGGGTCGCAGCGTTCCTGGGTTTCGCTTTCCTCTATGGGCCGATCCTGTGCCTCGCGCGGCCGAGCACGCCCGAAGCCGCCACTCCCGGCGCTCCCTCCTGAACAAGGCGAACCAACGCGACGACATGGAGCAGACGCGCTATCTCTCGGGGGTAATGCTGCGAGGAGATATGCCGCGATGACCGGCGCTAAATTCCACATGCTGGAGGGCTTTCCGCGGTCCGTGTCGCCGAGCAGCCACGCCGCCGAAGCCAACGGCTTCGTCTTTCTCACCGGCCAGTTCGGGCGCGATCTGAAGCATCCCGACAAGCCGCTGCCCGCCGGCATCGCGGCACAAACCCGACAAACCTTGCGCAACACGACCAAGGTGCTGGCGGCGCTCGGTCTCGGTCTCGAGAATGTCGTGAGCGTCCGGGTCTTCCTCACGCATTTCAAGCGCGACTACGACGACATGAACGCCGCCTACGCCGAGTTCTTCAAAGCGACCGCCCGCCCCGTACGCACCTGTGTCGGCGTCACCGACCTGGTGCGCGACGCCCTGATCGAAATCGACTGCATCGCCAAGCGCTGACTGAGCCGCGTCGCGCCGGCCTCGCCTACTGGAACTTGCAGTCCTTGGCGGTGCGCAGGTACCACGCCGAGGCGCGGCCGTCGGTGAAGCAGCCGTTGCTCCAGGCGCCCTTGTATTTCTCGCCCTTGGCGGTGGTCAGCGTGCCCTCGCCGTTGGGCAGGCCGTTCGTCCACAGGCCGGCGAAGCTGCTGCCGTCGGCGTTGGTCTGGACGCCCTCGCCGTTGTACCGGCCGTCCTTGAACTCGCCCTCGTAACGGGTGCCGTCGCCGGGCACCAGCACACCGCGGCCGTTGAACGTGCCCTTGTCCCAATCGCCCTCGTAGCGGCTGCCATTGGGCGCGCTTACGACGCCCTTGCCGGCGATCTGGTCGTCCTTGAACTGGCCCACATAGCGCTGGCCGTCGGGCCACTGAAAAGTGCCGCGGCCGTTCATCTTGCCTTTCTCGAAGTCGCCCTCGTAGCGCCAGCTCGGCTTGCCGCGGTCGACCCACTGCAGGGTGCCGCTGCCCTCGGCCATGCCGTCGACGCAGCCGCCCGTCCAATTCATCGCCAGGCCTTGCGTGGCGTTGGAACTCCACACCTTGCAGCGGGACTTGGTGTCGAACACCCAGCCCGGCTGCACCGAGACGGCCGCCTGCTGGCCCAAGGCCAGCCCGGACCCGACGCATAGAAAAAGCATCGTTAGAAAGTGGCGCATGTTCGTCGTTCCCACACAGTTCCCCGCGGCAGGATAGGCACGGCGGAACAACCCTGCCAAGCATGTTACACTCAGCATGAATATACCCGCCTGAGGCGGAATGTCGCCATCCCGGCGGCATCACGGGGTCCCACGCCTGGCGCTGGCAGGCCGCCGCGTCACGGTTTAGAAAGCCCCTCCGCGGCGAAGGACCAAAAGCCGCTCCGCGGCGAGGAATCAGAACACGATGGCGATTCAGTATTTTGCGCGAGTCCGGTCGGTGGCCGATCACGAGGCCTTCCAGAAACTCGTGCGGCACTATCCGTCCTGCAGCTTCGAGGAATGGCACTTCCGCGAGACCAAGAAGATGGCCGACTGGAGGGCCCGCCGGCACGTCTGCAAGATGGTCGACATCACGCCCGCCGAGTTCGCCGAATATTGCGAGAAGACCGGCGCACGGCCCGACCTCACGACGTTCCTGAAGGTGCTCGCCGACAGGGCAAGCTTTTAGGCGGCGGCTGGGAGATTGCGAACAGGAGCGCGGCTAAGCCGCCGGCCAAACCTGTGAGGAAACGCGCTGCAAGACAGCCACAGTCGGCGCTAGTCCTGGTCCCATTCTTTCGGCGGCGGCCGGTCCTTGGCCTCCTCGTCCGTCAACAGCGTGGATACGTACTCGTGCATCGCTACATCGAGCGTCGGGCCCGCCAGCAGCTTTCGATAATGATCGAGGTTCTTTCGGTGGATAAAGTCTTCCATGGCACCCTCCCAGGGCATTGAAGCCTGCCGCGTTCCTTAGGGTAACGTCGTCAGCCGACAAGCGTTCCGTGACCATAGCGGTCAGAGTCTCGCTTAAGAGGGCAGATCAATGCCAACATTCACAAGTTTCGCCGCGTTCATTGCAACCGCGGTCCTGGTCCTCGGCCCGGCAACAGCCAGCGCGGAACGCCTCACCTTCGATTCGGCAGCAAGAGACAGCGGCGGCATTCAGATATTTCAGGGCAAGACGGCGTACACCGACCGCATTCACCGATGCATGGCGATCATGGCCAGCACGTTGCCGGCCGCGACATCGAGGATGGGGCGGCGGGTGCGGGCCATTCAGGCAGCATGCTTGCGCTGCCAATCCCCGAGCACGGCTGCCGGCACGCGCGACGTGCCGGACTCCGGCCGGGGCCCCCAATCGCCTTCCAGCCAGAAGGCGCCGGGCTTGTAGGCCCTCAGCCGGGCGCGCCACTGGGTGTCGGACTCGCGATCGACAACGGCCGATCCCGCGGACGTGCCGGCAGACGACGGCGGGGCATGCGCCTTGCTGATCCAGTTGCGCCGTTTCGGCGCCCAGCGATGGGCGGTACGGTTGTTGGCGCGGGCGTGGTTGCAGAAGCGCTCGGTCTCGGCCTCAATCAGCGCCTGACCGAGATCGGGACGAGCCGATGCCGCCCAGGCAAGGTCATCTTCGTCAGGCTTCCAGCCTTCAGGCAAACTCCGTGCGCTCGCGCCTGCTCCCTCCCCTTCCTTTCCATTTCCCTTCCCGTTCTCTTCCTCCCCCTTCCCTTCCTGCGTGGGCGGCACGTGCGGGCACCCATCGGGCGGCGGTAATTTCGACGACGCCTCACGGACATTCACATGCTGATGGCGCGCAAAGGTCGGGATGCAGGCCAACCCGTCACCGTAGAGCCGCACCAGGCCGCGCTCGACGAGTTCGCCCGCGACGGCTGCGATATCGCAGTCGTCGTCGGGCAGGTAACGGCGCTTCAGCACGCCCAGGGTCCAGACCAGCCGTCCCTCGCGGTCGGCCTCGCACCACAGCGCGACGTAGAGCAGGCGCGCCAGCGGCGAGAGCGCGCAGATGTCGTCCGAGGTGAAGAATTCCGGCTTGATCGTGCGGATGCGGGCCATCAGGAACCTCCGAACAATCGCCGCTCGGCGACCAGACGTCGCTCGCGGGCAGCGACGCCTTTCAGTTGCCCGGCATTCATCAGCCGGTTGCCGACGCGATAGCGATTGCCCTTCATGTGCACGCCGAAGCCGCGCTGACGCAGGAAGCGCACGTCGGCCAGCAGCGGGCCGTAGAGCAGCCGCTCGTTCTCGCCGTCGGGGGCGGCAGCGGGCCGCAGGCCGAAGAGGACAAACCGCCGGCCCTCTCCTGCGGCTTTTCGTGAGGGGGGCGCCGCCGGAGATCTCTTGTTCATGTTTTGTACTTGCATTTACCGCACAAGTATGTCAATATAGAAATTGCGATAGTCACACTATTGCGGGAAGTGCACTGCAGGCACACTGATGGTCATGGATCTCAAATGGCTCGCTGAACAACTCGACCGGCCCGGCTTCAACCAGGCCGGCCTCGCCCGCGCGCTCGGCAAGGACCCCGCGGCGGTCAATCGCATGCTGAAGGGCGAACGGCAGATCAAGGTCAACGAGCTGCCGGCGATCCTGAACTACCTCCAGGCCTCGCCGCCCGGCGCCGATGGCCTGGGCTACCCACAGCCGATCCAGCCGATGCCGACGGCCGACGGCAAGCCCGACGTGCCGGTGTGGGCCTCCGCCGAGGCCGGCCAGGCCGGCGCGATGGTGCTGACGTCCGAGCCGATCGACTACATCCGCCGCTCCGAGCGCATGCAGGGCGTGCGCAACCCCTTTGCCTTCTATGTGATCGGCAACTCGATGAGCCCGGCGATCGAACATGGCGACCAGGTGGTGGTGAACCCCGCCGTGCCGGTGCGGCCGGGCGTCGACTGCGTGTTCGTCCACGACGATGGCGGCGGCACCATGCTGGCGCTGGTCAAGCGCCTGCTGCGCACCGGCCCCGATAGCTGGAAGGTCCGCCAGTTCAACCCGCCGCGCGACTTCGACCTGCCCAAAAAGAAATGGGTGCGGGCGCTGGTCATCACCGAGAAGCGGTACGGCTGAATAATCCACAGCCTTGCGCAAGTCAGCGTTTTTCGCATTGACTAGTTGTTGCGACTAGCGCAATATGAATTCATGTTCCCGTTGCGCCAGCCTGCCCCTCCAGCCTTCCTGGCGCGGCGGGTGGCGACGATCGACTGGGTCGAGGCGCCAGCCGCGGGCTCGCGGGCCTGGCTGGTCGAAATCTGCCGCGCCGAGCTCGAATGGGAGCGCGCCGATTGGCGGCGGCTGGGCGGCGTCGACGACGACGGGTTTGGCGCGCATCCCTCCGAATCATGGCGCCTGCCGCACGAGGTGGCCGCGGCGCGACTGGTGAATTGTCATCTTCACGTCGACGTCGAAGTCCAAAGCATCCGCGACCTGCGGGTCCGCTTGCGTAGCCAGCGCCGCGCCGCGCTCGATATCGCGCAAAGCACCGCCTATCGTCTCGCCTGGGCCGATCGAGCGGCCGGCGCGCTGGACGATCTGCAGGTGCACCGCCGCCAACGCCGCCGCGCCTGGCGCAGCTTTCTGGCGACCGCTGGCGAGTATCGCCGGCTGCGTGCCGCGATTGAGCCACGACAGGCGTTGAATTCCGGGGCGGAGATCGGTCAAATTGAGCTGCGCGCAGTCGCGTGAGGCCACGGCACGGAGGATCGCCATGAAGACAAACTTGATCGTGACGCTCGGCCTGGCGCTTCTCGGCGTTGCAGCCTGCGGGAGCAAGGTCGACGACGATGACATAATCCTCAACTCGCCGCCGGGCACCGTCGTCGACACCGACTCCAGGCCCCTCCCCAAGCGGCCGCCGCCGGCGCGCAGCGGCATGGGGTCGGATCCCGACAATCCCAGCGGCGCACCCGGTCCAGGCTCCGGCATCGGCACCAGCCCGAACCGCTGAAACCTGCGGGCGTGCGGCGCGCGTGCGCCGATCAATGTCGCTGCAAATGATTTCAGGCGCTGCAATTGTTTTCCGCTCCCGCAGTCCGCAATGACCAACATCGCTTCGCCATCCTGCAGGCGATATTCACTCTCGCTCGATCTGACTTCGATCCTGGCGATCTCCGGCGGTTACCACGCGGAAAGTCGTGCCGCGCATCGGAGCATTCGCGTGTCAACGCTTCACTTTTGTGACGCGGCCATGCAAGGATGCTGACGCCTCCCCGGTTCGGGGAGGTTGATTGTGACGTCGAAGGCAAAGCCCGCGCATGCCAGCCCTTGCCCCCGCCACGATCGCCGGTCTCGCCAAGGCGTCCGGCGTCGATGTTGCGTCCATCCGCTTCTACGAGCGGCTGAGCCTGCTTCCCAAACCGCGACGCCGCGTGGGTGGCAAAGCTTCCTACCATCGCGAACATCTGCAGGCCCTGGCCTTCATCCGCCGCGCTCTGGAGTTGGGCTTTTCCCTCGAAGCGATCGGCGAGCTTCTCGGATTGCACGGCGGGCTGCGGACCTGCAGCGACATCAACAGGATCGCCAAGCTGCACCTCGCCGAGGTCCGCCAGCGCCTAGCTGGTCTGGCTCGTATCGAAAGCGCGCTCGCGCCGCTGGTCGAAGCCTGTCCAAAGAATGGCGGGGTGCAGGATTGCCCGCTGATCATGGCGCTCTCGCAACCGGCCTGAGAGGGCCGCTGCGGTGTTCACGCTGGCGTTCGAGCGCCTGCCCAAGGTGTTGATGGCGCGCTTCTCCAGCGTCTTCAGCTCAGATGACATCGAGGCAATCGACGCGGCGGTTCTTGGCTTCGTTGCCCATGAAGGCCCGGTGCGCGGCATTCTCGACTTCAGCGACGTCGAGGCGGTGGCGGTCTCCGGCCCGCGGCTTGCCGTTCGCAGCCGGCGCCCGCCGATCGTGCCCGGCCAGGACCGCGTGTTTGTGACGCCGCGGCCGGACATCTATGGCCTGGGCCGCACCTTCGCCGAGCAGCAGCGCATCGCCGGGGGCGGCGAACCCAAGGTGGCCACGACGCTGGCCGAGGCCTATGCGGCGCTGGGACTGGCCGACCCGCAGTTCGATCCGGTCGAGACGCGTTAACGAAAAAAGGCGGCCACGAGGGCCGCCTTTTCCGGATTAGTCATCTACGATCGCTCAGCTCGGAGCATAGCTCTTGCCAGGCCACCGATAGCCGGGCATCGGAAGCGGAATCTTGGCGACGATCAGGGCATTCTCGAGCACCGGAATGCCGGCCTCGTAGTTACCTTGCTCGCACTGCGACATGGCGATTGCTTCGGGGCTGCTGGCCTGGAAATTGCGGAACTCGCGGTACTTGTCGCTCAAGGCCTTGCAGTAGCGCCGGGGGTCCGAAAAGATCTCCATGCTCATTCCGCCGCCGCCGACCATGATCTCGGCCCTGCGGTTCTGCGGCTCGCGCACGCCGTCGCCCGTCTGGACGAGCAGGCCCGATTTGCCGACGCCGGTGGTGGTGATCGCCGCCGGGGGCACGCCTTGCTGGACCAAGCTGTCCTTGACGACGTTGGCGCGACGCAGCGACAGCGCCATGTTGTAGCCGTCCGGACCCGACGTGTCGGTGTGGCCGACCACGTTCACGCCGACATTACCCCGGGCCTTGAAGGTGGCGGCGGCCTGCTGCAGCGTGGCCTGCGCCTGGGCCGACAGGTTCGACCGGTCCCAGTCGAAGAACACCATGAAGTACGGCGCTGCCGCCGGCGCTGGCGGTGGCGGCGCGGCGGCCTGCGGCGGCGGTGAATCGCACGCGCCCAGCAACAGTGCTGCGGCGACAATGGCTAGAGTAGATTTGAGCATAACTTGTATCCCCTCGAATAGGCCGATGGTGCTGATCACCCACCTGCCCAGAGCAGCAGGTCACACCCCGGACAGTTGGATGTGTGACAGGTGAACGCAAGCGTGGCAAATCGGTTCCCAAGACAAGACGGGGAAGGAGGAGGCGATGGAAATCAGGCCGATGACGGACCACACCGGGGCCGAGGTCCGGGGTATCGATCTTGCGCGTCCCGTTCCACCCGAGGCCAAAGACGCCCTGAATCGGGCCTTTATCGAGCGGAGCGTGCTGGTGATCCGCGACCAGTCTCTGCGGCCGCAGGAGGTCTTGGCGGCGGTCGAGCTGTTCGGGCGCGTCTTCCAGCAGCACAACACGAAGTTCGCTCTGCCCGACTGCCCGCAGATCCATTACCTCTCCAACCAGGATCGCTATCCCGACGGCCGCCGCTATATCCCCGGCGAGGGCTGGCACACCGACCATTCCAACGACACAAGACCGCCGAAAGCCACGGTCCTGCACGCCGTCAGCCTGCCCGATCGCGGCGGCGACACGCAGTTCGCCAACACGGCTGCAGCCTACTCAGCCCTTCCAGCGACGATGCAGGAGCGCATCGCCGGCCTGATGGCCATCCATGTCTATCAAAGCAGCCACAGCACACGCCAACTGATAGGTCTGCCCGAGACCGCCAAGGAGCGCGTGCCCAACGCGGTGCTCCATCCCATGGTGCGGACCCACCCCGAAAGCGCGCGCAAATCGATCTACATCAACCCGATCCGCATCGAGGGCATCCGCGGCATGGACCACAAGGAAGCCCTGCCGTTGCTGGGCGATCTGCTGGTCCACGCGACCGCCGAGCGGTTCCAGTACCGCCATGCCTGGAAGCCCGGCGACCTCGTGATGTGGGACAACCGCTGCCTGCTGCACAAGGCCAACGGCGACTACGACATGGAGCAGACGCGTTATCTCTATCGCGTCATGCTGCAGGGCGATGTGCCGCGATAGGAATTAGGGAATCTCTGAATAAGTCATCGACAGGTCACGACGGCTATGATTCTTAGCTTGGAGCGGCTTTGAAGCACAGAGGTTGCGGCGATGAAGCAGATGACGCTGGCGGCGGTGGGTTTCGAGCGGTACGGCAAGACGACGCGGCGCGCTTTGTTCCTGGCCGAGATGGACCGGGTGGTTCCGTGGGCGTCGCTGTGCAAGTTGGTGGAGCGGTATTATCCGAAGCCGGGCAACGGCCGGCCGCCGATCGGGCTCGCGCGGATGCTGGGCATCTACTTTCTCCAGCACTGATTCAATTTGGCGGATCCGGCGGTGGAAGAGGCGCTGCACGATTCGCTGGCGATGCGTGGGTTCGTCGGTATCGAGCTGGGCCGCGAGCCGGTGCCCGACGAGACCACGGTATGCCGCTTCCGGCACCTGCTCGAACAGCACGATCTGGGCAGCCGGATATTCGAGGAGGTGCATCGGCATCTGGAGGCCAAGGGATTGAAGGTGGCGACCGGAACGATCGTCGATGTCACGATCATCAATGCCCCGTCCTCGACCAAGAACGCCGGCAAGGCGCTGTCTGACAGCGCCCAGGCGCGCGATCCCGACATGCATCAGACCAAGAAGGGCAACCAGTGGTATTTCGGCATGAAGGCGCAGATCGGCGTCGACAGCCGGACCAAGATCATCCACGCGGTGGTGGCGACGGCGGCCAATGTCGCCGACAGTGCGGTGCTGGCGGATTTACTGCACGGCGAGGAAACACGCGTGTGGGGCGACCAAGCCTACCGAGGGCAGACTGCAGTGATCCGCAAGGGCGCGCCCAAGGCCAAGGACTTCATCAACCGCCGCTACCGTCACCGCGGCGTCATCGACGAGGTCGAGCGGGCGCGCAACCGAACCAAGTCGAGCGTGCGGGCCAAGGTCGAACACGCCTTCGGTGTCATCAAACGGCTGTTCGGCTTCGCCAAGGTGCGCTATCGCGGACTGGAGAAAAACGCCCAACGCCTGTTCGTCGCCTGCGCTTTGGCCAATCTGTTCATGGCCCGGCGATATCTGCTGAGCCGTCGGCCGGCATGACGTTCAAAACAAGCCGACAGAACTCCGTGACACCGGCAAAATCCCGCCGCCGCGACGACGCGCCTTCACTCGTCCGACATTCGACAGGCCGACAATGACCACTCCAGTGCCTTCAGCTACTTATTCAGACGTTCCTTAGGGGCTCATCCACCTCGATGCGTTGCGTGGGAACTTCTCAGGACGTTTCGCGTTAATCGGAGTATTCTCGTCGAAGCGTCAGTCGCGTAATCGCACCTCTGCCCTATGGCAAACGCCGGGGGGAAACTCCTGTATCGAGGTAGAAATGCGCTACGTTGAACAATTGTCCCCCTGGTGGGGGCGCGCGGTCGCATTGACCTTCGTCCTGGGCTTCGCCGTCCTGATCCTCCTGACGCTCAAGGCCTACCAGAACGCCCCACCGATTCCCGGCCGGGCGGTCGATTCCACCGGGGTCGTGGTTTTCACCGGTGACGACATAAGTTCTGGGCAGGAGGTCTTCCTCAAATACGGCCTGATGAGCAACGGCACCATCTGGGGGCACGGCGCCTATCTCGGTCCCGATTTCGGCGCCGCCGTCCTTCACGACTGGGCATTCGACCTGGCTGGACGTCGCGCGCAGGCCCGCTTCGCAAAGAAATACGACGCTCTTTCAAACGTCGAGCGCGCCGCCGTCGATGGCGAGGTCGCCGCCCTGCTGAAGACCAATCGCTACGATGCCGCGACCGACACCTTGACAGTGCTGCCGGCGGGGGTGGAAACCTTCGCCGATGAGATCAACCGCTGGAAGGCCTACTTCCAGAAGCCCGAACTCAACGGCGGACTGTCGGCCAATCTGATCTCCGATCCGAAAGAGCTACGCCAGCTTACGGCATTCTTTACGTGGGCAGCGTGGGGTTCCGTCGCACAGCGTCCCGGCACGACGCATTCCTACACCAACAACTTCCCCTACGACCCGCTGGCCGGCAACCATCCAACGGGAGCCGCGCTGCTGTGGACCGGCATCAGCTTCATGGCCCTACTGGGCGGCATTGCCGCCGTCCTGCTGGCGTTCGGAAAATTCGACTATCTCGGCTGGCACGGGGCGCCGGCGCCCGTCCCTGCATGGGTCCTGAGCGAGGCGCAGAAGGCCACGCTCAAATACATGGCGGTGGCCTCGATCCTGCTGATGGGACAGACCGTCTTCGGCGCCGGCGTCGCGCATTATCGCGCCGATCCCAGCTCGTTCTTCGGCATCGATCTTTCGAGCTATTTCCCCAGCAACCTTTTGCGAACCTGGCACTTGCAGTCGGCGATCTTCTGGATTGCCACCGCCTATGTCGCCGGCGCCCTGTTCGTGGCCGAGCTGCTCGGACGCGGAAGCCCGGCGCGCCAGGCCTCGGGGATTCATCTGCTGTTCGGCGCCGTCGCCCTCGTCATCGTCGGCAGCATGTTCGGCGAATGGGCCGGCATCCTGCAATGGCTGCCGACAGTCTGGTTCTGGTTCGGCAATCAGGGTTGGGAGTATCTCGAGCTCGGCCGCTTCTGGCAGATCCTGCTGGCGATCGGACTCGTCTTCTGGTTCTTCCTGGTCTGGCGCGCCGTGGCGCCGGCGTTCCGCGATCCCGAACGTCGCGGCTTTGCGAAGTTCTTCCTGATCGCGGCCGCGGCCATTCCGATGTTCTACCTGCCGGCGCTCTTCTTCGGTGCACGAACCAACTACACCATCGTCGACGCATGGCGGTTCTGGATCATCCATCTGTGGGTCGAGGGATTCTTCGAGTTCTTCGTCACGGTGATCGTGGCCGTCATCTTCTACGAGATGGGCCTGGTCAAGAGGCTCACCGCGCTTCGCACGATCTATCTCGACGCCATCCTCTATTTCGGTGGCGGCCTGATCGGCACCGGGCATCACTGGTACTGGACGGGGCAAACGGAAGTGAACATGGCGTTCTCCGCCGTGTTCTCCGCGCTCGAAGTGGTACCGCTCACCCTCATCACGTTGGATGCCTGGGATTTCGTGAGACTGACGCGCGGCAGCGACAGCGTGGTCGAACGTCATCGCTGGACGTTCTTCTTCCTGATGGCCGTGGGCTTCTGGAATTTCCTGGGCGCCGGCGTCTTCGGCTTCCTCATCAACACGCCGATCGTGAGCTATTACGAAATCGGCACCATCCTCACGCCCAATCACGGTCACGCCGCGATGATGGGAGTGTTCGGGATGCTGGGCGCGGGGTTGATCGTGTTCGTACTGCGCGAAGTGGCGCCCGAGGACATCTGGCCGAGGCTCTCGCGCCTCATCCGCGTGGCGTTCTGGGGTCTCAACATCGGCCTGGCGATGATGGTCTTCATCAGCCTGTTCCCCGGCGGCATCATGCAGGTCCTCGACGTGATCGAGAACGGCTACTGGCATGCGCGCAGCCTTGCCTACACCGCGACACCGCTCGCCCGCACGCTGGAATGGCTGCGCATGCCGGGCGATCTGGTGTTCATGTTCGTGGGCGCGCTGCCCCTGATGCTGGCGACAGTGTGGGGGTACTTCGCGATGTGGCGGAAGCCGGCGGCGCGCGCCCGACCAAGCGTCGGGCCGCTCCTGCCAAGGCCGCTGCCGGCCTGAGGAGAGTCGAAGGACGTTGCGCCAGATCAATGGCGGTAACGTCCTGTGCGGCGATGATGGCAGCCCGCTTCGAGGACAAGGATCTGACATGGCTGCGATTCCCCGCCTCAA
>PLYQ01000361.1 GCA_003153415.1 Rhodospirillales bacterium | reverse complement strand
TGAAGTTTCCGGACGGACTCTTAGCCCCGCACGAGTTACAGCTTGTGCCAACGTGCCGTTTGCTTGAACATCGTCGACAAAGTGACGCACGTACTCCATTCCCTTGTCCCGACCCTTCATAGCTCGCTCCTCCTCTTCGTTGCGGTCACAAGGGATGTCGCCGCCTCCACCGTCGCTGAAAGGCCCCCACGAAGGCCGCAATCACGCGGCCGAAAAACGATGGAGAGTAAAATGATGGTTTTGACAATGGTGGAATTGATGCGCCTGACGCGGATCGAGCTNNGGAAACAATGCGAGTGCTGACAATCAACGAACTGATGCGCCTGACGCGGATCGAGCTTTGCGACCTCGCCGCAACGATCACGAGCCGGCTTCCGGATTATCCGGAAACCTCGCAGGCCTACGCGAATGCACGCCTCACACTGCGAAACATTCGCAGCATTCTGGCCCGCCGCGACTTCGACACCGAGTAAGTCGAGGTGACGCTACCCTGTGCCCTGTGGCGCCGTGTGCCGATGCATTAGTCAACGCGGGCATGTTCAAATAGGCGGATGAAGTTATCAGCAATTCGTGGGGCCTCGACCAGCACACCAATTTCGCGATAGAGCGCTGCATCGGCAGGATCAGCGGAAAGCCAGTTCAGGCTGGTGATCGCAAGAGCGTCATCGTCCCATCCCAGCACTTTGGCATGAATTCGGGGTTGGTGAACCGGCCGGACGGCCAAGCCCTCCTTGGCAAATTCACGGGTGAGATCAGCTCCGGCTGAGCCCGATAACGGACCTGTGGTACGACCGTAGTACAGCGAAGCTTCGATGTTATTGGCCTTAACTGCCGCCAATGTTGGAAGAAGAGCTACCGGTCGTGCGGCGATTCCGATCCTGTGGCTTAGAATGAAGATGCGCTTCTTTGCGCGGTCACGCGCCTCAAGTAACAGCCTCGAATGGTCGGGCGCGAACAACAGGCGCATTGGGACGGTACGACCGTTGCCGCGTTGGAGGCTTTCCACGCGCCTCCCCAGCACAGTCATTTCAATCGAAATCTCGTCCCATAGCCCCGGTCGACCACGCGACAATCCAGCCAACCGCCGTATCAATTGCCCCACTAAAGTGGGGTCGCGCAGCCGGATCGACGTTTCGAAACTTTGAAAATCGGAAGCCAGCCAGTTGCAGGAACCGACCAGCGCGAGCCAACCGCCCTTACCATTATCGGCAATGACAATCTTCGCATGTAAGTTTGTTGAAAACGGATGAATAGTAATTAGGTCGTCCCGTCCGGCGTTAGATATAGCGGTCTGCAGCTTGACGGCGGCAGCGCGGGACGATGAGGTTGTTCCCGTTGCGCTGATGGCAATTGGCCGCCGCTTGGGACGTCCGCTCGGATTTCCCGACCTGCCCTTGACGATGCTGCGCTGCGCGAAGGATTTGAAGCTGAAGGCTCGGGCGGTGACCGAAAACTGGGCCGGTCTGATGAAGCTTCCTCTGCCGGCGATCGTCGAGCTGAAAGACAAGAGCTTTATCATTGTTGGAAAGGTGACGGCGGACGACGCGCTGGTTCAGAATCCCTCGGAGAATCGTCCACAGATCATCAAGCGCACCGAGTTCGAGTACGACTGGACTGGCCGGGCGCGCGGCGCAGGCGGCGCTTTCAAGAAGTGATGGTGGGGCGGTTTTCTTCTCCGGCGAAGCACTCTACCGCGGGCGGGACATAGGCACGGTCGAGGCGGCGCTGGCGAGCGGCCTGGAGACGGCGCGGATTATCCTTCTCGGATAGAATGCTCATTCCTCGGGCGGGCACTCCGGGCAGGTATCGCCGATCGTGTCGAGCACTTCGGCGATCGCGACGGCCGCCGCCTGCGGAGAGACGCCGGGCGGCGGATCCTGGCGGGCGATGGCGAAGGCGCGTTCGCGGGCGTGCGGATCGCTTCATAGCAGACCGCCGCCCCAGGCGCGACGGGCCAGATGCGCCCAGTTTTTTGTCCAAGCCCCACACTCAGTCATATTCTGCAATCTCTCCCTGAGGCTCACTGCGACGTTTGCCCGGTTCGAAGCCGAGGCAGGCCGACTTCTGCCGCATCCATCCGATGAGCGCGAGGCTTGAGATCGTCCGAGAAAGCTTTGCTCCACGGAAATCAGGGCTCGCGGCGCTTGCCGCGGAAGCGGGTGTTCGCACATCTGTACCGGAGTGGTGGCGCGCCACGGTCGATGAAGATGGGCACTATTCGTTCGCCGTGCCCCTAAACTATGATGCCGCAGCCCGCGACGCGCTCCAATCGGCAAATCTGCGACGGCCTGCGATCTTGCGCTCGCCTCATGGGCGGCTGTCTTCCCGATTTCGCAGGGGTGGTCCGGTGACCCTTCGATAGCGGCCATCACGATCGATCCCGACATCGACGTGATGTGCCACGAAGAGACTCATGCACTGCAGCAAGCAAAGCCGGAACCCCACCAGCTTAAAGCGACCGCGTGATCCAGTCGGGGCGGAAGGTTGAGCGCCCGAAGCGATCTGGCCTCGTCGAGGGAGGCCCGAATCAGATCCCGGTCGCGCGCTGGGAGGTGCTCATCCGCTCGCTCAGCCGGTCGAGCCGCACGATCTCGCGCTGCATCCCGAACTCGACGGCCGTGCCGCTCGCTGCGGCCATCAAGGCGACGATCCGCGCGCCATCTCCGGGGGCGTTGCGGTCGATGAGCATGGCGGCCCAGGCGCGGCGCGTGCGCACCAGGTAGGGCCGCGCGCCGATGCGCTCGTTCATCGCCTCGGCCTCGCCGAAATAGCGGTCGGCCTCGTCCCAGCGCCGCAGGCAGGCGGCCAGCAGGCCGCATGGAAGGGCGAGCGACCCATAACAGACAAGCCCGATGCCGGTGACGCCCACCTGGCCGGCGACCTTCTGGAGCTGCGGATAGAAGTGCTCGGCGAGCGTCCGGTCGCCTAGATCGCTCGCCACCTGGGCGAGGCTCATGACGGCGGACGGCCAGGTCCAGTCGACCGGGAGGTGGAAACCGTTCGCCGCGAGCATCGCCGCCTGCGCGCGCGCCTGGTCGAGCTGGTCGGTCTCGCAGTAGAGGCCCGCCAGCGTTGCTCCCCACACCGGCAGATGCGGCTGCGCCTGGACAAACTGGCGCAGCGGCTCCACCAGATCGCCGTAGCGGCCCTGGTCGCGGCGGATGACGAACAGCTGGGCGAGATGCACCATGTTGGCATCGGGCTGGCCGCCGGCGCGGCCGAGCTCGAAGGCGGCCGACACCTGCTGCTCGGCGTCGGGCGCCCCGCGCATCACGCACAGCATCGAGCAGGCAAGGCTCGTCGCCCAGTTGAAGTAGGGCTGGCGCAGCTTGGGGATCAGCTCCCGCAACCGCGCGAGCATCTGCTCGGCCCGGACGATGTCGCCCGACTCGAGCAGCGCGCCGAAACGATGATAGGCGGCGTTCCACCGCGTCTCGATGCTGCCCGACCGCTCACCCAGAGCCTCCATCTCGGCGGTGAGCGCGAGCCGCTCGGCAAGGGAGGTCGGAACGTTGATGGCGACCGCATGGGCATAGAGCGCGAAGGCGAGGACCGACTGGTCGCCACTGCGCCGGGCGATCGCCACCGCCTCGCCGGAGAGCCGATGACGCCGATCGAACTCGTCGGTGTAGAGCAGTTCCGCCGACAGCTGCGCGAGGATCTTCGCCCGCAGCACGTCGTCGTCCTCGTCGCGCAGTCCGGCGAGCGCCTCCTCGAACAGGGCGATTAGCTCCTGGTCGACCACGGCGGCGTTCGCCATCGTCCCGCCCGGCCGGGCGCTGACCAGCACCGCCATGGCGAGGCGCCGGGAATCACCGAGCGAGCGGGCGATGGTCACCGCTTCGGTCATCGCCCGGCGATAGTCGGCTTCGCCGGCGCGCCGCTGCGCGTCGGACAGCGCGATCGTAAGGTCGCAACGCAGCAGGTCGCCGCCGCGGTCGTGGTGCTGGAGGGCGGCGAGCGACTGCTCGTAGTATTTCGCCGCCTCCTCGAAAGCGAGGCCGGCGAGCGCCCGCTCGGCGGCCTGACGCGCATAGGCGATCGCCTTGGACGAATCGCCGATCGTCGTCGCCGCCATCCAGTGGCGCGCCAGCTCATCGACGCGTTGGCCGGGCCGCGTCTCGGTTAGCCGTTCGAGCGCGGCGCCGACGCGGCGATGCATCCGGGCGCGGCGCGCCGGGCTGATTTCGTCGTACAGCGTGGCGCGCACCAGGGCGTGGGTGAATGCATAGCGCTCGACTTCGCCGCCGACCTCGGCGACCAGCGCGGCGGCCTTGGCTTCGTCGATGGTGTCGAGGATCGCGTCCTCCGGCATCTCGGCGATCTGCTCCAGCAAGGCGAGGTCGAACTCGCGCCCGATCACCGACGCAAGGCTCAAGATCTTGTTCGTGCTCTCGGTGAGCCGCAACAGACGTCGCCCGATCGTCTCCTTCACGCCCTGGGGAATCCCGAGGTCGCGGCTGCCGGCGCGCAGCGCCCAGCGGTCGCCCTGGCGAAACACCGCGCCGGATTCGGAAAGGTTGCGCAGGGTCTCGGCGATGAACAGCGGGCTGCCCTCGGTCTCCTGCCCGATGGCGCGCGCCACGGCGAGCTCAGATGGATCGAGGTCGTGGCCGGCCGCCGCGGTCAGGAAGGCGATGACGCCGGCCTCGTCGAGGCCGCGCAGCGCGACCCGCTCGATCCCGGTCTCCCGGCGGAGGTCGGCGAGCACCGAGGCGAGCGGGTGGGTACGCGACAACTCGGTGTCGCGATAGGTGACGATGATGAGGAGATGCATCGGCATCGCCGAGCGCACGATGTGCTTGAACAGCAGCAGCTCCGGCGCGCCTGCCCATTGCAGATCATCGAGGATGAGCACGACCGGGCTGTGCTGCGAGGCGGCGGAAACGAGGCCGGCAACGCCCTCGAACATTAAAAAGCGCTCGGTCTCAGGCTCGGCCACGCGCGGCGGCGGGACGTCAGGCACGCGCTGGCTGAGCTCGGGCACCATGCGCAGCAGCTCGCCCTGATGCTCGCGCACATGGCGGACGAGGATCTCGTCGGGCGCGTTCGCCAGGTAGTGGCGCAGCGCCTCGACGAAGGGCCGGTAGGGCAGGCCGATGTCCTCGTCGCAGGAGCCGAACAGCACCACGGCGCCCTCACGATGGGCGATCCGCGCGGCGTCGATCCCGAGTCGTGTCTTGCCAATGCCAGGCTCGCCCGCAAGCAGGACCACCTGGCGATTGCCCTGCTTGGCGCCGGCCCAGCAGCGGGCGACGGTTGCCTGCTCGGCCGCGCGTCCATAGAGCCCGAATGGCGGCGCCGCCACGATCTTCGGCGGCAGCGGGATCGTGCCGTCGGGCGCTGGACGCGGCTCCCACTCGACCAGACAGGCTTGCACCGGGTCGGGCATGCCCTTGAGGCTGAATTCGCTCGCCGTGCCGAACCGGTACCCAAGACTACGGACCAGCCGGCTTACGAGATCCGCTACCAGGATCTGTCCCGGCGCGGCGGCGGCGCACAGCCGGGCGGCCTCCACGACGGATATTCCGAAGATGTCGTGATCCTCGCGATTGATCTCGCCGCACGACGCGCCGATCCGGATCCTCGGGTCTCCGCCATTGCGGCGTGCGGCGAGATCGGTCAGCTGCTGCATGCGGATCATGCAGGCGAGCGCGTCGCCGGCACTGCCGAAGGTGAACACCATGCCGTCGCCGGTGCTCTTGATCTCGGTTCCCTGGCATTGCGAAGCGGCGATGCGCAGCGTGTCGAAGTGCGCCCTGCGCATCGCCTCATAGGCGTCATGTCCGAGGCGGTTGGCAAGCTCGGTCGACCCGACGAGGTCGGTGAAGACGACGGGCGGTCTCGGTTCGGGCCATCGATCCGATCGGCTCCTGGCCAAAGTTGCGGCACACCGGGTTTCCGGGAGATCCGGTCGTGCGCGGGGACCTGTCGCGTGGCGCAAGTTTTCGGTTGCGAAGGATCAGTCGTACAACAGCAGCATGTCCGTGCCAATCCTTCGCTGGAGCATGAAATCTCCACCTGTCCCTGTCGCAAACCTAATACGACTGGTGAATAGCAGCGAATCGGGTGAAGCTTCTGATCGATGATCGAGCTCTGCAAACTGATCTGGTACGGGCTGATTGGATTGTTCCGATCGCGAGCTTCGCTGGAAATCGAGATCCTGGCGCTTCGCCACCAGCTCAATATCTTGCAGCGCAAGTTGCCGAAGCGGCCGATACTCGGAAGGATTGATCGGTTGGTACTTATTGGGCTGTATGGCTTGGGTCCTGGGGTGCTGAGCGCCCTGGCGATTGTCAGACCAGAAACCGTCATTCGTTGGCACCGCGCAGGTTTCCGCTTGTATTGGCGATGGAAGTCCCGGCCGCGTGGCGGCCGTCCGAAGGTGCCAATGGACGTCAGGCAGTTGATCCGAGAACATCAGCATTGCTAACCCGCTCTGGGGCGCCCCAAGGATCCACGGTGAACTGCTTAAGCTTGGCATCGAGGTCGGGCAGACGACGGTTGCCAAGTATATGGCTCGGGGCAGGCGACCTCCGAGCCAGGGATGGAAGACCTTTCTTCGCAACCATGCTGACGGCGTCGCGTCGATGGACCTGTTTGTGGTCCCGACGATCTCATTCCGACTGCTGTACGGATTCTTGATTCTGCACCACGGTCGCCGTGAAATCCGATGGATTGGGACAACTGCACATCCGAATGCCGAATGGATCGCTCGTCAACTCACCGAAGCCTTCGGTTGGGAGGAAGCGCCGCGATATATTATTCGGGATCGCGGTTATGGCGATATTGTCGTCCGGCGACTTCGGGCGATGGGC
>PLYQ01000326.1 GCA_003153415.1 Rhodospirillales bacterium | reverse complement strand
CAGCACTTTGTGGCACGCCGTCGGCAAGCTCCTCCAACACTTCAGCCCGCTCGAATGCTCAAACTACTTCGCTAACGCCGGATACGGTCTACCTAATCGGAAGCCGCTCTAGACGTTGTTCGACCATCCACACATCCGGAAGGTACTATATGGCGAGTTGCCGCCAGATATTAGACAACGTCGGCAAAGCAACTGCCTCATAGGAAATTATTGAGTCCTATAAGCAACGCCGACAGGCGCTCGTTCTCGCCCTTGCCGGCACCCGGGACGTAGACCGCGTCGTGGAAGAGGAGCGCCAGTTGCTCGGCATCGTCGAGATCGCGCGTATGCCGGCGGGCCAGCACCATCAGCTCGTCGAGATGGTCCGGGTTGTGATAGCCGCGATGGGGCTGCGCATAGTGAAGCCGCGCGCCCTCGACCAACCGGGTGTTATCGAGCAGGCGCATCAGGCAGTCAGGACACCGCGCACGGCGGTGAACACATTGTGGAACATCGCCGTCGTCAGCCGGCCCGTGTTCGTGTTGTAGCGCGAGCAGTGATAGCTGTCGGCGAGTTGCAGGCCGTTCGGCAGGGTGTGCAGCCGATTATGGATGAACGGATAGGCGCCGGCTGGACGCACCGTGAGGGCGCGCAGCAGCTGGTCGTGCGCGCCTTTGCCCAGCGCCACGATGACCTTGAGGTTCGGCATGGCGCCGAGTTCGGACTGCAGGAACGGCCGGCAGGCGGTGAACTCCGCTGGCAGCGGCTTGTTCTCCGGCGGCAGGCAGCGCACGGCGTTGGCAATGCGGGCGTCGACCAGCTGCAGCCCGTCATTCGGGTCGGCTTTGAAGGCGCCTTGGGCGAAGCCGAATTTCAGCAGGGTCGAGTAGAGCAGCTCGCCGGCATAGTCGCCGGTGAAGGGCCGGCCGGTGCGGTTGGCGCCCTTCATGCCGGGCGCCAGACCGACGATCAGCAGGCGTGCATCCAGCCCGCCGAACGAGCGGACCGGTGCGTTCTTCCAGTCGGGATGCAGTGCTCTCAGCTCACGCAGGAAGGCCCCGAGCCTCGGGCAGCGCGGGCAGTCGAGCGGCGGCTCTTCGAAGTGCGGCGCGGCCACAGGACCGCGCAGCCTAGGCCGTGCGCATCAGATGTTCGGACGGAGCGTCGTCGCCGACCTCGCCGTTGACGGCCGGGCGCGGCGTGCGCTCCGACGGGTTGCGCGCGATCAACGGCGCGATCTCCGACAGCTCGATGAAGTCGTCGGCCTGGCGGCGCAGTTCGTCGGCCACCATCGGCGGCGAGGACTTGATGGTGCTGACGACCGAGACCCTGAGCCCCTTGCGCTGCACGGCCTCGACGAGGCGGCGGAAGTCGCCGTCGCCGGAGAACAGGATCACGTGGTCGAGATGGTCGGCCATTTCCAAGACGTCGATGGCCAGCTCGATATCCATGTTGCCCTTGATCTTGCGGCGGCCCATGGCGTCGGTGAATTCCTTGGTCGGCTTGGTGACCATGGTGTAGCCGTTGTAGTCCAGCCAATCGATCAGCGGCCGGATCGGCGAGTATTCCTGATCCTCGATCAGCGCCGTGTAATAGTAAGCGCGGACCAGCCGGCCCTTTTCGCGGAAGACCTTGAGCAGGCGGCGGTAGTCGATGTCGAAGCCCAGGGCGCGGGCGGCGGAGTAGAGGTTGGCGCCGTCGATAAAAAGCGCGACGCGCTCGCTTTCGTAGAAATTGCCTTTCATGGCGGTAATCCTTTTTTGGCGAATATACGCAGAGGGGCCGAAAAATTATTTAGCAGTAGGAGTACTGTAACCCACACCCCTCCTACCGCAAGTTAAGTCTAGGGTATTATCCTATTGATCACAAGGGGTTGGAGGAATTTTCTGGTGGAAAGTACCGGCTCGGGTTCAATTTTCATAGGCGCCGGCGCTAATTTGGCCCACCCGTCCTACAGCTCGCCCCGGGACACCCTCATGGCTGCCTTAGGCTCTTTGGAGGGCCGGGGCATCGAAATCCTGCGTCTTTCCCCCTGGTACCGCAGCGCCCCAGTGCCGGCCTCCGACCAGCCCTGGTACGTCAACGTGGTGGCCGAAGTTGCGACCGATCTGCCCGCGGACCGGCTGTTGGCCGAACTCCATGCCGTCGAGGAGGCCTTTGGCAGGGTCCGCACAGTGCCCAACGCCGCACGCTTCATCGATCTGGATTTACTGGATTTTTGTGGAGAAATAGCCGCCGGCGGCCCCGGCCGGGCGACCTTGCCGCACCCCCGCATGGCGGGCCGGGCATTTGTTCTGAAACCCCTGGCTGATCTCGCGCCTGAGTGGCGCCATCCCGTGACCGGTACGCCCCTGCAGAGCCTTGTGGCCGCCCTGCCCGCTGATCAGGTCATCGAACGTTTGTAGGTGAACGGCTTGCGTTTTAGCCTCAGGCGCGTATAACCCGCCGCTCCCGGAAATCAGAGGTTCGCCCATGGCGCGCGTTACCGTCGAAGATTGCATCGTGCAGGTGCCCAACCGCTTTGAACTCGTCATGTACGCTGCCCAGCGCGCGCGTGACGTGTCGGCCGGCGCCCAGATCACCGTCGATCGCGATCGCGACAAGAACCCGGTCGTGGCGCTGCGTGAGATCGCCGAGACCAAGCTCGACCACGCCGTCCTCAAGGACTCGCTGATCTCGGGCATGCAGAAGCACGCCGACATCGACAAGCCCGAGGAGGTCAACGAGATGGCCGAGCTCGAGCAGGAGCTGGCGGCAGCACTGGCCCAGGGCGGCGCCGAGGCGGCCCAGCCCAAGGCTCTGCCGATGGCTGAGGAAGACGACGTTACCGAGTAGCCACACCGGCCGGTATTAGCGGGGCTCGGCCCCGCCATTGGCGCAAACGTCGTGGAGTGAAGGCAATCGTCCCCATATAATGGACGATTGTCATGATTCGGCAGTTCGAACTCGTTGAACGCGTGCAGTCCTACGATCCGGAGGCGGACGAGGACGTGCTGAACCGCGCCTATGTCTATGGCTTGAAAAAGCACGGCAACCAGCTCCGCGCCTCGGGCGATCCCTATTTCTCCCACCCCGTCCAGGTCGCCGGCATCCTGGCCGAGATGAAGCTCGACACCTCCTCGATCGTCACCGGCCTGCTGCACGACACACTCGAGGACACCGACGCCACGCGCGACGAGATCGCGGGGCTGTTCGGCGAGGATATTGCGCGTCTGGTCGACGGCGTCACCAAGCTCTCGCGCCTCGAGGTCCAGTCGGAGACCACTAAGGAAGCCGAAAACCTGCGCAAGCTGGTGCTGGCGATGTCGTCGGACATCCGCGTGTTGCTGGTCAAGCTCGCCGACCGCCTGCNNCCGCCTGCACAACATGCGCACGCTCACGCACATCAAGGATCCGGCCCGGCGCAAGCGCATCGCCCGCGAGACTATGGATCTCTACGCGCCGCTCGCCTCGCGCATCGGCATGGAGAACGTCAAGCGCGAGCTGGAGGAGCTGGCCTTCGCCGAGCTCAACCCGGACGGCCGCGCCTCGGTGCTGGCGCGCTTCGGCTACTTGCGCGAGAAGGGCGAGCAGCTGGTGCCACAGATCGAGGCCGAGCTGGTCAAAACGTTGAAGGAAGGCGGGCTTGAGGCCGAAGTCTCGGGCCGCGAGAAGACGCCCTATTCGATCTGGCGCAAGATGCAGCAGAAGAACGTATCGTTCGAGCAGCTCGCCGACATCATGGCGTTCCGCATCATCGTCGACGACGTCGCTGAGTGCTACCAGGCGCTGGGCCTGCTGCACGGTCGCTACCAGGTGTTGCCGCAGCGTTTCAAGGACTACATCTCGGTGCCCAAGCCCAACGGCTACCGCTCGCTGCATTCGGGCGTGATCGGCCCGCTCGGCCAGCGCATCGAGATCCAGATCCGCACCGAGGAGATGCAGGACCAGGCCGACCGCGGCGTCGCCGCCCACTGGATCTACAAGCAGGGCGGGCCGGCGACCGACGCGCCGCAATATGCCTGGCTGCGCAGCCTGGTCGAGATCCTCGACAAAGCACCCAACGCCGAGGAATTCCTCGAGCACACCAAGCTCGAGATGTTTCAGGACCAGGTGTTCTGCTTCACGCCCAAGGGCAAGCTGATCGCCTTGCCGCGCGGCGCCACGCCGATCGACTTCGCCTATGCAGTCCACAGCCAGGTCGGCGACACCTGCGTCGGCGCCAAGATCAACGGCCGGATGCTGCCGCTCCGCACCCAGCTCTCCAACGGCGACCAGATCGAGATCGTAACCTCCAAGGCGCAGACGCCGTCGCCCACGTGGGAGCGCTTCGCCGTCACCGGCAAAGCCAAGGCCGCGATCCGCCGCTTCATCCGCACGCGCCAGCGCGAGCAGTATCTGCAGCTCGGCAAGTCGCTGCTCGACAAGACCTTCCACGAGGAAGGCTACGAGGTCACCGACAAGGGCCTCGACGGCATACGCGCCAACTTCAAGCAGGCGAGCACCGACGACCTGGTGGCCGCGGTCGGCGCCGGTCTGGTCGGTGCGCGCGAAGTGCTGACGGCGGTCTATCCCGGGCTGAAGCAGCCGCGCAAAGGCGGTGCCGACGTCGTGCCGATCTCGCGCGCGCGCAACAAGGCGGGCAAGGCTGCGGACGCCGGCCGGGCCAAGAAGGAGACGGGCCAGATCGCGATCCGCGGCCTGATCCCGGGCATGGCCGTGCATTTTGCCCGATGCTGCCATCCGCTGCCGGGCGATCGCATCGTCGGCATCATCACCACCGGCAAGGGCGTGACCATTCACACCATCGACTGCGCCACGCTCGAGAGCTTCTCCGAGGCGCCCGAGCGCTGGATCGACGTCGGGTGGGACTCGGTGGGCGAGGGTGCCGGCGCCTATACGGGCCGACTCAAGATCACGGTGGCCAACCAGCCGGGGAGCCTCAGCAGCTTGTCGACGGTGATCGCCCGCCACGAGGGCAACATCTCCAACCTGCGCATCGTCAACCGCTCGATGGATTTCTTTGACATGGTGATCGACGTCGAGGTGGCCGACGTGAAGCACCTGGCCGACATCACCGCCGCACTGCGCGCGACGCCTGCCATCAACGCCGTCGAACGCGCGCGGAACTAGCCTTCAACAACCATTCTCGAAAGAGCCGCGTATGTCCGCTGCGTCGTCCAAGCTGCGCCTGGGAGTGAACATCGATCACGTCGCCACCGTGCGTAACGCGCGCGGCACGCCCACGCCCGACCCGCTGCGCGCCGCTGCGATCGCGACCGCTGCCGGCGCCGACGGCATCACCGCGCATCTGCGCGAGGATCGCCGCCACATCGTCGATGCCGACATCGAAGGGCTGATGCGCGAACTCAAGATCCCGCTCAACTTCGAGATGGCGGCGACGCCGGAGATGGTCGCCATCGCGCTTCGCCACAGGCCGCACGCCGCCTGTATCGTGCCGGAGAAGCGTGAGGAGCGGACCACCGAGGGCGGCCTCGACGCCGCCGGCCAGCACAATCACCTGAAGCCGATGGTCGCCCGGCTGCGCGACGCCGGCATCCGGGTGTCGCTGTTCATCGAGGCCGATCCACGCCAGCTCGAGGCCGCCGTCGTGCTCGGCGCACCGGTCGTCGAGTTGCACACCGGGCGGTACTGCGAACTCGAAGGAGCGGCGCAGAAGGCCGAGCTCGAGCGCCTGCGTAAAGGTGCGGCGCTTTGCGCCAGGCTTGGCCTCGAATGTCACATGGGCCACGGCCTGAGCTACGGCGATGTCGGGCCGGTGGCGGCGATCCTCGAGGTGCGCGAGCTCAATATCGGCCATTTCCTGGTCGGCGAGGCGATCTTCGTTGGCCTCGATGCGGCGATCCGCGAGATGCGCCGCCTCATGGACGTCGCGCGCGCCGCGGGAGCCGCCGCGTGATCCTCGGCATCGGCAACGATCTGGTCGATATCCGGCGCATCGAATCCTCGCTCGAACGCTTCGGCGACCGGTTCGTGCGGCGTATCTTCACCGAGACCGAACAGAAGCGGTCGGAGGGCCGGGCGACGCGCGCGGCGAGCTACGCCAAGCGCTTTGCCGCCAAAGAGGCCTGCGCCAAAGCGCTCGGCACCGGCCTGCGGCGCGGCGTCTTCTGGCGCGACATGGGGGTCGTCAACCTGAGCGGCGGCAAGCCGACCATGGCGTTGACCGGAGGTGCGCTCGCCCGCCTGGCCGAGATCACGCCGGCCGGAATGTCGGCGCAAATCGACCTCAGCATCACCGACGAGTTCCCCTTGGCCCAGGCCTTTGTGATCATTTCGGCGGTTTCCCGACCATGAGCCTGACCTGAAATGACCAATTTGCAGCGCTCCCATGCGTCCCCGGAGCCGGGAGACAGGGCCTTCGGGCCCTGCTATACGCGCGGCTCGTTTAAACTGGTACGGCGATGACGGACGTGGCTGAACGACGCAAGCGCGGAGCGGAAAAGGCTGGCGGATGGGGCGAGACCATCCGCACGGTTGTCTATGCGGTGCTGATCGCTGTCGTCGTGCGCACCTTTGCCATCGAGCCATTCAATATTCCGAGCGGTTCGATGATCCCGACCCTGCTGGTCGGCGACTATCTGTTCGTCTCCAAATACTCCTACGGCTACAGCAAGCATTCCTTCCCTTTTTCGTTGGGCTTCTTTTCGGGCCGCATCTTCGGTGACATGCCCCAGCGCGGCGACGTCGCGGTCTTCAAGTATCCCGGCGACCAGGGCCAGGGCGTCAATCGCACCGACTACATCAAGCGCATCGTCGGCCTGCCCGGCGACCGCATCCAGGTGACCAACGGCGTGCTGCATATCAACGGCACGCCGGTCGAGCGGGTACGCATCGGCGACTATGTGAAGGGCGGCAACGGCAGCTACCAGAAGGGCACGCTGTACAGCGAGAAGCTGCCCAACGGTCGGCGCCATGAGATCGTCGAGAACACCGACAACGGCCCGTCCGATAACACGCCGGAATTCCTGGTGCCGGCTAACAGCTACTTCGTCATGGGCGACAACCGCGACGACTCGCTCGACAGCCGCACGCGCCTGACGCTGCGCGACATCGGCGGCGCGCAGCGCGACCGCGACCAGCTCGGCTGGTATGTGCCCGCCGAAAACCTCGTCGGACGCGCCGAGTTCATCTTCTTTTCGCACGATCCGTCGATCGCAGGATGGCTGGAGCCGTGGAAATGGCCGCCGGCGATCCGTTTCAGCCGCTTCTTCACGGCGATCCACTGAAGCCTGACAGCGTCGACTCGGCGACGTCAGACGTCGAGCCGTGGACGTCTGACGTCGACCTGGCGGCGCTGGCGAACGGGGTGGGGCATGCCTTTGCGCGCGTCGAACTGGCCGCCGAGGCGCTGACCCACCGAAGCGCACTCGATCGCCGGCCCGGGCTGAAGGCTGCCTTCCCGCACGGCAACGAACGGCTGGAATTCCTCGGCGACCGCGTGCTGTCGCTCGCCATGGCCGATGTGCTCCTTCGCCATTTCCCACACGAGCGCGAGGGTGAGCTGGCGCGCCGCCATGCCGCCATGGTGCGCGCAGAAACCCTGGTCGAGATCGCCGAGGCGCTAGGGCTTGGCGCCCATATCCGTCTGGGCGACTCCGAGCGCGCGCAAGGCAACGCGGTGAAGCCGACGATCCTTGCTGACACTTTGGAGGCCCTGCTGGGAGCGATCTTCCTCGATGCCGGCTTTGCCGTGGCCGCCGCCTGCGTGGAACGGCTGTGGCGCGACCGTCTGGAGAGTCGCGCCACCGCGCCGCGCGACGCCAAGACGGCGCTGCAGGAATGGGCGCAGGCGCGGCGGTTGCCGCTGCCGGACTATCGCGAGGTCGGCCGCGAAGGCCCCGCGCATGCCCCGGTGTTCGTGGTCGACGTCGCGATCAAGGGCCACGAACCGGGCCGGGGCCGCGCCGGCAGCAAACGCGAGGCCGAACGCCTCGCCGCGACCGCCCTGCTCGAACGATTGAACCGATCGTGACCGAACCCCAGACCCGCGCCGGGTTCGTCGCCATCGTCGGCGCGCCCAATGCCGGCAAGTC
>PLYQ01000068.1 GCA_003153415.1 Rhodospirillales bacterium | reverse complement strand
TGAAGGGCGAGGACATCACGATCTACGGCGACGGCATGCAGACGCGCTCGTTCTGCTACGTCGACGATTTGATCAGCGGCTGGCAGCGCCTGATGGACCACACGCCGGACGACTTCACCGGGCCGGTCAATATCGGCAACCCCGCCGAGATGACGATGCGCCAACTCGCTGAGAAGGTCCTGCAGGTGGTCGGCGGCAAGTCGAAGATGGTGTTCCGGCCGCTGCCGGCCGACGATCCGATGCAGCGGTGCCCGGACATCTCGTTGGCGCGCGAGAAGCTGAAGTGGGAGCCCAAGGTCGCCCTCGACGAGGGTCTGAAGAAGACCATCGCCTACTTCGACGGCGTGCTGCGCAGCAACCAGGATATGGGCCAGGTCGGTCGCTAGGACCGCGCGGGCGTCAGCCTGCCCTTACTGAGCCGCGACGGCGCGCGGCAGGGCGTTGACGATCGAGGCCTTGCCCGAGGTCATCTCGTCGTGGATCCACTTGTAGGTCTTTTCCATGCCATCTTCGAGACGGATGGATGGCGCCCATTTCAGCAGCTGCTTGATCAGGTCGTTGTCGCTGTTGCGGCCGCGCACGCCCTTGGGTGCATCGAGCTTGTAGCGGCGCCTGAGCTTCACGCCGGCGATCTTCTCGACGATGTCGACCAGGCGGTTGATGCTGACCAGTTCGTCGCTGCCGATATTGAGCGGCTCGATGATGTCGCTCTGGGCAAGGCGGATCGTTCCGTCGGTGCAGTCGTCGATGTACATGAACGAGCGGGTCTGCTCGCCGTCGCCCCAGATTTCGATGTCGTTCTTGCCGGCGAGCTTGGCGGCGATGACCTTGCGGCAGATCGCAGCCGGCGCCTTTTCGCGGCCGCCATCATAGGTGCCTTCCGGGCCGTAGACGTTGTGGTAGCGGGCGACGCGGGTGGCGATGCCGAAATCCTCGCGGTAGTGGCGCGCCATGCGCTCGCTGAAAAGCTTCTCCCAACCGTAGCCGTCCTCCGGCATCGCCGGGTAGGCGTCCTCTTCCTTGAGCGCCGTCACGTCGGTTCGGGTCTGCTTGTCGCCGTTGTAGACGCAGGCCGACGAGGCATAGAAGAAGCGTTCGGTACCCGCTTCACGGGCCGCCACTAGCATGTGGGTGCTGATCAGCACCGACAGCATGCATTCGGCCTTGTGGGTCTCGATGAAGCCCATACCGCCCATGTCGGCGGCGAGGTTGTAGATCATGCGGGCATTCTTGGCCGCCGTCCGGCAGGGCTCGAGCAACGACAGGTCGCCGACCTGGTTCTCCACGCCCGGGGTCTTTTGGTACCACTCGGCAAGCGGCTTCATGTCGACGGCACGGATCTTGGTATGGCCCCGCTGCTGCAGGACGCGCACCAGATGACCGCCGATGAAGCCACCGGCACCCGTGACCACCACGAGATCGTTCTTGGACATGAAGAAGCCTTTCAATCTAAGCGAGGGGAATCTAACCGACTTTTCAAAGACTTGCGAGATGGACCGATGAGGCCGCCGAGCCCCTCAAGCGGCCTGACCTCGTGACGATGCTCGTTTGCTCGTCCCGGGCTTTTCCGTCAAGCCGGCCCTCCCAATTTGTCACGGACCCCGCCGCCGGCCCCCGCGGGAAACCGGTGGTTCGACCCAAAAATTCATTTATACCAGCTAGATAGCCGCATTTTGTAGCATCGTGCTCTCCGACATCACCCCCGTCATCCTGACATTCAACGAAGCGGCGAATATCGGCCGGTCGCTGGAGCGTCTGTCGTGGGCGCGCCAGGTTATGATCGTCGACAGCGGATCGACCGACGAAACCCTGGCGATCGCTGGGCGCTTTGCCAACGTTCACGTCGTGCCCCGGCCGTTCGACAGCCATGCCGAGCAATGGCGCTTCGCGGTCAACGAGACTGGGATCTCGAGCGATTGGATCCTCCGCCTCGACGCCGACTATGTGGTGGAACCCGCCTTACGGGACGAGGTGGCGGCGCTTGCGCCCGATGCCGCGACCGCTGCCTACCAGGTCGCTTTTACTTACTGTATCGACGGCCGGCCGCTGCGGGCCTCGCTCTATCCCGCGATGCCGCTTCTGTTTCGCCGCGGCCGGGCCGAGTTCGTGCAGGATGGCCATACCGAGAAGCTCCGCATCGACGGACCGGTCCTGCCGCTCCGCAGCCGGCTGCTGCATGACGATCGCAAAGGCCTCGACCGGTGGCTGCAAAGCCAGGCGCGCTACCAGGCCGCCGAAGCCGAGAAACTCACGAGCCGGGCGTGGTCCGATCTCAGCTGGGCAGACCGGCTGCGACTGACGCGCGTGCTGGGGCCGCCGGTCGTGGCGGTGCACTGTCTGATCGTCAAAGGCCTGATATTCGACGGACCGGCCGGCCTTCTTTATACCGCGCAGCGCGTGACCGCCGAATTGATCCTGTCCATGCATCTCCTGCGTCGCGATCTCCAGCGCCTGGTTTCCGGAAAGGCGTCGAATTGACCTACGTCCTGGGCCTCAACGCCTATCACGCCGACGCCGCCGCCTGTCTGGTGAAGGACGGCGACCTGATCGCCGCCGTCGAAGAGGAACGCTTTCGCCGCATCAAGCATTGGGGCGGCTTTCCCAGCGAATCGATCCGCTATTGCCTGGCAGAGGCCGGCATCTCCCTGGGCGACGTCGATCATGTCGCGGTCAACAGCGACAACAGCGCCAACCGCTGGCGCAAGCTCGCCTACGTGCTGACGTCGGGTGTCAGCCCCGGCTATGTGCTGAAACGCCTGCGTGATCGGGGCGATCGTGCCGACGTCGCGGGCAATCTCAAGCGCGCGCTGCCGGACCAGGAGTTCCGCGGCATCGTGCATGCCGTCGAGCACCACCTCTGCCATCTCGCGTCGGCCTTTCTGGTCTCGCCTTACGACAGGGCGGTGATGGTATCGGTTGACGGCTTCGGCGATTTTTCCTCGGCGGCCTGGGGATTGGGCGAGGGCGGCAAGCTTGCGGTCGATGGCCGCGTCTACTTTCCTCATTCGCTCGGCGTCTTCTACGAGGCGATGACGCAGTTTATCGGCTTTCCGCATTATGGTGACGAATACAAGGTGATGGGGCTGGCGCCTTACGGTGAGCCGCGTCACGTCGAGCGCATGACCGAGATCGTCCGGCCGAAGAACGATGGAACCTTTGCGCTCAATTTGCGCTACTTCCGTCATGCATCCGGCGACGGCGCCAACTACACCGTGAAAGATGGCATTCCCTCGGGTGGGCGGCTGTGGAGCGACGCGCTCGGCGAACTTTTGGGCGCGCCGCGCGATCCCGCCCAGCCGCTGGAGGACAGGCACCGCGATATCGCGCGCTCGGCCCAGGCGACCTATGAGAATGCCTTCTTCAATCTGCTCGACGCGCTGCATCGGCGCTACGATTGCGATACCGTCGTCTTGGCCGGCGGCTGCGCCTACAACTCGGTGGCCAACGGCAAGATCTTCGAGCGCTCGCCGTTCAAGAAGGTCTATGTGCAATCGGCCGGCGGCGACGCCGGCGGCGCGATCGGTGCCGCTTTCGCCACCTGGCACAAGGTCGAGGGCGATCGCGCCCGGCGCCACTTCGTGATGGATCACGCCTACTGGGGCCCATCCGCCACGCCGGACGAGATCGCCACGGCGATCGCGGCCCGGCGCGCCGACTTCGACGCCGCAGGCTGCACCATCGAACGAATGGGTGATGAGGCCGCGCTCTGCCGGCGCACGGCGCAGGCAATCTCGGAAGGCAAGGTGATCGGCTGGTTCCAGGGCCGCCTCGAGTGGGGGCCGCGGGCGCTCGGCAACCGCTCCATCCTGGGCGATCCGCGTCGCAGCGACATGAAGGACATCCTCAATCTCAAGATCAAGCGTCGCGAATCGTTCCGGCCTTTCGCGCCTTCGATCCTGCGCGAGGCGGTGAAGGATTGGTTCGAGACCGACGACGACGTGCCCTTCATGATGCAGGTCTTCAAGATCCGTCCCGAGAAGCGCAAGGAAATCCCGGCCGTTACCCATGTCGATGGCACAGGCCGCCTCCAGACCGTGACGTGGCAGAGCAACCCGCGCTACGCCCGCTTGATCCAGGCCTTCCGCGACCTGAGCGGCGTGCCCATGGTACTCAACACCAGTTTCAACGAGAACGAGCCGGTGGTGTGCTTACCTGAGGAGGCGATCGACTGCTTCCTGCGAACCAAGATGGACGTGCTCGTTCTGGGTGATACCTTCATCGCCCGATGATCTCGCTCACCGTCAACGGCAAGGCCTACCAGGTCGACGCCGAACCCGACAAACCGCTGCTCTGGGTCCTGCGCGAGGACCTCAACATCGTCGGTCCGAAATTCGGTTGCGGTGTCGCGGCCTGCGGTGCCTGTACCGTTCATCTCGACGGTGAAGCGATGCGATCTTGTTCGCTGCCGGTGAGTGCNNGGCTACTGCCAGCCCGGCTTCATCATGGCGGCGGCGGCGCTTCTGAAAGACAAGCCCAAGCCCAGCGATCACGACATCGACGACGCACTGACCAACATCTGTCGCTGCGGCACCTACGGCGCCATTCGTCGCGCCGTCCACCGCGCAGCGGCCATCCTGGGCGGCGCACCGTAATGTTGTCGCGACGCAAGACGATCATCGGCGGCATCGTCGGGGCGGGCTTCATCGGCGTCGGCTGGTGGTTCGCGCACGAACGCGATCGCCTGGGCAGCCGCACGCTGTTCAATGTCGGGCCCGGCCAGGTCGGCCTCAACGGCTGGGTGAAGATCTCCCGGGACAATTCGGTGACTGTGGCCGTGCCGCGCGCGGAGATGGGGCAGGGCATCCATAGCGCGCTCGCCATGCTGGTGGCCGAAGAGATGGAGGCGCGCTGGGACCAGGTCCGTGTCGAGGACCCGCCGGAGAGCGTCGTCTATCGCAATGTCGACATACTGATCGACGGCCTGCCGTTTTCGCCCGAGGAAGCCGGCACGGTCGTGGATGTGGCGCGCTGGACGGCGGAGAAATTGGGCGGGGTGCTGGGTGTGCTGGCGACCGGCGGTTCGACGTCGACCCGCGACGCCTGGCTGCCGATGCGTACCGCCGGGGCGGTGGCGCGCGATCTCCTGCTGCGCGCGGCGAGCCGCAAGGCGGGTATCCCGGTCGGCGAACTTGTGGCGGTCGATGGTGAAATCCGCCGGCGCAACGGCACCAAAGTGGCGACGTTCGGCGAGTTGGTCGAGGACGTCGGCGATCTGTCCGTCATGCCGCCGCCGCCGCTCAAGAAGCCGTCGGAGTTCAAGCTCATCGGCAAGCCGCTGTCCCGGCTCGACATTCCCGCCAAGGTCGCGGGCACGGCGATCTTCGGCATCGATGTGCGGCTGTCCGGCCTGCTTTACGCTGCCGTGCGCAACGCACCGACGTTCGGGGGAGCGGCGATCGGCTTCAAGCTGAAGCAGGGCGCGCTGCCCAAGGGAATCGAAAAGATCGTCGTCGTGCCGGGCGGCATCGCTGCTATCGGCGCGAGCTGGTGGCAGGCCGACAAGTTTCTCGACGAAGGCGTCGAGATCCAGTGGCAGGCAGGACCGGAGCCGAAGCTCAATAGTCCGGCGTTGTGGAAGAAGTACGAGGCATTGATCGAGACCGGCGACGTAGCGTTGACGCGAACGCTCGGGAACGAAAGCAAGCTCACCGGCAATCAGGTGGTCGAAGCCACCTATCGCGCGCCCTATCTGGCGCACACGCCGATGGAGCCGATGAACTGCACGGCCCGCGTTGCCCCGCGCGGTATCGAGGTCTGGATGCCCAACCAGTCGCCGACCCTGATCCGGCTGGCGGCTGCCAAGACGGCCAAGGTGCCGCAAGCAGATGTGACGGTGCACACGACTTTTCTGGGTGGCGGCTTCGGCCGGC
Organism: Rhodospirillales bacterium; assembly: GCA_003153415.1. GTDB lineage: Bacteria > Pseudomonadota > Alphaproteobacteria > Reyranellales > Reyranellaceae > Reyranella. The sequence continues at coordinate 3,289 of PLYQ01000068.1, read as the reverse complement.
GGGCCGAGGTCGATCTGGTGCGCCAGGCGATGACCTGTGCACTCGCCATGCCGGAGCGGCCGGTCCAGGTGCTGTGGTCGCGCGAGGAGGACATCCGCCACGACTATTACCGACCGATGGCGCTGGCGCGCTGGCGCGCCGAGTTGGATGTGTCGGGGGCCGCTCCCAAGCTCGAAGGCGTCGCCAAGCGTCAGGTGGCGCAATCGCCGACCGACCAGTTTCCCGCGCGGACGATCGGCTTGCCGGCCCAGGGCAAGCCCGAAGGCAACGCCGTCGAGAACCCGGTCTATGCTTTTCCCTTCTACCGTCTCGAGGCGATCGTCGCCGACGGTTCGGTCCCCGTCGGCTTCTGGCGCTCGGTCGGCCATTCGCATGGCGCCTTCTTCGACGAAAGCTTCGTCGACGAACTGGCGTATGCGTTGAAGAAGGATCCTCTGGCGTTCCGTCGAGAATTGCTGGCCGGCAAGCCGCGGCATCTAAAAGTGCTCGAGACGGCGGCCAAGGAGGCGGGCTGGGGAACACCACTGCCGGCCGGCTCGGGACGCGGCATCGCCCTGCGTGCTTCGTTCGGATCGATCGTGGCGCAAGTTGCAGAAGTTTCGGTAGCCGACGGCAAGACGCTTGAGGTCAAGCGCGTGACCTGTGCCGTCGATTGCGGACCCGTGGTCAATCCGGCGATCGTGCGGATGCAGATGGAAAGCGGCATCCTCTACGGCCTGTCGGCCGCGCTCTACGGCGAGATCACGATAGCCGACGGCGCAGTAGAGCAGGGCAACTTCCCGGACTACGGCGTCGTGCGCCTGGCCGATGCGCCGGCGATGACGGTTCATCTGGTCGACAGCGGCGCGTCGACCATCGGCGGCGTCGGCGAGCCTGGCACACCGCCGATTGCGCCCGCGGTCGCCAATGCGGTGTTCGCCGCCACCGGCAAACGCCTGCGCAACCTGCCGCTGCGTCTGGCCTAGCGCGGCATCGCGCGCCGCCAGCGTAGCGTATCCTCGATTTGCCTCGCGAGATCGCGTGTCGGCCGCCAGCCTAGTTCGCGCGCCGCCTTGGAAATATCGCCGACCAGCTTGGGCGAGTCGCCGGGGCGCCGGGCCCCGATGGTGTGCGGCACGGATCGGCCGGCGATCCGTCCGGTTTCGGCCACCGCCTGCTTGACGCTGTATCCCGAGCCAGAACCAAGGTTGAACGCCTCGTGCCGGCCGCTACCGCCAGCGCGATGGAGCCAGTCGATGGCCTTCAAATGTGCTTCGGCAAGATCGGTCACATGCACGAAGTCGCGCACGCATGAGCCGTCCGGCGTCGGATAGTCGGTGCCAAGCAGCGTCAGCGTCGGTCCGAAGCCCAGCACCGCATCCGCGGCGAGCGGCAGCAGGTGGGTTTCGGGATTGTGCGCCTCGCCGATCTCGCCGCCGGCGTCGGAGCCCGTGGCGTTGAAGTAGCGCAACGACACCGCACGAAGGCCGCGGCTGGCGGCGCCGTCGAGGGCCCGTTCGACACGCATCTTGGATTCGGCGTAGGGGCTTATCGGCGCGATAGGGTGCGTCTCGGCGAGCAGGTCGGTTTGCGGCAGCCCATAGACGGCGCACGTGCTGGAAAAGACGAAGGCCTCGACATCGTGGCGGAGGGCGGCGGCGATCAGGGCGTCGGTCTTGGTCGCGTTGTTGTGGAGGTAACGCTTCGGCTGCTCGACCGATTCTCCGACCTCGATGTAGCCGGCGAGATGGATTACGGCGGCCGGCCGATGGCGGGCAAACACCTCGTCGAGGCGCGCGGCATCGCCCACGTCGCCGCGCTCCAGCGGACCCCACTTCACCGCCCACGCGTGGCCTTTTTCGAGCGTGTCGTAGCAGACGGGGACGGCGCCTGTGTCGGCCAGCGCCTTGCAGACATGGCTGCCGATGTAGCCGGCGCCGCCGGTGACCAGGACGGCGCGGCTCACGATGTGCCTCGGTGGATGGTGCCGGGTGAGGGATTTGAACNNCAAAACCGCTGCACTACCACTGTGCTAACCCGGCCCGAAGAACTGTCGCGTTTTCAATTATCATCTGGAAGGCGTTGAAAATAAAGGAACGTGCTGGCGACTCAGGATGCTACTCGGCGTCGGGCCCACTCGTAGGCGGCGATCGCCGCGGCGTTGGAAACATTGAGCGCGGCCAAGGCTGCGTTGGTGGGAATCGTCACCAGGTGATCGCATTTCTCGGCGGTCAGCCGGCGCAAGCCTTCGCCCTCGGCGCCCAGCACGATGCAGACGCGGCCGGCGAGATCGAGTTGGGCGATCGACGTGTCGCCGCGCTCGTCGAGACCGTGCAGCCAGAAGCCCGTATCTTTGAGCTGCTCCAGGGTGCGGGCAAGATTGACGGCACGCACCAAGGGCACGACCTCGAGTGCCCCGGAGGCGGCCTTGGCAAGCACGCCGGTGTCGGCGGGCGCATGCCGTTCGGTGACCACGACGCCGGCAACCCCGAACGCGGCGGCGGAACGCATGATGGCGCCGACATTATGCGGGTCCGTCACCTGATCGAGCGCCAGCACGAGCGCGGCATCGCCGCAGCGCGCCAGGATGTCTTCAAGGGCGGCTTCCTCGAGCGGCGCCACGAGGGCAGCGAGGCCCTGGTGGACGGCTCCCGCCGGCAGGCGCTGGGCCAGTTCATCGCGCGATACCGTCACGGCCTTGGCCGCAAGGCCTGCCGCGGCGAACTGGGCGGCGTGACGCTCGGCCACCTCCTTGGTGGCCAGCAGCCGCTCGAATTTGCGCTCCGGATTGGCCAGGGCCGCAAGCACGGCATGGTGGCCGTATAGCCACACCGCCTGGTGGCCGCCGCGGGACGGTCGGGGAAGGGTTTGCTGTCGGGGACGCATGGCGAGCCTTGTATGGTGTGGCGCCGACAGGGGCAAATCCGGTGCGCCACGGGGATTTGGCCCTTGACGTAACCCATTGGATTTGCGAGCAACGCGCGCCCGTTTCACGGGTCGAACAGGCTATATCTCGCGCTGCGCGCCGCAGGTTCGGAGGGGTGGCCGAGCGGTCAATGGCAGCAGACTGTAAATCTGCCGACTTCGCGTCTACGAAGGTTCGAATCCTTCCCCCTCCACCAGCGGATCTTGGCGCGAGATTGGCTCTGTTTGGGCGTTGCGGGTGTAGCTCAATGGTAGAGCAGAAGCCTTCCAAGCTTACGACGAGGGTTCGATTCCCTTCACCCGCTCCAAGATTTGGCCAGGTCGGTCTGTCTAGAAGCTGAAAGCATCACGAGGGTCGTGACATCATGACGAAGGCGAAGTTTGA
>PLYQ01000356.1 GCA_003153415.1 Rhodospirillales bacterium | reverse complement strand
CTCCGCCGGCGTAAGACGCCGCCACCTCCCCATATGAATGGGGAGGAAAGCCGATCTCTAGGCAGCGCGGCTCTTCAGCACTTCCCAGGCGCGATGGAAGGCGGCGGCCATTTCGTCGGCCGGCACCGCGCCGGAGAACAGGACATGGCCCTGCAGGGCGAAGCTCGGCACGCCCTGAATGCCGGCGTTGCGCGCCATCTGGTCGCCCGCCAGCACTTCCTTTCGGCCTTCGTCGCTCGCCAGCATGGCCAGCACTTCCTCATCGTCGAGACCGCCGTTGTTGCCGATCTCGGCCAGCACCTTGGCGTCGCCGATGTCGGCGCCGCGACAGAAATAGGCGTCGAACAGGGCCTCGACCACGTCGTCCTGCACGCCCTTTTGGCCGGCAAAACGGATCAGGCGGTGGGCGTTCACGGTATTCGGCGTGCGAGTGAGTTTCTCGAGGTGGAAGTCGAGGCCGACGGTCGCGGCCGTCCCGGTGATGCGCTCGTCGATCTGGCGCGCCCGCTCGGGGCCGCCGAACTTGGCCTCGCGGTATTTCTGGCGGTCGACGCCCTCGACGGGCATGTCGGGATTGAGCTGGAAGGGATGCCAGGCGACGGTGAAATGCAGCCGGTCCTTTTCCAGGATTTCCAGCGCCCGCTCGAGGTGGCGCTTGCCGATGTAGCACCAGGGACAGATCGCGTCGGAGATGACATCGATGCGACCGACAGGCTGGGCCTGATCCATGGCGGTTTTCCTTCCCTAAAGCGCGGAGGTTACTCCACGCCTATTGCGCTGAAGCCTATACCCGCGTCGAATCGCCGGCAACGAGGAGACCTTTATGGAAAAGCCAAAATACCGCTCTGCGCTGATCGTCGGCACCGGCCCGGGGCTCAGCGCCTCGCTCGCCCGGCTGTTTGCCAAAAACGGATTGGGCGTCGCCATCGCCGCTCGCCAGACCGACAAGCTCGCCGCGCTCGCCAAGGAAACCGGCGCGGCGGTCCACAAATGCAACGCCGCCGACCCGGCCGACGTTGCGGCCCTGTTCGAGGCCGTCGAGGCCAAGTCGGGCGCGCCCGACGTCGTGGTCTACAACGCCAGCAACCGGGTGCGCGGGCCCCTGGTCGACCTGCCGCCCGACGATGTCAAACGCGCCATCGAGATCAGCGCCTTCGGCGGCTTCCTGGTCTCCCAGCAGGCGGCACGCCGCATGCTGCCGAAGGCGCATGGCGCCATCTTCCTGACCGGCGCTACTGCCGGCGTGAAGGGCTTCGCACTCTCGGCCACCTTCGCCATGGGCAAGTTCGCGCTACGTGGCCTCGCACAATCGATGGCGCGCGAGCTCTCGCCCCAGGGCATCCATGTCGCGCACTTCGTGATCGACGGCGGCATCCGCAGTGCCGCGCGCCCGGTGCCGGGCAACAGTCCCGACAGCCTGCTCGATCCCGACGCCATCGCCGAGACCTATTGGGCCACGCTGATGCAGCACCGCAGCGCCTGGAGCTGGGAGGTCGAGGTGCGGCCATGGGTGGAGAAGTTTTAGGCGGACGATTGGTGGGTTGTGAAGCCCCGCAACCAATTGATGCCGTGGCGCGCCAACTTCACAGATCGCCCAACTAGCCGCATCCCTGCTACTGGCTTGTTCTGACCAACTGAAAGCGCGCTGGTTTCTACCTCGGTTTGGCACTTCACGCGGGGCGACCGTTCATTGGCCACCTTAGAGAAAATCGCCCGTCTCGATGCACCAAGCATCCAAGCGGGCGATTTGATCAGCATCGGAGAGGCTCACTTCGGTAGAGCACCATCATCAAGCTCATCGACCTCAGAGGCCCGATTGTGGTCCTTTCTGGTGACAGAAGCGCGTGGAACCAGCCCGCTCACCCAGCCGTTACCCGAGTCCTTGGTCTGTCGCCGCTTGGGCCGGGGAACGAGCACATAAGCGGTATTAGCAACAAGGATTACCCATGACCAAGACCCTCAAGGCGGCCGTGATCGCGCTCGCCCTTGCCGGAACAAGTGTGATTGGCGTCACCACCACCGCACATGCGGTCGACGCCGTCGTGACATTCGATCCGGGCACGGTCCAATACGGCTATACCGACGGCTACTGGACCAAGACCCACGAATTCCGCAGCTGGGAGAAGCCGGAACACGTCGATGTCTACCGCAAGGTTCCCGACGCCCAGTATCACGATTGGGCTCACACGCGTGACAGCGATCAGGGCTGGATCGAGAAGAAGTAGCTAGTTCCGTCGATCGTTCGCTGGCGAGCCGCGTCCTTAGGCTCGCCAGCAATGATGCTGCGTCAGCGATCTGAATCGTCTTCAGGTGTTGCGAAAGGTCGGACGCATAGCTCCGTCAGCACGGAGTCTCCCCGATCAGATCAACCGGCACATGCGCTAACGCCTCGTTCCCACCGTGGCGGAATTGGTGCGCGCTGTCGGCAGCGATCCCGTGCGCGTCCTAAGATCGGCTCCAGTGAAAGTGTAGCAGATTCGGACTACTTCATTGGGTTCGCGCGAGGTCCGTCGCCCGCTGTTCCATGGCCAGTCTCCCTTGCTTAGGCTTCTCGTCAACCTTCTGTTCTTGGGAGTTATTCGCCTCTCGCGAAGGTGCCGGCTTCATTCCTAGCTTTCGCACCTTTCCTTAGTACCAGCGTCCACGGCCGTACCAGCCGCCACCGCCCAGTACCATAATGACGACCACTATAATGAGTAGCGTGGTGATATCCATGTTGGCTCCTATGAGTGCTCGTCAATGCGATTGCTCCAACCTAACGCACGGAGTCTCCTTTCCGTTCCAAAGAAACGACCTGATTTCCCGTAAAGGCTTGGTGGCGATGGCAGCGGCGTCCGCGCTACCTGCCGATCCAATGGCTCGGGGTGGTGTTCTGTTGGGAACAGCGGAGCGAACCTATCCAGACGAGCCAGGCGATCATGTAGGTCAGTGTGTATTGCACGACTATGCTCTGGAAGCCGCGTGCGGTGACTGGTTGATCGTGACGCAACATCGCCTTCGGTCTCGATGAGCTCTTGAACGCTTTGCGCCATGATGAAGAGTTTAGTGGTGCTGTCAGTCAAGGGAGGTACCAACTCACAGCCGCGAGATCCGGGCACGGACCTTGTCAAGGAAGGCGTGTCGCGATCGCTCGGTGGAGTGATCCATGTCGTAATGCGCTAGGAAGAAGTCGCGCACATTCTTCGCGCAAAGCGGCTTTAGACCGCGCATCAGAACCTTGTGGCCGGCATTGCCGGCATAGAGATGAACGACCCACCACGGGGATCCATAACTTGTGACGATCCCAATCAGCCTGATGTTGGCGAGCGCGGGCGTGAGATGATTATCCTTTGGGTCGTAAGTGAAAGCGACGCTCGGTGCCCAGACTCGATCCACCCAACCCTTAAGCATGGCCGGCATCGAAAAGAACCAATGCGGGAAGCACAGGATCACACCGTCGACTTTTTTCAGGATATCGACATAAGTCGCAATCGCGCGTGTGTCGTAGTCATTGCCCATGTAGCTCCGGCGCTCCGCCTCGGTCATCGCCGGGTTGAAGCCTTCACGATAGAGATCGGTGCCGATCGCTTCGTGACCGTTGGCGCGGAGCGTTTCGACGGTGGCGAGATAGAGCGCGTGATCGTAGCTCTCGGTCAGCGGGTGGCAATGAACGACCTGAATACGCATGGCAATACATCAAACGCCTCTATCGTCTTGCAGTTCCGGCCAATGCAACGGAGCGACCAACCAGCTTCTTCGCCCGCTTGCCGCGCGGCATAGCGAGAGACTTGAGGCGGGCGTCATGGAGGAACCTGCGAATATGGGGAGCTGTAGAG
>PLYQ01000219.1:675-23546 GCA_003153415.1 Rhodospirillales bacterium | reverse complement strand
GCTCCAGCGCCCCAAGCGGTTCTTTGGTGCAGCCTGTAACATCGAGGAAGGCGGCTCGCTCACAATCATCGCCACGGCCCTGATCGACACCGGCTCCCGCATGGACGAGGTGATCTTCGAGGAGTTCAAGGGTACCGGTAACTCGGAAATCATTCTCGACCGCAAGGTCGCCGACAAGCGTACCTTCCCCGCCATCGACATCACCAAGTCTGGCACCCGCAAGGAAGAGCTGCTGGTCGACCGCGCGACGCTGTCCAAGATGTGGGTACTGCGCCGCATCCTGATGCCGATGGGCGCCGTCGACGCCATCGAGTTCCTGCTCGACAAGCTGCGCACGGCGAAGACCAATTCGGACTTCTTCGGTTCGATGAATCAGTAGAACGCCTTCCCAGGCGTTGGCGGGCGGCAGCGCTTGTAATCAAGCGCGAGAGCCCGCGCGGTTCAGAACAGATAAAGATTTGGAAAGCCAGCTATCCGGAGCTGGTCGATGTGCACGTTCGTCGAACCGAGCACTCGATGTAGCAGCCACTTACAGATGTAGAAGAGCGGTGTGCAGATAGTCGTCGTCAGAATCGAGAACCAGAATTTGAAGGCGAAGTATTCGCCTCCGTGACCGCGCCAAATGGGTGTGAACGACAAGAAGTCGTAGTCGAAGTTCCCTCGCAGAATAAGCGCATACCATCCGGTCCAAGACAGCAGAAACACAACGGCAGTCGTAGCAAGAACGCCTGCTGTTGCTTTCAGCACGTCGCTCATGCGGCCAGCACCACAGCGCGCTGCTCGGCGCTCACGGCGACCTTGTGGCCAAACCACGCCTCGAAGCCCAGCCGGCCCTGGTGCAGCAGCATGCCAAGACCGTCGACGACGCGGTGACCGCGCGCCTTGGCGCGGGCCAGCAGCTCCGTCTCGAGCGGCACATAGACGATGTCGTCGACCGCGGCGCCAAGCGGCAGGCGGGCGAGATCGAGATCGAGCGGCGGCTGGCCTGTCATGCCGAGCGAAGTCGTGTTGACCAGCAGGGTGGCGCCGTCGAGGGCGGCGGCGCGATCGTTCCAGCGTTCGATTGCGATCCGCCGGCCGTCCTTGGGCGTGAAGGCCACGCCCAGGTCGACGGCAGCCGCCTTGGTGCGATTGACCAGGCGCAGCTCGGGCACGCCCGCGTCGACCAGTGTCGCCACGACCGCGCGTGCCGCACCGCCCGCGCCCAGCACCACGGCCGGACCTGACGCGGCGCGCCAGTCGGGGGCGCCTTCAGCCAAGGCAGCGAGGAAGCCGAAACCGTCGCTGTTGCGGCCCTCCAAAGTGCCGTCGGGCCGCTTGATCACGGTGTTCACCGCGCCGATGCGCGCGGCGTCGGGATGGATGTGATCGAGCAGCGGCATGATCTCGATCTTGTGCGGCAGGGTGAGGTTGCAGCCGCGCGCGTTGGGTGTGCGCCTGAGAAATGCCACCAGCGCTTCCAGGGCCTGCCGGTTGGGTTCGACCGGCAGTCGGCCGTAGTGGCCGTCGATGCCGTGCTGCTTCAGCCAGAAGCCGTGCAGGGCGGGCGAGCGCGAATGATCGACAGGCCAGCCGACGATGGCGGCAAACGGACGGCCACGCGCTTCCTGGAGAAGCGTTTCGTACGGGTTCACGCCGCCTGCTCCAGACCGATGCCATGGCCCGCCAGGAACGACAGCAGCGGCAGAAGCGGCAGGCCGAGGATGGTGAAATAGTCGCCGTCGACCCGGCTGAAGAGGTGCGCGCCGAGGCTTTCGAGCTGATAGGCGCCGACCGAGGCCAGCACACCCTCGCCGGCCCGCGCCAGGTAGGCATCGAGGAAGGGCTCGCTGAACGGACGCATGGTGAGCCGTGCCCGTTCGTTCCAGTGCCACAGCCGCACGCCGCTGCGCGCCACCACCACCGAGGAGAAGAGCTCGTGCGTCTGGCTGCGCAGCTCTAGCAACTGCTTGCGCGCGGCTTCGAGCGTCGCGGGCTTGTCGAACAGGCGGCCGTTGCAGGCCAGCGTCGAGTCGCCGCCCACCACCATGGCCGTGCCATGCCGACCGGAAACGCGCAGGGCCTTCATGCCGGCCAGCGCCTCGGCGATATCCTGCGGCGAGGCGCGCTCGGCCAGCAGGCTGCGTTTGGCCTCGTCCTCGTCGACACCCGATGGCTCGACGTCGAAGGTGAGGCCGGCACTGACCAGAAGCTGGCGGCGCGACGGGCTGGCGGAGGCGAGGATCAATCGAGGGGAAGGCATGGTCTGGGCTTACGCAGGCTCCAGGCGGAACAATCCGCCGTCGTCGCTGTGGGTGACAAGATAGAGGAACCCGTCGGGTCCCTGACGCACGTCGCGGATATAGGGAAGACGGTCGACGAGCAACCGTTCCTCGCTTCGATAGCGCTCGCCGTCGACTTCGATACGAAACAGCGCGTTGTTGGACAGCGCGCCGGTGAACAGCGAGCCCTTCCAGCCGGGAAAACGGTCGCCGGTATAAAAGGTAAGGCCGCAGGGCGAGATCGACGGTACCCAATGGCGCAGTGGGTCTTCCATGCCGGGCAGGCTGCGATCGTCGGTGATCTTGCTGCCGTCGTAGTTGACACCGTACGTGGCGCGCGGCCAGCCATAGTTGGCGCCCGCTTTCAGTATGTTGAGCTCGTCGCCGCCCTTCGGCCCGTGCTCGACCTCCCAGATCCGGCCGGTCTCGGGATGGAGCGTGATGCCCTGCGGGTTGCGGTTGCCGTAGGTGAAGATCTCCGGCTGCACGCCGGACTTGCCGACGAAGGGATTGTCCGGCGGCACCGAGCCGTCGTCTTTCAGGCGCACGATCTTGCCCAAGAGATTGCCGAGGTTCTGCGCCTGGGCCATCTGAAAGCGGTCGCCCGTCGTGACGTACATCAGTCCGGCACGGTCGAACACGATGCGCGATCCTAAATTGAGGTTGCCCTGGAAGCGGGGCAGCGCTTCGAAGATCGGCGTTACGTTTTTGAGACCTGTGTCGGCGAGTTCCGCCCGGGCCACCGTGGTCACGCTGCCGCCGCGGCCCAGGGCGACATAGGAAAGGTAGAGCACGCGGTTCGTGGCGAACCCGGGATGCAGGCAGAGGTCGAGCAAGCCCGCCTGGCCGCTGGCATGGACTGCGGGTACGCCCGGGACGGCCGTGCGCTCGAGTTTGCCGTTGAAGAAGACCCTGAGCCGCCCCGGCCGTTCAGTGATCAGCATCCTGCCATCGGGCAGGAAAGCCATGCTCCAGGGCTGCTCCAGGTCACGGCTGAGCGTTACCAGGCGATACGAGGCTTTGGCGCTTTTCGTCGTCTCCTGGGCACGGACCAGCGCCGGGGCCGTCAGACCGGCGGTTGCAGCGAGAACGAAACGGCGCCGATTCATTGACCCTCCTGGAAACAGGGGTGCGCCGGGCTGGCGCGCGAGAGGCCGGCCACTATACTCGGCGCCTGCAATTCCGGGGGACGTTCCTTGACCGACCGCTACCTGCGTACCGGCATCTTTCTGGCGCCGTTTCATGCGCTCGACGAGAATCCGACCTTGGCCATCGAACGCGACATGGAGCTGGTCCAGCATCTCGACCGGCTGAACTACCACGAGGCTTGGATCGGCGAGCATCACTCCGGCGGCTTCGAGATCATCGCGTCCCCTGAGATGTTCATCGCCGCCGCGGCCGAGCGCACGAAGCATATTCGCCTCGGCACCGGCGTGGTGTCGCTGCCCTACCACAACCCCTTCATGCTGGCCTCGCGCATGACCCAGCTTGACCACATGACGCGCGGCCGCGCCATGTTCGGCGTCGGTCCGGGCGCGCTGGTCCACGACGCCGCCAAGATCGGCGTCAAGGCCGCCGACCAGCGCAGCCGCATGAACGAGTCGCTCGACGTCATCGTCGACCTGATGGCGGGCAAGTCGGTGACACGCAAGACCGACTGGTTCGACCTCACCGCTGCGCAGCTCCAGCTTGCGTCCTACACCCAACCCGGCATGGAGATGGCGGTCGCCTGCGCGCGTTCGCCGGTCGGCGCGGTCGCGGCCGGCCGTCATGGCATCGGCATGTTGTCGATCGGCGGCACCTCGGACGACGCGCTGAAGGCGCACGCCGCCAATTGGGGCATCTATACCGAGAACGCCCGGCAGCACGGCAAGACAGCCGATCGCTCCAAGTGGCGCATCGTCACTTTTGCCCACGTCGCCGAGACGCGCGAGAAGGCACGCGAGGATGTGAAATTCGGCCTCGATCGCTTCGCCAAGTATTTCACCGATGTCGCCACCTTCCCGATCATACCGCCCGGCATTGACGACGCCGCCGAGTTCCTGACCAAGGAAGGTGTTGCCTGCATCGGCACGCCGGACGATTGCATCCGCCACTTCGAGCGGCTGTGGAAGGGCTCCGACGGCGGCTACGGCGCGGTCCTGCTGCTCGCCCACAACTGGGCGGACTGGCCGGCGACCCAGCGCTCCTATGAATTGATGGCCCGCTACGTTCATCCACATTTCCAGCGCGGCGCGATCGCCCCGCGCCAGTTGAGCTACGACATCGCCGCCGGCAACCGCGGCACCTATTCGGTGGACTCGCAAGCCGCCGTCCAGGGCGAGATCGACAAGTACGCGGCCGCCAAGTCCAAGCGCGCCGCCGAGTAAGCAGCAGTCCTAGAGGGGAGCAGAAAATGTCCAAGTCGATTCTGATGCATGAAAATGGCGGGCCGGAGAAAATGCAACTTGCCGACGTCGAGGTCGGCGCGCCCGGCCCCGGACAGGTGAAGGTCAAGCACACTGCGATCGGCCTCAACTTCATCGACGTCTATACGCGCAGCGGTCTCTATCAGACGCCGCTGCCCAACGCCGTCGGCCGCGAAGCGGCTGGCGTGATCGTAGCCGTTGGCCCCAAGGTCAAGGGTTTCAAAAAGGGCGACAGAGTCGCCTATTGTGGCGTGCTCGGCGCCTACTGCCAGGAGCGCCTGATGGGCGTCGACCAGCTCGTGCACGTCCCCAAGGGCGTGAGCGACGAACAGGCGGCGGCGATCATGCTCAAGGGCATGACGGTCGAGTATCTCGTCGATCGCTGCGCCGACGCGTGGCTCAAGAAAGGCGACATCATCCTGTTCCATGCCGCCGCCGGCGGCGTCGGCCTGCTGTTCGGCCAATGGGCCAAGGCGCGTGGCTACAAGGTGATCGGCACCGTGTCGTCGCCTGAGAAAGCCGCTCTCGCCAAGAAGAACGGCTACAAGTGGGTGATCGACTACACCAAGGAAAATGTGGCCGAGCAGGTCAAGAAGATCACCAAGGGCAAGGGCGTGCCGGTGGTGTTCGACGGCGTCGGCAAGGACACCTGGATGGCCTCGCTCGACAGCCTGCGGCCGCTCGGCCTGCTGGCCTCGTTCGGCAATGCGTCCGGTGCCGTGGCGCCGCAGCCGCCGGGCATCCTGAACGCCAAGGGATCGTTGTACCTGACGCGTCCCAGCCTCGGCGCCTACAACGCCACCCGCAAGGAACTCGAGCAGTCGGCCAAGACGCTGTTCAAGATGGTCAAGAGCGGCAAGGTGAAGGTCGCCATCGACCAGCGCTATCCCCTGGCCCAGGCCGCCCAGGCCCATATCGATCTGGAAGGACGCAAGACCACCGGCCAGACGGTTCTGGTGCCCTGATCCACCGGGCGTTCAGCGTTCGATGGTGATCGTCGGCTTGACCGGCTCGATCGGCATGGGCAAGTCGACCGCAGCGTCGATGCTGCGCCGGATGGGCGTGCCGCTCTACGATGCCGATGCGGCCGTCCACGCCTTGCAGGCGCCGGGAGGGGCCGCGCTTCCCGCCATCGAGGCGGCCTTCCCCGGCGTGGTGAAGCAGGGCGTGCTCGACCGCCAGGCGCTGGGCGCCCGGGTGTTCGGCAACAAGGAGGCGCTGCGCAAGCTCGAAGCCATCGTGCATCCAATGGTCGGCCTGTGGCAGCGCGCGTTCCTCAAGCGGGCCGCGATGCGGCGGGCGCCGCTGGTCGTGCTCGATATCCCGCTGCTGTTCGAAGGCCGCGGCGAGCGTCGGGTCGACGCCACCCTGGTTGTCAGCGCGCCCGCCTTCCTGCAGCGCCGCCGCGTCATGGCGCGGCCCGGCATGACGGCCGAGAAACTCGACGGCATCCTGCGCCAGCAGGTGCCGGACGCGCTGAAGCGGCGCAAGGCAACCATCGTCATCCCGACCGGCCTCGGCCTCGCGCCGACGCGCGCAGCGCTCGAAAAGGCCATTGCGGAACTCAAGGTTCGGCCGGGCCGGTTCTGGCCGTCCAATCCGTGGCGCGAGAAATTCACAGCCCAGCTCGCGCGCGCCCATCGCAAGTAGCACGCTTAGTAGGCTACAAGGCCACGATGCGCGAAGTCGTCCTCGACACCGAAACCACGGGCCTCGACCCGCTCGTCGGCCATCGCATCGTCGAGATCGGCTGCATCGAGCTGGTGAATATGGTGGCCACCGGCCGGACCTTTCAGGTCTACCTCAACCCCGAGCGCGACATGCCGACCGGCGCCCAGGACATTCACGGCCTCACCGAGGAATTCCTCGCCGACAAGTCGCTGTTCGCCGACAAGGTCGACGAGCTGCTGGAGTTCGTCGGCGACGCCCAGCTGGTGATCCACAACGCCCAGTTCGATTTGGGCTTCCTCAACGCCGAGCTGGAGCGCGCCGGGCGGTCCAAGATCACCAACGCCTATGTCGACACCGTGTCGATGGCGCGCCGTAAGTTCCCCGGCCAGCGCGCCAGCCTCGATGCCCTGTGCGAGCGCTTCGGCATCGACAACACCGAGCGTACCAAGCACGGCGCGCTGCTCGATTCGGAGCTGCTGGCCGAGGTCTATCTCGAGCTGAGCGGCGGCCGGCAGCGCGACCTGGGGCTGGCGCCGGAAATGGCCGCGACGGGGCTTGGCGGCATGTCGACGGCGACCGGCCGCACGGTGCGTCCCGCCCGGCCGCACGCCGCCAGCGCGGCCGAACTCGCTGCACATGCGGAGTTCCTGAAGAAGCTTGAAGGCCCGCTCTGGCTCAAGCCCTGAGGGGGGGGTGGTCGTCCCATCTTGGGACGATTGGCCTAAAACCCAGGTTTTATCGATATCCAAGCCGTCCCACGCAGATGGGACGGTCTGGGACGATTTGGAACGATTTGCGCAATAAAGTTGCTTGGCCCTGTGGCCTTAGGCGTGCCCGACCGGTCCACTCGGCACGCCCGGGATCTGGCCGCCATGGGCCTCGAGCTGCTGGCGGTAGAGCGCCACGAAATCGACCGGCGCTATATTGAGCGGCGGGAAGCCCGCCTCGCGCGTGGCGTTGGCGATGACGGCGCGGGCGAACGGGAACAACAGGCGCGGCGTCTCGATCAGCAGCAGCGGCCCGAACGCCTCCTGCGGCACGTCGCCCAGGGTCACGGTGCCGCCATAGATCAGCTCGAGCATGAACAGCGGCTCCTTGGCGGGCGTCTGGGCGCTCGCCTCGACCGCCAGCGTGACCTCGAAGGTCTTGGTGTCGAACTGCCTGGTGTTGACCGTGACATTGAGCGTGAGCTGCGGCTGGGTCTGCTCGATCAGGCTCTGCGGTGCGCGCGGGTTCTCGAAGCTCAAATCCTTGATGTATTGGCCATGGATGGTGAGCGGCCCGGCCGCCGCCTGGGGAGGAGTGGCGGGATTGGGCGGAGGGCTGGTGGTCGTCATGGCGCACTTTCAGTGGTTGGGCGGGCAGTGGTTGGGCGGGCGATAAGCGGGGCGGCGCGGGCGGTACCATGCAGGGCTGCACTGCACAAGGCGCGGGCAGGCGCGACGGTGAGGCAATTGCCAAGGGACCGGTCGTTGGCGATGATAAAGCCTTCTTTTTGCAGGGTTTAGCAGGATATGGATCGGTCTTCTTTGCGGCCTCTGGTGGGCGTTTCGGCCTGTCTCAAGGAAAACGGCCGGGGCGGCTGGCATCACACCGTGGGCGACAAGTACGTCCAGGCGGTGATCCGCGCCGTCGGCGCCCTGCCCGTGTTGATCCCGGCCATGGGGCCGGAACTCGGCGACAATGCCACGACCGAGGCGCTCGATCGCCTGCTCGACATGCTCGACGGCGTGCTGCTGACCGGCAGCCCGTCCAACGTCGAGCCGCATCACTATGGCGAGGAGAGCCGGCCCGGCACGGCGCACGATCCGGCGCGCGACGCCACCACCCTGCCGCTGATCCGCCATTCGATTGACCATGGCGTGCCGCTGATCGCGATCTGCCGGGGCTTGCAGGAGGTCAACGTGGCGCTGGGCGGCTCGCTGCACCAGCTGGTGCACGAGGTCGAGGGCCGGCGTGATCATCGTGCGCCCAAGGCGCCGACCGCCGACGAGAACTACGCGCCGGCGCACCATATCGACATCGTCGAGGGCGGCCTGCTGCATCGCCTGCTGGGTGAGAAGCGCGTGCTGGTGAACTCGCTGCACGCCCAGGGCGTCGATCGCCTGGCGCCGCGCGCCCGGCTCGAGGCCACCGCCGACGATGGCCAGGTCGAAGCCTTCAGCGTGCCCGATGCGCCGGCCTTCGCGCTCGCGTTGCAGTGGCACCCCGAGCACCGGGCGCTCGAAAATCCGATCTCGATGAAAGTATTTGGCGCCTTCGCCGAGGCCTGTCGCACCCGCGCGGCGGCGCGTCTGGGCCAGCCGCTGCGCGCCGCCGCCGAATAGGGACGTCCATGGACGGCAGCGCCACCCGCAACAACGCCCGCCGCGATTTCTACGAGCGTATCGGCAGCCTCTCGATGGCGCCGTTGTGGGAGTCGCTGCACCAGCTCGTGCCGCCGCAGCCTTCGCCCAAGTACGGACCGGCGCATTGGGACTACGCCAAGGTCCGGCCCTTCCTGATGGAATCGGGCGCGCTGATCACCGCCAAGGAAGCGATCCGGCGCGTGCTGATTCTCGAGAACCCGGCAATGGCTGGCAGCTCCTGCATCACGCCCACGCTCTATGCCGGCCTGCAACTCATCCTGCCGGGCGAGGTGGCGCCCAGCCACCGCCACACGCAATCGGCGCTGCGTTTCATCGTCGAGGGCGAGGGCGCCTACACCGCCGTCGACGGCGAGCGCACTGTCATGCGCGAAGGCGACTTCGTCATCACGCCGACCTGGACCTGGCACGATCACGGCAACGAGTCGAAGAAGCCGATGGTGTGGCTCGACGGGCTCGACATTCCGATCGTGGCGATGTTCAACGCCGGCTTCGCCGAGAACGGCGAGGAGGACGAGCAGGCCGTCACCGTGCCCGAGGGTACGTCCGACGCCAAATATGCCAGCGGTTTGCTGCCAGTCGACTGGAAGCCTGCCAGGCAGACCTCGCCGATCTTCAACTATCCTTATGCCCGCACGCGCGAGGCGCTCAGTGGCCTCGCCAAGGCCGGCCCGCCCGATGCCTGCCACGGCTACAAACTGCGTTACGTCAATCCCGCCAGCGGCGGCGCGCCGATCGCCACCATGGGCACCTTCATGCAGCTCCTGCCCAAGGGTTTTACGACCGCGCCCTACCGCAGTACCGACGGCACGGTGTTCTCGGTGGTCGAGGGATCGGGCGAGACGAAGGTCGGCGATACAATGATGCGCTGGAAAAAGCGCGACCACTTCGTGGTGCCGAGCTGGGCCAAGGTGGTGCACAAGGCCGCCGGCGAATCAGTCCTGTTCTCCTTCTCCGACCGGCCGGTGCAGGAGAGGCTCGACCTGTGGCGCGAGGATCGCGGCGGCAAGTAACTCTCAGCCGTCGAGCCAGCCCGCTTCCTTCACCTGATCGCGAAAGCTCTTGCTCACCGGCACGCGCAGCCCGTTGCGCAGGACGAGGGTGCCACGGCCGGCACTGCGCTCCACTGAGGTCACCGCGTCTTGCGCCACCCACCACGAACGATGGACCTGACGGCCGCGCTCGGGGCCCAGCTCGCTCAGCGCATCGCGCAGCCTGAGCAGGATGAGGTCGCTACCGAGAGCGGTGTGGATGCGCAGGTAGTGATCTTCCATCTCCAGCGCCAAAAGATTGTGCCCCAGCGCCGGTGGCACGCGACGGAAGAAGTCGTGCGTGACCACGCCTTGCGGGCCGGCCTCGGGCACAGAAGCGACGCGGGCACGCTCGGCATCGGCCACGGCATGCAGGCGCTGTTCATAGAAAAGACCGATCAGGACGGAGATGGTCACGGCCAGGAATGCGGTCTGCGGGAAAATCCACGGAGCCGCAGAAAACGGAATCGGTCGTATCAACCAGGTGTGCAAAATGATGATCTCGAACGTGGCGGGTATCGACGCCAGGAAGCCGGCGAGCGCCATGCGGCCGACGAGCGACCAACGGTCGAACATCTGGAGGCCTGAGAGCAGGATGGCCCCACCGATCACCTGCAGCCAGGTCAGCACGCCTGTCGCGACGAAATACACAAGCCGTGTTCCCAGGCCGGCCGTCTCATAGCTACCGAACGGCCCGATGACGCCCATGACCACGCCCAGCCCCAGCACCCAGGGCAAGTGGCGATGGATCGCCTTGAGATAGGGCAACTCGCGCATCGTGAAGCGATGATTGCCGGTAGATCGCGAAAAACGCCAGCCCTTCACGCAAAGAAGATGGTTCGGTCGCACCCTCAGGCGGAAGGTGGCGACGCCAATCCGGCGCTACGGAGGTCGTCATGCCGTCATTTTTCCAGATCGTGGCCCATACCCCGCTATGGGTCTGGCCGCTCATGGCTTTCGTGCTCTGGCTCGGCTGGTGGGGCTTGCAGCCGCGCGTCGTGCCGCCGCGGCGATTCATCATCCTGCCGCTGGTCGGCCTCGCCACGTCGCTGGCTGGCGTCGCACAGTCTGCCCAGCCCGGCCTCGCGGCCGCGAGCTGTGCCGTGGCCCTGCTGGCCGCCTTGCCGCTCGGCCATGCCATCGGTCGCCGCCGCGAAGCGCGCGTTCTGGACGACGGCCGCCTGGAGATCGCCGGCGGACGGTTCATGTTGGGGTTCGGCCTGTCGATCTTCGCGGCCCGCTACGCCTTGGGAGTCCTGTTCGGCGTGATGCCGGCGCTCAAGGCCGAGCCGCTGTGGATCGGCCTGTCGGGCGGCGTTGGCGGCATCGTTGCCGGCATTGGCCTCGGCTGACTGGCTGGTCTGCTGCTGCGCGCCCGCCGTACCGCGCTTGTGGAGGGCTGAGCCATGCGGTGGATCTTTGTCCTCGTGCTGGCGTTCTCGATAAGCCTCGCCGCACTCGCCCAGCAGCGTTTCGACTTCAAGGTTCGCGAGGACATGTTTGCCGGGTTCGATGGCGATACCGACGCCTTCGAGCGCGCCATGAAGCTGATCACCGACACCCTGGCCGCCGATCCCGACCATGCCCAAGCGCTGGTCTGGCGTGGCGACGCGCGACTGTTTCTCTCGGGCCAGGCGTTTCAGCGCGGCGCCATCGGCGAAGGCCAGACCTTGGCGGGCCAGGGCATCGCCGACATGAACCGCGCCGTTTCGCTCGCGCCGACGGATATCGCCGTGCTCATTCCGCGCGCCACCGGCCTGATGCCCTTCGCGCGCGGGCTGCGGCCCTTCAATCGCCCCGAGGCAGACCGGCTGACCAAGATCGCCATCGGCGACTTCGAATTCGTCGTGGCGGCCAATGCTGCGAATTGGAGCAAGCTCAAGGAGCACGGTCGTGGCGAACTACTGGGCGCCTTGGCCGACGGCTGGCTGGAGCTCGGTGACGTCGCCAAAGCCAATGTCTATCTCGACCGCATGAGCGCCGAATTGCCCGGCACGCCCTACGCCCGCAACGCCGCTCAGCGCCGCGCCGATCCTGCCGCGCGTGTTGCGCTCACCTGCCTCGGGTGTCACTGACATGCGCCTGTTCGCAGTATGGCTTGCCCTCGTGGTCGGAATGGCCGCGCAAGCCAACGCCGAACCGGTGAAGTTTCAATCCGGCGACTACGCGGACTTTCGCCAACTTCTTTCGCGAGAGGCCGCGACTTCGATGGTCACCCTCGCCGGGACGTTGAGTTTTCCCGACGAAAAGCGAGACCGCTATCCCGCCATCTTGGTGGTCCACACGATCGGCGGCTATCAGGAATCGAATGAAGGTTGGCATGCCGCCGAATTTCGCAAAGCCGGCTTCGCCACCTTGACCTATGACAGCTTGGCGGCGCGGCGCATGAGCGAAGGCGCAGGCAAGGTTTGGCGCACCGCGCCGCCCTGGGCGTCCGCGGTCGCCGAGGCCTACGCGGCGCTGCAATTGCTGGCCAATGATCCGCGGATCGACGCCACGCGGATCGCCATTGTCGGCTTCTCGTTTGGTGGCGAGGTCGCCCATCTCAGCGCCTTTGAACGATTGCGCACCGCGCTGGTGAAGGGCGACAGCCGGTTTGCCGCCCACGTCGCCTACTATCCGGCGGGCGTCTATGGCGCCGTCGCGGAGCAAGGAATGTACACCGGCGCACCGATCCTGATGTTGCTGGGCAACAAGGACGACAACCTGCCAATCGCCAAGGCGGAGGAATATCTCGCCTACGCCAGGGCTGCCGGCCGTTCGCCGCCGATCGAGGTATCGATCTATTCCGGCGCGTACCACGCCTGGACGGTTCCCAGCTTGGGCGCCTCACGCTTCTATTCGCAATACGACAGCACGCGGAAATGTCCGTACTTTCTCGTGGGTTCATCCGGACCGGCTCTCTTGGTCGGTGGGCAAGAAAAGCCGTTGGACGTAAGCGCTCTACAGGCCTGCCTGAAAGACGGCCGGGGCTATTCGATGGCTTACGATGCTTCCGCTCGGGTGAGGTCCACCGACGAAGCTTTGGCCTTTCTTCGGAAAAGTCTCGGGCCCTAGCCTAGGCGACGCGTCGCTTCTGCGCCGCCACCGAGCCCGCGCACTGGTCGATCGGCGAGAGCGGCCGAAGCTGGGGATCGTAGGCGTCGGCATACTGGGCCTGGTTGGCCGACACGAAAACGAACAAGGTGCAGGCGTCGGACTGATAACGCAGGACCCGGGTCGACGCGTCCTTGCGGTCGAGCTGCGGAGCGCCGAACGTGGCGAGCAGCTGGTGTTCGTCCATGCCCTTGATCTGGCTCACCGGGATGGCCCGTCCGGGATTGGCGGAACGGAACACACCGTTCTCGCCGCCGGTCAACGAATAGCCCGGTCCGGAATCCGTAACGCAGCCGCCGAGAAGGAGAGCGAGCGCGAAAGCCCCGTAAGCCCGTTTCATCTGACGATCTTAGCGCCGCTCGGCAGGCGGAAGAAAGGGTCGGCCGGGTGCGGCCGGTGGCTTGAGCGTTTGTGCCACATGCACCATCGCGGCCATGCCCAGGACCGGCACGATCAGGTTCAGCACCGGGATCGTGCCGAGGAAGACGATGGCGATGCCGGTGAGCCACAGCACGCCGCTGTTGGCCTTGCGCCAGGCTTTCACCTCGGCCGGGTCCAGGCGGCGCAGTGCCACTTGCTCGTAATATTCCCGGCCCGTCAGCCAACCGTTGACCCCGTAGAACAGGATCGCGCCGAGGCCAGCCACGAACAGCGCCACGAGATAGAGCGGTAGCATGACGAGGTTGAGCGCCACCAGGGTGACCAGGAACACGACGCCCGACCAGATGCCGGTCCAGATAGGAATGCCGCGCGCCTTGCCCAGGTGCGGGTAGTGCTCGGTCTCGACGATGTCGGCGATCCTCTCCATGAAGATCGAGATCACGACGCCGAAGCTTGCGGGAAACAGCATCAGCGCCAGCACCGTGACGGCGCCGCCGCCCAGCCAGCGGATGGTCTCATTCACCCAGTTCCACTTGAAGGTGGCCAACGATTGCAGCGCCCACCAGGCGAGCGCGCCAATGGCGATCTGCAGCACCAGCGAAAGCAGCAGCGATTGCCAGATGACGCCGCGCAGCCGCGGATCGCTGAGTTGCCGGACCGCCAGCTCGAAGGCGCGGATCATCTAAAGGTCATTGCGCGCCGACGATTCCCGCCGCCTTCAATTCGCCGATCTCCTTCGACGAGAAGCCGCGTTCGCTCAGGACCTCGTCGGTGTGCTGGCCGCGCTTGGCGGCGGGCCCCTTCACGCTTTCCTTGGTCCGCGAGAACCGCGGGGCCGCTGCGGGCTGCGGGAAGCCGGAGACGTCGACATAGGCACCGCGCGCCTTGGCATGCGGATGCTGCGAGGCCTCCTTCATGGTGAGCACCGGCGCGAAGCAGATGTCAGTGCCTTCCATGATCGCGCACCACTCGTCGCGCGTCTTGGTCTTGAAGATCGCCTCGAGCCGGCTCTTGAACTGCGCCCACGCCTTGCGGTCCATCTGCGCCGGCAGGCTCTCGCCCTTTAGCCCGGTCTTCTCGAGCAGCAGGTCGTAGAACTGCGGCTCGATCGAGCCCACCGAGACGAACTTGCCGTCCTTGGTCTCGTAGGTGCCGTAGAAATGCGAGCCACCATCGAGCAGGTTGGTCTCGCGCTCATCGTTCCACAGGCCGGCGCCCGCCATGCCGTAGATGCCGCCGAGCAGGAGTGCCGCGCCATCGACCATCGCGGCGTCGATCACCTGGCCCTTGCCCGACTTCTGCGCTTCGAGCAGCCCGCACACCATGCCGAAGGCCAGCAGCATGCCGCCGCCGCCGAAATCGCCGACCAGGTTCAAGGGCGGCGAGGGCTTGGCCTTGGGTCCGATGGCGTGCAGCGCGCCGGTCAGCGCGATGTAGTTGATGTCGTGGCCGGCCGCCTTGGCGAGCGGGCCTTCCTGGCCCCAGCCGGTCATGCGGCCATAGACCAGCTTCGAATTGCGCTTGAGGCAGACATCCGGCCCGACGCCCAGCCGCTCGGCGACGCCGGGGCGGAACGGCTCGGTCATGCCGTCGGCCTTTTCGATCAGGCGGAGGACGACCTCGATGCCTTCCTTCTTCTGTAGGTCGACCGAGACCGAGCGCCGGCTGCGGTTGTGCACGGCGTATTTCGGATCGGCCAGGCGATCCATGACGTGGCTCTTGGTGCGGTCGACGCGGATCACGTCGGCGCCCATGTCGCCCAGCATCATGGAACACATCGGGCCCGGACCGATGCCGGCCAGTTCGACGATCGTCAGTCCCGATAGCGGACCCGCCATGTCTTTCCTCCTGCGAAATAGGAAATCGCGTTTGTCCTGATTCTAATCGATGGCTGGGGCGCCTGAGTCAATGCAAGAGGTGGATCGCCAGGAAGGTCCGCACCCGTTCCACCGCGTCAGCATGAGCTGTTGGATCCTCGCCGACGATCGGCACGACGCCCGCGCGCGTCGTATAGGATGTCAATTCGCGGCGCTTGAGGTTGGGCCAGTCGAAATCGTGATAAGCGCCGGGATAGGCATGGAACTCAATCGACGCGCCGCGTCGAGCGGCGCCGTCGGCCAGCTCCTTGCAGGGGACGGCGGGCGTCCAGACATCCTCCTGACCGACCAGGATCAAGAGCGGAATCGAGGGCGTCCAGTCCGTGCCTTTGCGCTGCTCGCTGCACGAGCCGGGATAGAAGGCGACCGCGGCGCGGAAGTCGGGCTCGGCAAAGGTCGCCGGCTTTCCGGAATTGCGCTTGCTCAGGGCGAACAGGACAGCGCCGCCGCCGTTCGACCAGCCGATCATGCCGACCCGGTCTCGTGCCACCTGGGGCAAGGTTTGCAGATAGACCAGCGCGCCGTAGGCGTCGGCGGGCCGGCGCAGGTAGAGCCACTCCTTGAAGCCGGTGCGCGAGCACATCTCGCCCGAGCCGCGTGGCGCGAAACTGTCGACCATCAGCACGGCGATTCCCGCAGCGTTCAGCTTGCCCGCCCAGTCCATCTCGCGCGACATGATCTTGTGGCTGATCCCGGAGATCAGCCCGCCGCAGCCATGGAGGAAGACGACGGCGGGATACGGGCCGGGTTTGGTCGGACGGAACAGATAGCCGTCGAGCAGGGTGGGCGTGGCGCCGTCCTTGCCGTCGAGCGAGGCGAACTGCACCTTTTCCTGCGCAACCGCGCGATCGGCCGCCGTGCAGACGGCAAACAACGCGATAAGGGCGAGGATCGGCCGCATGACCGCGCCATGGTAGCCGATCCCCTTGGGTCGGTCTAAAGTCCGCGCGGCCAGAGAGGGGTCGGAGGAAACGAATGGGATTGGGCCGGTTTTTTGTCGCGATGGCGCTCGTGCTGGCAGCCGCGGGCAGCGCCATTGCGCAGCAGGCGCCGGCAGCGGCGCCGCCAGTCCCGGCACCGCCCAATGAATACACCCAGCAGTTCCTCGTCCCTGGCTCGTGGTTCCATGGCGTGCACGGGCTTGCCTTTAACAAGGACGACCAACTTTTCGCGGGCTCCGTGATCGGCCAGACTCTCTATCGCGTGCAGGTCGATTCGGGCGAGGTCGATCGGGTCATCGATCCGCCGACCGGCATGGCCGACGACATCGCCTTCGCCGACGACGGCACCATGGCGTGGACTGCCTTCCTGTTGGGCAAGGTCTACGTTCGGCGCGGCAACAAGACCATCGAGGTCGCCAACGGCATGTCCGGCCCCAATTCGCTGGCCTTCGGCAAAGACGGGCGGCTGTTCGCGTCCGAGGTCTTCCTCGGCGATGCGCTCTATGAGATCGATCTCAAGAACATCGACAAGCCCGAGTTCAAGTCCTTCCCGCGCAACGAGCTGCGCCGGATCGCCGAGAAGTTGGGCGGGTTGAAGGGCTTCGAGGTCCATCGCGACGACGGCTTTCTCTACGGGCCGCTATGGTTCAAGGGTCAGGCGGTGAAGATCAACCTCGAGACCGGCGCGGTCGAGGTGATCGCGTCGGGCTTCACTACACCCGCCGCCGCCAACATCGATCCGCAGAACCGCGACAATCTCTATGTCGTCGACACCGGTACCGGCGCGGTGTGGAGCGTCAGCCTCACCAGCAAGGCCAAGAAGCTGGTGGCCTCGATGAAGCCCGGCCTCGACAATCTCGCCTTCGATTCACGCGGCCGCCTGTTCGTGACCTCGATGACCGACAACGGCATCTATCTGGTCGACAAGCAGACCGGCTCCTTCAAGACCATCGTCGAGGGCAAACTCGCGATCCCGAGCGACCTCGCGGTGGTGTCGGAGAACGGCAAGGAGATCGTGCATGTCGCCGACGTCTTCAGCTACCGCACGGTCGATGGTCAGAACGGTGCGGTCAGCGACGTGCTGCGCGTGCATGGCGACACACACAATTATCCGATCGGCATTTCGGTCGGACCCAAGTATGTCCTGCTATCGAGCTGGTTCTCCAACACCGTGGAGAAGGTCGACCGCAAGACCGGCAAGCTGGTGGCCACGCTCGGCGATTTCGCCGCGCCCGTCGACGCGATCGAAACGGCCGACGGCACGATCTATGTCGCAGAACTGGCGAGCGGTAACCTCGTCAAGGTGAGCCCCGACGGCAAGATGCGCAGCATACTCGTGAAGGAGCTGCGCGGGCCGGTGGCGATGGCGCAGGGCCCGGGCAACGTGATCTACATTACCGAGATCGCCGCCGGCGCGGTCAGCCAGATCGATGTTGCTTCGGGCGCGCGCAAGGTGGTGGCCGATGGATTGGCCGGTCCCGAAGGCATCGACGTCGGGCCGGACGGTCGGCTGTTCGTAGCCGAAGTCGGCCAGAAGCGCGTGGTCGCCATCGATCCCGCGTCGGGAACCAAGACAGTGATCGCCTCCAATCTCGATATCGGCCTGGCGCCGTTTCCCGGCGGTCCGCCGGCACTGGTGCCGACCGGCGTTGCGGTCGGCAAGTCGGGCACCGTCTATGTCAGCTCCGACCTGCGCAATGCGCTGTATAAGCTGACGCCACCCACTCCGTAAGAGCGCTCCATGCCCGGCATTCCCTTCATCAAGGATTTCAAGTTCGACTACGGCACGGCGATGGAAGTGACGCCGCTGATCCGCCGGGTCGTTGCCAACAATCCCAGCCCCTTCACCTTCAAGGGTACCGGCACCTACCTGATCGGCCACGGCAAGGTGGCGATCGTCGATCCCGGCCCCGACCAGCAGGATCATATCGATGCGGTCCTTCGCGCCGTGCGCGGTGAGACCGTGACGCACATCTTTGTGACGCACACTCACATCGACCATGTGCCGGCCACGCCCGCCATCGCCAAGGCGACCGGCGCCAAGGTCTATAGCTACGGTCCGCATCCCAAGCCGCCAGGCGACGAAAAACCGGAAGAGGCGGGCGACCTTTCGTTCGCGCCCGACATCAAGCTCAACGATGGCGACGTGGTGCACGGCGACGGTTGGAACGTCGAGGCGGTCTATACGCCCGGCCACATCTCCAACCACCTCTGCTTCGCAGTGAAGGAAGACAAGGCGCTGCTGTCGGGCGATCATGTCATGGGCTGGTCGACGGCGGTGATCTCGCCGCCCGACGGCAACATGGCGGCCTACTTCGCAAGCCTACGCAAACTCCTGCCGCGCGACGAGGCGCTCTACATTCCCACGCACGGCGCGGAGATTCGCAATCCCAACCCGTTCGTGCAGGCCTACATCGAGCATCGCCTGGGCCGCGAGGCGCAGATCATGGCCCGCCTCAAGGAAGGCTCGCAGACCATCCCGCAAATGGTGGCCAAGAACTACGCCGACACGCCGTTACATTTGCACAAGGCCGCCGGCCGTTCGATGCTGGCGCATCTCATCCAGATGGCGAAGGACGGCAGGGTCAAGACCGACGACGGCCGCGCCACCATTGACAGCGTCTACCGGCTCTAGAGCCGCCGCAATTCCCGTCGCGCGATCCAGACGCCCGGCAGCATCGGCAGCCAGAAAGTAAAACCTCGCAACAGGATGGTGGCCGACAGGGCTGCCTCGAGCGGCATGCCGAGCAACGCCAGCATGCCCGTGGTGCCCGCCTCGAAGGTGCCGAGCCCCAGCGGACTGGGGGCAATCATCGCCACGATCGAGCCGATGGTGAAGCCGGCGAACGCCACCCACGGCTCGACCGGCGCACCGATCGCCTGGCACGCCAACCATAGAGTGAGCGAATCGAGCAGGATGATGACGAACTGGCAGGCGAACGTGCCGGCGACCAGCACGGGATCGCGGATCAGGTCGTCCGGCGCTTCGGCGATGGCGTCGACCAGGTCCTCGACGCCCGGCAGGCGGTCGATCCAGGCCGGCAAATTATCGAAGTTTGCATGGCTCTTGACCCACAGGACGACGGTGGGGATCGCCACCTCGATCAACACGAACACGCTCACCAGCGCCAGGATCGGGCCGTCGGCATCGTGGTGCAGCCACAGCAGGGCCAGGCAAGCCACGGCGGCGACGACATCGGCGCCGTAGTACGACACCATGCTGACCAGCAGTGCCGCCATCGCGACATGGCTGGGCACGCCACGTCGTGTCAGCGCCTTGACCACCAGGATGGTGCCACTGACGCCCCCGGTAGGAATGACCTGATCGGTGTAAAGCTTGGCGATGCTCAAGCGAAATAGGGTGCGGAAGGGCCGAGGTTGGCCGGCCCGCGCCAGGACCTGCCGCCACGCTTGCGCGGCAAAGAAATACGTCGCGACCTGCGCGGCAAGCGCGGGGAGCAGCCACTCCGGCCGGGCGGTACGGGCAAGTTCAACGAATTTTTCCAGGTTGCCATAGTGGAACACGGCGGCAACCAGCGCCGGCAGGGCGACGAGCGCGGGCAGCCAACCGAGCAGCCGCCGCCAGCGCGAGCGCGGGCGGGCCTTACGGGTGCCGAAGGGGAGGGCTTGCTCTGCGGCTGTGGGGAGGTCGGGCATGCAACGGCGGCAGTGTAGCCCGGAACGGCTCGCCGTGTAGGATGGTGCCAACTAGGGAGAGGATGGCATCATGGATCTAAAACTTGCCGGTCGCACTGTGCTGATCACCGGCGGCAGCCGTGGCATTGGCTTTGCCTGCGCGATGGCTTTCGCCGCCGAAGGCTGCGCCGTGCACATCGCCTCGCGCTCCAAGGAATCGCTGGAAGCGGCGCGCGACAAGATTCGCGGACGACACAACGTACCGGTCGAGATCCATCCCGCGGATTTTTCCAAGGGTGACACGGCGCGCGCCGTAGTCAACGCCGTGGGTCACGCCGATATCCTGGTGAACAATGCCGGCGCCATCCCGCGCGGCGACATCTTCGGCATGACCGAGCCGAAATGGCGCGAGGCCTGGGATTTGAAGGTGTTCGGCTACGTCAACGCCACGCGCGCCATGCTGGAGAAGATGTATGCGCGCAAGAAGGGCGCGGTCGTCAACATCATCGGTCTGGCCGGCGAGAGCTTCAACTACGACTACGTCGCCGGCACCATGGGCAATGCGGGCCTGATGGCCTTCACCCGCGCCGTAGGTTCGAAGAGCGTCGATCACGGCGTGCGAGTGGTGGCGATCAACCCGCCGGCAACCCGCACCGATCGCATGCTGACCCTGTTGCGCGGCCAGGCCGAGCAGAAGTTCGGCGATCCTGAGCGCTGGCCTGAGCTCACCAAGCACATGCCGTTCGGCCGCGCGGCCGAGCCCGACGAGGTGGCCGATCTCGCGGTGTTCCTGGCGTCGGATCGTGCGAGCTACATCAGCGGCGTGGTGATGACACTCGATGGCGGCCAGGCGGCGAAGCATTAGGTCACCTGAGATCGAACTAGCGACAGGCTGGAGCAGGCCAAGCACTCCGCCGAGTGAATCTGAATTAGCGACACGCGTGCCTGCTGCGGATGTTTGCTGTACAAGCGATAGATCTCTGATCGACCAATGATCGGCCAACTCAGCTGCGGCATATTCGGCATGCAGGAACTTTTGCGCTTCGCGCGCGTTTACCGCCGGAAAGGCCGGGATCATTGAAATCGTTGGTGCGTCGCGCCTTTGCGCGCACGCAATCTGTTTCTCCCTGGGATGAAGAAGATCCCATCCGCAGCGAACTCTTCAGTGTCGAGCGGTTGGAGCAACATGCCGAAAGCCTTGCCGCCAACCAGCCCATCTCGGCAACGCCGCGATCCGGCAAGTCTCTCGCGGTCCGCCTCAAGGACAACGAGCGCGTCCTGCTCGATGCCTATCGCCAGATCGCCCGGGTCGCCGACGAGAAGCGCACCATAACGCCCGCGGCAGAATGGTTGCTCGACAACTATCATCTCGTCGAACAGCAGGTCCGCGAAGTCCGTACCGACCTGCCGCCCGGATACTATCGCCAGCTGCCCAAGTTGAGCGCCGGCCCGCTCGCCGGCTATCCGCGCGTGTTCGGCTTGGCCTGGGCCTACGTCGCCCATACCGACAGCCGGTTCGACCCCGAGACGCTCACGCGCTTCGTGCGCGCCTACCAGAACGTACAGTCGTTGACTGTCGGCGAATTGTGGGCTGTGGCGATTACGCTGCGTATCGTCCTGGTGGAGAATCTGCGGCGCTCGGCCAGGCGAATCATGAATCGCCGGTCCGCGCGTGAAGAAGCCGATTTGGTTGCGGACCGGCTGCTCGGCGCGAACGAACTGATCGCCGATCCCCGGGCGTTAGCACCTTACGAGCAAGCACCGCTCTCTGAGGGCTTTGCCGTCCAGCTCGTGCAGCGGCTGCGCGATCAGGATCCCGAGGTGACGCCGGCGGTGGGTTGGCTGGAAGCGCGCCTGGGGCGGGAAGGTACCACCGCCGATGAACTGGTGCGCAGGGAGCATCAGCTGCAAGGCGCCAACAACGTCACGGTCCGCAACGTCATCACAAGCATGCGGCTGATCTCCGATGTCGATTGGGCGAAGCTGTTCGAGGCAGTGAGTCCCATCGACGACCTGTTGCGCGCCAGTAGCGACTTCGCTGCCATGGATTTCGCCACCCGCAACCTCTATCGCACCGCCATCGAGCAGATCGCCCGCGGCACAAAATTGACAGAACCGGAAATCGCCCGGCAGACGCTCGCCGCGGCGGCATCGCTGGCGCAAACGTCGGAGCAGGAGCCGCGAAAGCGCGATCCCGGGTATTATCTGATTGGCAGCGGCCGGCCCGCCTTCGAGCGCTCGCTACACTATCGTCCACCCGGACTGGGACTGCGCCGTCGCCTCGTGGCGACCGGGCTCTCCGGCTACGCGGTCGGTGTTGCTCTTGCCGCCATCGTCGTTCTCTTTTTGCCGCTGCTCGTGCTGTCGCAAGTTGACGTGGTTGGCTGGCGGCTGGCGGCGATGACATTGATCGGTCTGTTGCCGGCCGTCGATGCGGCGTTGATGCTGGTCAACCGAAGCATCACGCATGGCCTCGGGGCCACCCTCCTGCCGAGCCTCGATCTGCGCGACGGCGTGCCTGCGAATTTGCGCACAGTCGTCGCCATCCCGACGCTGCTGACAAGCGCTGACGGGATCGACAACCTTATTGGACGCCTCGAAGTTCACTACCTTTCCAACCCGGCCGGGGAAGTCCATTTCGCGCTTCTATCCGACTGGATGGACGCGGACGTCGAGTCGAGCGACGGAGATGCCAGT
This sequence comes from Rhodospirillales bacterium, assembly GCA_003153415.1. GTDB lineage: Bacteria > Pseudomonadota > Alphaproteobacteria > Reyranellales > Reyranellaceae > Reyranella. The sequence goes on along the minus strand of PLYQ01000219.1, from coordinate 1,181 downwards.
CTTCTTGCCGCGGCCACCGCCGGCGTTGCTCGCCTCAACGAACGCTATCCGATGGCGGGTGATGCCGACCGTTTTCTTCTGCTTCATCGCCGGCGCGTCTGGAATGATTCGCAGCGTCGGTGGATCGGTTGGGAACGCAAGCGGGGCAAGCTCCACGAATTGAACCGGCTACTGCGCGGCTCGAGCGAAACGACCTTCCTCGCCGGATCGCGGCCGCTGCCGGTCGGGGTACGCTATGTCGTGACACTGGACTCCGATACGCGCCTGCCGCGCGATGCGGTGCTCCGACTTGTCGGCAAGATGGCGCATCCACTGAACCGGCCTCGTCTCGATCCCGCCGAGGGGCGGGTCGTGGAAGGCTATGGCGTCCTGCAGCCTCGCGTGACGCCGTCGCTGCCGGTCGGCGAAGAAGGCTCTCTTTTCCAACGCATCTTTTCGGGCAACAGCGGTATCGATCCCTATGCGGCGGCTGTATCGGACGTCTACCAGGACCTGTTCGGCGAAGG
>PLYQ01000219.1:0-592 GCA_003153415.1 Rhodospirillales bacterium | reverse complement strand
CTCGTGGCCCTGCTGGTTGGATGGACGCTGCCGCTGGCCAGTGCGCTCGCATGGACCGGCTTCGTCCTGTTCGTCATTGCGCTGCCTACCATCCTGCCGGTGGCTGCCGCTCTCCTGCCTCGCCATGCCAGCATCACTGCGCGAAGCCACCTCGGCGCCCTCGGGCAGGACATCGTGACTGCGATTTCCCAAACGGCACTGCTCGTCGTCTTTCTTCCCCATCAGGCCTGGCTGATGGCGGATGCGCTCGGTCGCACGCTGTTCCGGCTTTTCGTGAGCCGTCGCCGCCTACTCGAATGGATGACGGCGGCTCAGTCCACGCAGATGCTGCGGACCGACTGGGTGGGCTTCTACAGGCAGATGGCGGTCAGTGTTGTCATTGCCTCCCTGATCGCACTCTTCGTCTGGCGTATCGGCAACGCCGCGCTACCGGTTGCGGCGCCGTTCATCCTTGCCTGGGCGTTCTCGCCCGCGATCGCCCGGTGGGTGAGCGTCCCGCCCACCGACGCCAGCCGCCTCGCCATCGCCCCATCCGATGCCCGCGCGCTGCGGCTCGTGGCACGCCGTACGTGGCGCTTCTTCGAGACCTTCG
>PLYQ01000032.1 GCA_003153415.1 Rhodospirillales bacterium | reverse complement strand
ATGCCGATGCCGAGATTGACGTAGTAGCCGTCCTTCAGTTCCTTGGCGGCGCGCGCCGCCATCTGATCGCGGGTCCAGGCCATTGTCGGTCTCCTAGTGCGGCTTCCGGTCAAATGGAACCGCGGAGCGGTTCAATTTGACCGGAAACGCGTTGTACGAAGCATTTCCTTTAATTGCATGGTCCGTCCAGCTTATTCCAGCCGGCCGGACCGTGCTTTAGGCTTTGCGAATGGTGCGTTGTTCGATCTGCTTGTCGTAGGGCGCGCCGCAGAAGATACGATTGACGAAAATGCCCGGCGTGTGGATGTGGTCGGGATCGATCGAACCGACCGGCACCAGCTCCTCGACCTCGGCGATACACATCTTCGCCGCCGTCGCCATCATCGGATTGAAGTTCCGCGCCGCTTTGCGATAGACGAGGTTGCCGACGTTATCGCCCTTCCATGCCTTGACTAGCGCCAGATCGCCGACCAGGCCACGTTCCATGACATATTCCTCGCCGTCGAAGACCTTGGTCTCCTTGCCTTCGGCGACCAGCGTGCCGACTCCGGTCTTGGTGTAGAAGGCGGGGATGCCTGCGCCGCCAGCGCGGCAACGTTCGGCGAGCGTGCCCTGCGGATTGAATTCGAGCTCGAGCTTGCCCTCGAGGTAGAGCTTGGCGAAGGTCTTGTTCTCGCCGACGTAGGAACTGATCATCTTCTTGATCTGTCCCGTCTCGAGCAGCAGGCCGAGGCCTGCGCCGTCGATGCCGGCATTGTTGGAAACGCAGGTGAGGTTCTTGGCGCCGGCATCGCGCACGGCGTGGATCAGCTTGTCCGGAATGCCGACCAGACCGAAGCCGCCGCACATCAACATCATGCCGTCGCTGAGCACGCCCTCGAGCGCCGACTTGGCGTCCTTGTAGACCTTGTTTGCCATCGTCCCCAATCCTGCAAAAGTCGTACCGCTCGCATACTGTCAGTCGCGCGATCTGTCCAGAATGACTGTCGCGATGCCCGCGATCACCAACGTCGTTCCGAGCGCCAGCGGCAGCGTGATCGTCTCGCCCAGCAGCATGACGGAGGAAGCAATGCTGAGCAGGGGCACGCCCAGCATGGCCATCGAACCCACGACCGGCGGCAGGGCGCGCCCGACCGACACAGCGGCCCAGGTCGCGATCGGACCGGCAAAGGCACCGATATAGACCAGCGCCATCCAAAGCTTCTTGCTGTCGATCTCCAGACGCCCCGCCGGTTCGGCGAGCAGCGCCAGGGTCCAGAGCAGGATCGCCGCCACGCTCATCTGCCAGGGCAGAACGTCGAGCGGCGTCAGTTTCCAGCGATGGCGGCGGATGTGGACGATGGCGATCGCCCAGGTGAAACCCGCCAGCAACAGCCAGAGGTGACCCCAGATGACCGCCTTGTCGTTCCAGTCGAAGCGCGTTGGATCGACCAGGACGACGATGCCGACGACGCCGAGCAGGACCCCGCCCACGGCACGCCAGCCGACCTTCTCGCCGATCAGCAGGGAGAGCGGCACGATCCATAGCGTTGCGGTGTAGGCCAGCACGCTCGAGCGACCGGCGGGCAAGCTCTGCATGCCAAGATTGGAAAAGGCGAAGAAGCAGGAGAGCTGCAGCGCGCCGACCGACAAAACGATCGGCCAGTCGGCGCGGTGCGGCCAGGCGAGGCGGCCGAGGCAGGCCAGCAGGATGAAGGCGGTGGTGGCCGACAGCGTGGCGCGCGCCGCGGCAAACCACAGCGGCGTCGAGGCCTCCAGGCCGATCTTGATGATCGGCCAGCTGAGGCCAAACAGGATGATGTTGGCGGCAAGCTGCAGCCAGGCGATCCGGGGGATTGGCTTGGAGGTCATGGCTGCTCAGCGGAGCGCGCCACTCCAGTGGCGCTCAAGCTCATGAAAAGATGCGCCACTCGCGGCGGAGTAACCTCCGCCTTGGTGGCGCGCTCCCATGAGTTTTATGCCCGCTTCGCCTTTGCCGTCGTCAGTGGCACCGGCAGGCGCTGCAGCATCTCCTTCGGGACGATCTGCCAGAAGCGCTCGACCTCGCGGTTCCAGTCGTTCAGCAGGCGCGCGCCGAGTGGCGACTTGGTTTCCGCGACATGCTCTTCGATCAGCTTGCGAAGCTCGCCCTCCCAATGCGGATGGTCGATTCTCTGCCACACCACCGTCTCGGGATTGACCTTCAACGCAAAGAGGTCGTCCGGGTCGTAGACGAAACCCATGCCGCCCGTCATGCCGGCGCCGAAGTTGACGCCGATCGAGCCCAGGATCACCGCCGTGCCGCCGGTCATGTATTCGCAGCCGTTCGAGCCCAGCCCCTCGACGACAGTGTCGGCGCCGGAGTTGCGCACGGCGAAGCGCTCGCCGGCGCGACCCGAGGCGAACAGCTTGCCCGCCGTCGCGCCATAGAGAACCGTGTTGCCGACGATNNCCCTTGCCGACATAGTCATTGGCGTCGCCGAACACCTCGAGCTTCATGCCGCGCACGGTGAAGGCGCCGAGCGACTGGCCGGCGGTGCCACGCAGCCGAATCGTCACGGTGTCGGGCTGCAGTCCCGCCATGCCATATTTGCGGGTGATCATCGCGGCCAATCGGGTGCCCACCGCGCGATGGGTGTTCCTGACGCTGTACTGCAGCTGCATCTTCTCGCGATGGGTGAATAGCGGCTGGGCATCGCGGATCATCTGGGCGTCGAGCGTGTCAGGCACCTCGTTGCGGCCCACGACGGTGCAATGCACGGCGCCGCTGCCGCCGTCGGGTCGCGTCAGCAGCGGGCTGAGGTCAAGATCGTCGAGAGTGCGCGCGCCGCGGCTCACCTGCTTGAGCAAATCCGAGCGGCCGACGATCTCGAGCAGCGAGCGGTACCCCAACTGCGCCAGGAGCTCGCGAACCTCTTCGGCCACGAAACTGAAGAGGTTGACAACCTTTTCCGGCGAGCCGCCGAACTTGGCGCGGAGCTTGGGGTCCTGGGTGCAGACGCCGACCGGGCAGGTGTTGGAATGGCATTGCCGCACCATGATGCAGCCCATGGCGATCAGCGAGGCCGTGCCGATGCCGTATTCCTCGGCGCCCAGCAGGGCCGCAATCATCACGTCGCGGCCGGTCTTGATGCCGCCGTCGGTGCGCAGCATCACCTTTTCGCGCAGGCGATTGAGGGTCAGCACCTGATGCGTCTCCGACAGGCCCATCTCCCAGGGGATGCCGGCATATTTGATGCTGGTCTGGGGTGACGCGCCGGTGCCGCCGCTGTGGCCCGAGATCAGGATCACATCGGCTTTCGCCTTGGCGACGCCGGCGGCGATGGTGCCGATGCCCGAGCGCGCCACAAGCTTCACCGTCACCCGCGCTTCGGGGTTGATCTGCTTCAGGTCATAGATGAGCTGCGCCAGATCCTCGA
>PLYQ01000218.1 GCA_003153415.1 Rhodospirillales bacterium | reverse complement strand
GATCCTCGGGTCGAACAGGGTGTAACTGATGTCAATCAGGAGGTTGATCACGACATAGACCACCGAGAACAGCAGGATGACGGTCTGGATGGTCGGAAAGTCGCGGCTCAATACGGCCTCGACGGTGAGGCGGCCGAGACCGGGCAGGCCGAACACGCTCTCCGTCACGACGGCGCCGCCCATCAGGATGGCGATGCCGATGCCGATCACGGTCAGGATCGGCACGGCGGCGTTGCGCAGCGCATGGCGCATCAGCACGACACGATTGGAGAGGCCCTTGGCGCGGGCGGTGCGGATGTAGTCCTCGTTCAGCACCTCGAGTACCGAGGCGCGCGTGATACGGGTGATCAGCGCGACAAAGCCCACCGACAGCGTCAACGAAGGCAGGATCATGCGCTCGAGGAAGCCCCAGAAATTGACGCCGATCCGGATGTAGCCCTGCACCGGCAGCCAGCCGAGCTCGATGGCGAAGACGTAGATCAGGCAATAGCCGATGACGAATCCCGGCACGGAAAATCCCATCACCGAGAATCCCATGACGAGGCGATCGAACAGCGTGCCTTGGCGGTAGGCGGCAATCACGCCCATCGGCACGGCAATGCTCACGGCGAAGAGCAGCGTGCACACCGCCAGCGCCACCGTCGGCTCGACGCGTTGCGCGATCAGCTCGGCCACGGTCTTCTTGAAGAAGAAGCTCTCGCCGAAATTGCCCTGCAGGACATTGCCGATCCAAATGGCGAACTGGGTCCAGATCGGCTCGTTGAGCCCGAGTTTCTCGCGGATGTCGGCGATCTGATCGGTGGTGGCGTTGTCGCCGGCGATCACCGCCGCCGGATCGCCCGGCGTCAGCCGCAACATGAGGAAGACAAAGATCGCCACCACCGCAAGGACGGGGATGATGGCGACGAGACGGCGAGCGATGAAATCGAGCATTGGGTTCCAATCGAGGCGTCCCGGGCGGAGGTTTCCGCCCGGGACGAAGCGTCGTTACGTCTTGTCGACGTTCCACATCACCGCAACAGGCGCCTTGAGCCAGCCGCTGACGTTGGAGCGCGTGGCGCCTGGCCCGTACCACTGGCCGAGCCACCCGAACTGGGCGGTCTCGATGGCGCGCGCCTGAATCGCGGCGGCGAGCGCCTTGCCCTTGGCGGGGTCCGTCTCCTTGGAGTAGGCGTCGCGCATCTTCTCCATGTCCGGGTCGTTCGGCCAGCCGAACCAGGCCTTGTCGCCGTTGGCCAGGAAGTAGTTGTTGGAGATCGGGTTCAGCGCGTCGGCCGACACCGAATAGGTATGGAAGGCGTTCCAGCCGCCCTTGTCCGGCGGATCCTTCTTGGTGCGACGCGTGACCAGCGTCTGCCAGTCCATCGCCTGCATGTCGACCTTGAAGCCGCCCTGCTCGAGCAGTGACTTGGTGACTGGCGCCATGTTGGTCAGCACCGGCAAGGTGGTCGACTGCATGAGCACGATCGGCGTGCCGTCGTAGCCGGCTTCCTTCAGCAGCGCCTTGGACTTCTCGAAATCGGGCTTGACCAGCAGGCCGTTCGGCGCGTCCACGGCGTTGGGCGTGCCGCACACGAAGCCCGCGCTGCAGACCTTGTAGTAGGCCGGGTCGCCAACCGTCGCCTTGAGATAGTCCTCCTGGCGCATGCAGAGCAACGCAGCCTGGCGGATCTTCGGATTGTTGAAAGGCGGCTGCAGGTGGTTGAAGCGGATGACGAACTGCTGGCCGAGCGGGTTCCAGTCGACCAGCTTGACGTTCTTGTCCGCCTTCAGGAGCGGGATCAGGTCATGCGGCAACTGCTCGATGGCGTCGATCTCGCCGGCGATCAGGGCATTCACCTGCTGCTGCGGGTCCGGCATCTCGGGGCACTCGATGCGGTCGACCTTGGCGATCTTGCCGCCGGCCAGTCCCGAGGCCGGTTCCGAACGCGGCTTGTACTTGGGGTTCTTGATGTAGACGTGCTTTTCGCCGGGCTTGGACTCGGCGCCGACGTAGATGAACGGACCCGAGCCGACCTGGCTGTCGATCTGCTTGAACGGGTCGGTCTCGGCGACCGCCTTGGGCATCATGAAAGGCGTGTTCGAGCTCGGCTTGCCGAGCGAATCGAGCACCAGGCCGTACGGCTCCTTGAGCTTCATGGTGAAGGTCTTGTCGTTGACCACCTTGAGTTCGCCGACGAAGTCCTTGAGCTTCTGGCCCATCGGATCGCGCGCCATCCAGCGGTTGACCGAGGGCACGCAATCGGCGGCGGTCACGGGCTTGCCGTCGTGCCACTCCAGACCGTCGCGCAAGGTGAAGGTCCACAGGGTCTTGTCGGCCGAAACCTCGTACTTGTCGACCATCTGCGGCTTGACGACGTTGTTCTCGTCGATCGCAAACAGTGTGTCGTAGATCAGGTAGCCGTGGTCGCGCGTGACGTAGGCCGTCGTCCAGATCGGATCGAGAATGGTCAGGTTGCCGTTTCGCACGTAGCGCAGAACCTTGGTGGCCGCCGCCGCCGGCCGGGTCGCGGCCATCAGTGCCGCGCCAGCGGTCAACGTCGCGAATTTACGTCGCTTTATGGTTGTCGATTTCATTTAGGCCCCTCCTGTTTTTCTCCCATCGAGGAGGGCAGGCCCCCAGCCCGCCCTCGTCGATGGGCGCGCGGGGCGCGAGGCCCCGCGTGCGTCTCGTCTACTTCTTCGTGATGTTCCAGAATACCGGAACGGGCGCCGTCAGCATGCCGTCCACGTTCGTGCGCAGCGCCGACGGCTGATACCACTGGCCGAGATTGGCGTGGGTCGGATTGTCGACCCAGTACTTCTGCAGGTCGATGGCGATACGGGCCTGCCGGATCGGGTCGCTTTCCTTGGCGAAGGAGTCGCGCATCTTCTCGATCGACGAGTCGCACGGCCATCCGAACATCGCCTTGTCGCAGGCGGCGTTGAAGAAGCCGGCCATCACCGGGTTGAGAATGTCGGCAGCGACCCACGAGGTGAGGAAGGCGTTCCAGCCGCCCTTGTCCGGCGGATCCTTCTTGGTGCGGCGGCCGACCAGCGTCTGCCAATCCATCGCCTGCATGTCGACCTTGAAGCCCGCGGCCTCGAGCTGCGCCTTGGCGACCGGAGCGAGGTTGGTCAGCACCTGCAGGTCTGTCGACTGCATCAGCACGACCGGCGTGCCGTCGTAGCCCGCAGCCTGCAGGAGCTGCTTGGCCTTCGCGGCGTTGCCGTTCAGCACGTCGGCCATGCCTTCTTCGCTGGCCAGCGGCGTGCCGCAGACGAACACCGGCTTGCAGAGCTTGTAGTACTTCGGATCGCCGATCGTGGCCTTGAGGAAGTCCTCCTGGCCGAACGCCACCAGCGCGGCATGGCGGATCTTGGGGTTGTCGAACGGCTTGAACAGCGTGTTGAAGCGGAAGACGTACTGATTGCCGAGCGGGTTGTAGTCGACCAGCTTGATGTTCTTGTCGTTGGCCAGAAGCGGCAGCAGGTCGTGGCCCGGCGCCTCGATCATGTCGATCTCGCCGTTCTGCAGCGCCGCCACCTGGGTCTGCACGTCGGGCATGGCGATCCACTCGACGCGGTCGACCTTGACGACCTTGCCGCCGGCCATGCCCGAAGCGGGCTCGGCGCGCGGCTTGTACTTCGGATTCTTCACGTAGACGATCTTCTCGCCGGGCTTCCACTCCTCGGCCTTGAAGAGGAACGGACCGGAGCCGATCACGTCTTCCGGCTTGATCTGCGTCATGGCGTCGGTTTCGGCCGTCTTCTTCGGCATCATGAAGGGCACGTTGGACGACGGTTTGCCGAGCGACTGCAATACCAGGCCGTACGGCTCTTTCATCTTCATCTTGAAGGTCTTGGGATTGACGACCTCGAAGCCTTTGACCGAGCCCATCATCTTCTGGCCCATCGAATCGCGGGCGGCCCAGCGCTTGATCGAGGCGATGCAGTCTTCCGATGTCACCGGCGTGCCGTTGGACCATTCGAGACCGTCGCGCAGGGTGAAGGTCCAGCTGAGCTTGTCGGCCGAGACCTCATACTTGTCGACCATCTGCGGCTGGACTTCGAACTTGTCGTCTATCGCGAAGAGCGTGTCCCACACCATGTAGCCGTGGTTGCGCTGGATGTAGGCGGTAGTCCAGATCGGATCGAGGATCTTCACATCCGAGTGCATGACTACTTTTAGGGTCTGTGCCTGGGCCGGAGCGGGCATCGCGTCCAACAGGCCGCCGACGCTCGCGGCGGCCACCAGGGCCGCCACCGACTTCCTGAAATCGAACATGGACCGCATCTCCCTTACCCCCGGCTGTCATTGCAAAAATCGAGCCGCCCAGCGGACAGTAGCAGCCCGAGGCCCCCCTGTGACAAGCCGATTTAGGGCACGCGCGGGTTCTAGCGCGGCTTGTTCAAAGCCTTTTCGAGCAGTTCCAGCACGCCTTCGACGGCGGCAGCGGCGACGATATCGCCAAAGCCCACCCAGGAGCCCCGCGCGGCGGCCAGCGGCACCGGATTGGACTGCTCGATGTTGCCCACGTCCTTGCCGGACGGGTCCTTCACGGTCCAGTTGACGACGAGCTGGCCCATGCGGTCGTCGATCGGCGTCAGGGTGACAGCGGCGATCACCGTGAAGGTGTCGGAGCCGCCCTTGTCGATCACCACGATCTTGTTCGAGCCGAGCGCGCGACGCATGCCCGAGAAGAGCTGGCGATTGCCGTCCGAAGGCGCGCCCGTGATGGTGCCGACCATGACCTTGACCACGGGCGCTGCGCCCTTGCCCGGCGTGGCTGCGGCGGTCTGGACGCCTGCCGGATCGGCGGGATCGGGCGCGTTGACGCCAGCGGCGACCTGGCCCGGCGATCGCGCCTCGAATGTCGGCGGCCTGCCCATCAGCGTGGCGACCCTGGGCGCTGCCTGCTGGGCGATGCGCGAGACAAGACGGTCGGTGGCCTCGGCGTAGTCTTGGGCTTGCGCCACCGTCTTGCTGACGGCCGGACCCTGAATGCCGCGTCCGCCGAACAGGAACCACTCGATCTCGATTTCGATGCCGGCGCCGAAGCCGGCGTCGCGCGTGCTCATGGCGCCGGCGATCTTGAGCGGTGCCTGCGCGGGCTGCACCGCGGCGATGACGCCATAGGCCTGCAGTTCGATGGCGAGAGCCGCCGCGACGCGCTCGGCCATCGCGTTCGGCATGTTCGCGGGCGTGGCAATGGTGACCTCGGTCTTGTCCTGCTTGGGGTCGAAGGCGGCGTCGCCCGAGCTGTCGTGCTCGAACGGCCGGGGCGTTGGCGTGCATGCCGCGAGCGCCAACGACGCGACCAGGATCACAACATGACGCATGTCGCGATCATTCCCAGCAGGCACAAGAAAATCAGGATTATCAGGTACGGCACGTCACTCGCTCAGCGCGATTGCCGACAGGCCGCGGCCGTAGTCGCGCACTCCCGACAGGGTGTTGCGGCGGTAGCTGAAGAAGTCGTCAGTGCCGACCAGCGTATCGTGACCGGTCGCGCTCGCCGCCACACCCGCCTGCGCGATGCGCCGCTCGAGATAGCCCGCGAGATCGAACAGGAAATGACCGGAGCGCGGGGCCGTCCGAAAGAACGCTTTGTTGGCGTCGTCCTGGGCAAGGAACGGCGCGGGAAATTCCGGGCCGACTTCGTAGGAGTAGCGGCCGATGCAGGGCCCGATCGCCGCCACGATGTTCTCGCGCCGTGCGCCAAGTTTTTCCATGGCGGCGATCGTGGCATCGACGACGCCGCTCAGCGCGCCGCGCCAGCCGGCATGGGCCGCGCCGATCACGCGCACCTTGCTGTCAGCTAGCAGCACCGGCGCGCAATCCGCCGCCATCACGCCTAACACCGTGCCCGGACGGTCGGTGACCAGCGCGTCGGCCTTGGGTGCGCCCGGTGAGGTCCAGCGCTGGTCGGCGACGATCAGCACGTCGGTCGAATGGATCTGGTGGACGGTCAGCAGATCGGTTTCACCCCGGCCGAACGCTGCCGCGGCCCGGCGGCGGTTCTCGCGCACATTGTCCGGACTGTCGCCCGAACCGTAGCCGCAATTGAGCGACGAATAGAGGCCGGCACTGACGCCGCCTCGCCGGGTGAAAAATCGATGCTGCACGCCGTCGAGGTCGGCAAGTGTGCGGGCCTGGATCATGTGTCGTCCGAGGGGGTGTCCGAGAAACCGGCCGGCGCGGCGCTTCTGTCGTCGCCCACGGCCAGTACACGAAACAAGGTGCCCATTTGATGGGGCGCGATCAAGCGCATCAGCGCCGCGTCGATAGTGGCGCGTTGGCTCGTCGCAGCCGCCGCTTTCAGTGTTTCTGCACGATGCACGATTCCCAATCGCCGCAGAAAATCGCCTTGCCCCGTCGGGCCGAAAGCGCGCGCCCGGGGATCGGTGGCGGCGGCGGCGATCGCGGCGAAATCGACATGAGCGCTGAGGTCGGTCTCGCCCGGCCGGTCGAGGATGTTCGCACCGCGATGGCCGCGCACGGCCTGCAGGGAAGAACCGGGCCCCGACGCGTCGCGGCCGTAGTCGACGATCAACGCCCAGCCGCCGTCGCGGCCGAGCCGCACACCAATGGCGGCGGCGATCGCGCGTGCCGCTTCGGAGATCTCGGCCTCGGCGCCGGCCGGTGCGTCAGGCAAAAAGCGCGAGAAAGGCGTGACGCCGGGCGCCAAGGCAAAGCACAGCGTCTCGCCGTCGGGCGCGAGGCCGACCATGCGTTCGCACCAACCTTGCGCCGTCTTGTGGAACTGGCGCACCGGCAAGGCATCGAAGAATTCGTTGGCAATGATCAGCGCTGGGCCCGCCGGCACATCGTCGAAGCGTTCGTACCAGGACGGTCGCCAGGCGACGAGGGCGGCCTGCTGTAGGGCACGCAACGGCTCGTTGACCTCGACGAGATGCAGGCTGATCGCGGCGTGAAAGCCCGGCACGCCGCGCGTGGCGCGCAAGGCGTCGGCCAGCAGGGTGCCGCGGCCTGGCCCCAGTTCGATCAGCTTCATCGCCGCCGGTCGCCCCATCGCCAGCCAACGCTCGGCCAGCCAGGCGCCCAACATCTCGCCGAACATTTGCGAGATTTCCGGCGCGGTCGTGAAGTCGCCGGCAGCGCCCAGCGGCAGGACGCGGCGATAATAGCCAAGACGCGGATGGCCGAGCGCCTCGGCCATGAAGTCGGCGACCGTGATCGGGCCTGCCAACGCGATGCGTCGCGCGATCAGCCGGCCCAGCTCGGTCGTCACGAAAGTGCGGGCTGCCGATAGGCCCGATCGATCAGCCAGCCGCCGAACAGGAGAAGGGGCAGCGAGAGGACCATGCCCATGGTGATCCAGCCCGTGCCCAGAATGAATCCCAGGAACGAGTCGGGCTCGCGGAAGATCTCGCCCACGACGCGCGCCATGCCGTAGCCGAAACAGAAGACGCCGGTCAGCAGGCCGGGCCTGTGGCGGCCGTCGGTGAGGCGCCACACCGCGAAGACCAGCAGAAACAGCAGTACGCCTTCGAACGACGCCTGATAGAGCTGGCTGGGATGACGCGCCAGCGGACCGCCGCGCGGAAAGATCATCGCCCACGGCACGTCGCTCGTGCGGCCCCACAGCTCGCCGTTGATGAAGTTGGCGAGCCGGCCGAAGAACAGGCCGATCGGCGCGACGATCGCCACCAGGTCGGACAGCATGAACGCCGACACCTTGTGCTTCAGCGCGAAGGCCAAGATGGCGACGATCACACCCAGCAGCCCGCCGTGGAAGGACATGCCGCCTTCCCAGATGATGAATATCTGAAGCGGGTGGCTCAGGAAGTCAGCGGGCTTGTAGAAGAACACGTAGCCCAGCCGCCCGCCGACGATGACGCCGAGCGCTGCCCACAAAAGAAAGTCGTCGATCTTCTCCGGCGACAGCACTGCGGGCGGCTGCTGGCAGACGCGGCGCATAATGCGCCAGCCCAGGATGAGGCCCGCGATATAGGCCAGGGCATACCAGCGGATAGCGAACGGCCCGAGCTGGATCAGCACCGGATCGATGGTGGGATAGGGGATCAGGAGGGGGGTCATGCGGTGCGTTCGTTATAGCCGGGCAATCGTGACCGCTAGAGTCTTTCCGACGCCGTCGGAAAGACTCCAAATGGGCGCGGCGCCGGTCTGGGGGACCGGCGCCGCTGAAGGACTATCCAACTAGAGAGATTGTTATGTTCTTAGAGAGGGGGCGTCGGATGGTCCCTTTNNCGCAACGGGATGGCGTGGCGGAACATCGGCAGGCCTTCCTCGGTCCACAGGTCGAAGTGGCCGAGCCACATCTTTTCGTTGATCAGGGCCAGCAGGCCGTGAATTTCGGGGTGGCGTTCGCTGGGAATGCGGACGTCGTAGGCGCAGGTGAAATGCAGCGCCTCGACGTCGTCGCGCCAGCTGAAGAACATGCGGTAGTCGCACCAGCGGCCGGCAACCTCGACGGCGATTTCCCGGTCCGACGTTCGATCGAAGGGCCAGTCGTTGGCGGAAACGACCTTCTCGATCATCTCGAGCGGGTTCAGATCGGCTTTATGTCTGGTCCGCTCGTGTCGCGATAACGCCATCGACCCACTCCCCAACCATTTCCGCCCTGCGGCTCCTAATGAGCCATTCTTAAGACGGGTGGCCGACATATCGTGGTGGGCACCCAACAACCCACAAGCTGTAGCCTGCCATAAGGGTGACTCCCCATGCAATAAGAAATCGGGCTTGAATTGTGAAAAGAGTCAGCGATTCCATCAATTTAATCCCCAGCGCTCAGATTCGAGTCGCAGAATTCCGCAGAACGAATCGGGCGTTTTTGCCCGCCAATTGGGCATTTTTCGGCTTTTTCTCAATCCTTGGCATGCAGCTTGCCTGCAAAGGCTTCCAAGCGCGCCAAAGCGCAGGGAGGCAAAATGTCGATGTTCCGGGATCCGTTCGACCCCAAGAGTCTTTTGGCACCAAGGTGCAGCTGCGGCGGGGCCCACGCCGAGGCCGACCACACGCGCCTGACGGCGGAGGCCATGCCGACCGCCGCGGCCATCCCGGCCGGTGAGGAAGCGCAGTGGAACCGGGTGGTCGATGCCGCCGTCCTGCGTGCGGTCTTTCCGGTCGACGCCCAGCGTCGGCTGTTTCTGAGGACGGTCGGTGCGTCGACCGCGATGGCCGCCATCTCGTCGGTGCTGCCGCTCGGGGTGGCGCGCGAGGCCTTCGCCCAGGGCGGGGCACCGGAGAAGAAGGACCTCAAGGTCGGCTTCATTCCGATCACCTGCGCCACGCCCATCATCATGGCCCATCCGATGGGCTTCTATTCCAAGCACGGGCTCAACGTCGAAGTGGTCAAGACGGCCGGCTGGGCGGTGATCCGCGACAAGTCGCTGGCCAAGGAATACGACGCGTCCCACATGCTCTCGCCGATGCCGCTCGCCATCTCGCTCGGCGTCGGCTCCAACCCGGTGCCGTGGACCATGCCGGCGATCGAGAACATCAACGGCCAGGCGATCACGCTTGCGGTCAAGCACAAGGACAAGCGCGATCCGAAGGACTGGAAGGGCTTCAAGTTTGCCGTGCCCTTCGACTACTCCATGCACAATTATCTGCTGCGCTACTACGTGGCCGAGCATGGGCTCGATCCCGACAAGGACATCTCGATCCGTTCGGTGCCGCCGCCGGAAATGGTCGCCAACCTGCGCGCCGACAACATCGACGGCTTCCTCGGTCCCGATCCCTTCAACCAGCGCGCAGTCTATGACGGCGTCGGCTTCATCCACCTTCTCACCAAGGAGCTGTGGGACGGCCATCCGTGCTGTGCCTTCACGGTCAGCAAGGAATTCGCTGGCCAAAACCCCAACGCCTATCGCGCGCTCCTGAAGGCGATCATCGAGGCGACGGCCTTCGCCTCCAAGGCCGAGAACCGCAAGGAGATCGCCAAGGCGATCGCGCCCACCAACTATCTCAACCAACCCGAGACCGTGCTCGAGCAGATCCTGACCGGCACCTACGCCGACGGCCTGGGCAATGTGAAGAAGGATCCCAAGCGCATCGATTTCGACCCGTTCCCGTGGAACCAGTTCGCGATCTGGATCCTGACGCAGATGAAGCGCTGGGGTCAGCTCAAGGCCGATGTCGACTACGCCAAGGTGGCGGCCGACGTGTTTCTCGCCACCGACACCGCCAACATGATGAAGGAGATGGGCCTCACGCCACCCGATCCGTCCAAAAAGACCATCGTGGTGATGGGCAAGACCTTCGACCCCAGCAAGCCGCAGGCCTACATCGACAGCTTCGCGATCAAGCGGACCTGAGGCGGTGGCGGCGTTCAAGAACTCGCTTCGCCTGCGCGCGGCCCTGCTGTCGCTGCTGATCTTCGCCGCCATCGTCGGGCTCTGGCAGATCGCGACCCAGCCCGTGGCCGGCAGCGGCACGGCAGCCGTCGATCCCGAATACGCCAAGCTGGTGGGCGTCGCGGCGGCGACGGGCTCGAAGTCGGCGATGCCGACCCCGGCCGACGTCGGTGCCACCCTGTGGAAGCACCTGCTCGATCCGTTCTACATCCGCGGCTCCAACGACAAGGGCATCGGCATCCAGCTCGCCTATTCGCTGGGCCGCGTGCTGCTGGGCTTCGCGCTGGCGGCCCTCGTGGCGGTGCCGCTCGGCTTCCTGATCGGCATGTCGCCGCTGGTCTATCGTGCGCTCGATCCCTTCATCCAGGTGCTGAAGCCGGTGTCGCCGCTCGCCTGGATGCCGCTCGCGCTCTACACCATCAAGGACTCGGCCATCTCCTCGATCTTCGTGATCTTCATCTGCTCGGTATGGCCGATGCTGATCAACACCGCCTTCGGCGTGGCGGGTGTGCGCAAGGAATGGCTGAACGTGTCGCGTACGCTCGAGGTCGGGCCGTTCCGCACCGCCTTCAAGGTCATCCTGCCGGCGGCGGCGCCCACCATCATGACCGGCATGCGCATCTCTGTCGGCATCGCCTGGCTGGTCATCGTGGCGGCCGAGATGCTCGTCGGCGGCACCGGCATCGGCTACTTCGTGTGGAACGAGTGGAACAACCTCTCGATCGCCAACATCATCACCGCGATCCTGCTGATCGGCCTGGTCGGGCTGGTGCTCGACCAGGTACTGGCCTGGCTCGCCAAGCTCGTGACCTATCCGGAGTAGGCCGCGACAATGCAACAGCAGCAGCGTCCGCTCATCAGCGTCGAGGGCTTGTCCCGCCGCTTCGGCGATTCGGGCCAGACGCCGGTCTTCGAGGATCTGTGGTTCGGCGTCGATAGGGCTGAGTTCTGCTGCCTGATCGGCCATTCCGGCTGCGGCAAGACCACCATCCTGAACGTGCTGGCCGGACTCGACCAGCCGACCGAAGGCGCGGTGATCGTCGACAACCGCGAGATCGATGGACCCAGCCTCGACCGCGCCGTGATCTTCCAGGGCCATGCCCTGCTGCCCTGGCTTACGGTGATGGGCAACATCGCCTTTGCCGTGACCTCGCGCTGGCCATCCTGGGATCGCGCCAAGGTCCGCGACCACGCCGCCAAATTCATCGAGCTGGTCGGATTGACGGGCGCGGAGGGCAAGCGACCGGCCCAGCTCTCGGGCGGCATGAAGCAAAGGGTCGGCATCGCGCGCGCGCTGTCGATCCAGCCCAAGATGCTGCTGATGGATGAGCCGTTCAGCGCGCTCGATGCGCTGACCCGCGGCATGCTGCAGGACGAGGTGTTGCGCATTTGCGCCGCCACCAACCAGACCGTGTTCATGATCACCCACGACGTCGACGAGGCGATCCTGCTGGCCGATAGGATCGTGCTGATGACCAACGGGCCGGGTGCGAAGATCGCCGAAATCGTGGTCAACACCATGCCCAGGAACGAGCGGCACCGGAACGACCTGCATCGCCATCCGCAGTACTATGCCATCCGCAATCATCTGGTGGAGTTCCTAGTCAACCGCTCCAGGGCCTTCGACCAGGAGATCGCTGAGCACGGCTACGACCCGCGCCGGCTGAAGCTGGTGAAGCCGGGTCTGGCGGCGGTCAATCCGCCGGCCGAAGTGGTGCCACTAACAACCGGGAGAAGACAATGAAGCGCGCCGAAGTCACCGAGAAGATCTTGTCCGCCAAGCGGATGAAGGAACTCACCTGGGACGAGATCGCCAAGAAGGTCGGCGGCGCCTCGAAGATCATCGTCACCGCCGCCTGCATGGGCCAGATGAAGATGACCAAGGACCAGGCGACCAAGGCCGGCAAGCTGTTCGGGCTGGGCAAGGAAGAGGTGCTGCTGCTGCAGGAAGTGCCCTACCGCGGCTCGCTGCCCCAGGTGCCGCCGACCGACCCGCTGATCTACCGCTTCTACGAGCTGGTGCAGGTCTACGGCACGACCTGGAAGGAACTGATCCAGGAGGAATTCGGCGACGGCATCATGNNAGCCCGACCAGAAGGGCGACCGGGTGAAGATCGCCATGTCGGGTAAGTTCCTGGGCTACAAGACCTACTAAGCCTCAGCCTTAGCCTTGATGGTGGTCGTGGCTTGCCGCGAGACCAGCTTGCGTGCCAGATTGTCGACAATCGACGATTGGCCAGATTGGGGACGATTTGGCGTTATCCGACCTCTCCACGAACGATGCGATGCCTGGGTTGGACCCGGTGCCGAAGAGCACCTTGCGCGCCCATGTCGCCGAGCGCCTGCGCGCCGCCATCCTGGCGGGCGACATCGCGCCCGGGGCGCCGCTGGTCGAGACGGCCCTGTCGGAACGCTTCGACGTCAGTCGCGGGCCGCTGCGCGAGGCGTTGCGTCAGCTAATTGAGGAAGGTCTGGTGGTGACGGTGCCCTATACCGGCACGCATGTCGCGCCGCTGTCGGTCGACGACGTCCACGAGATCTATTCGCTGCGCACCGCGCTCGAGACTTTCGCTTTCGAGCAGGTCTGGGCGCGCCGTGACGATCGCTTCCGCGCCGAACTCAACCGCCGCAACGCAGCGCTGATCGCCACTATCGACGCCGGCGACGATCGCGCCAGTATCCTGTCCGAGCTGGAACTGCACGGGCTGGTCTACGAGGCGAGCGGCCATCGCCTGTTGCAGCGCGCCTGGCACGGCCTGCGCGGCCGCCTGCAGCTCTACTGGGCCGCCCACCATCGCGCGCATGGCCGCCGCGGACCGCGCCGCGACAGTCACGACAGCTACATCATCGCAGCACTCGGCAACGATCTCGCGGTCCTTCGTCTGGAAGTCGCCGATCACATGCGCCGTGGCGCGGAGCAAACCGAGAAATTCCTGCGCGCCATGCCTAATTTGTCTGGGGAATCAAAACGGGGAGACATGACATGACGATCACGCGACGTTCCACGCTGGGCGGCTTCGTGGCCGCGACCACTCTGCTTTCAGTGCCGCTTGTGGCCCACGCCGAGGGCACGCTGGAG